>JAEZCJ010000213.1 GCA_023433615.1 Bacillota bacterium | reverse complement strand
GGTTCGCGGCGGCCTCGAGAATGTTGTAGGTGCACATGACGTTATTGCGGAAGCAGACATCGTTCGGATGCGTGTAGGCCTGCGGAATCGCGGCCATATGCACGATGCCTTCTACTTGCTTGCGCTGCCCGCCGGCATAGGGCGCGAGCGCGTTATGCACTTGGCCGAGATCGTTCAGGTCCGTAATAATCGTACGGCAGATCGGCTCCTTCGGCAGCTTCACGTCGAGGTTGATGACCTCGTAGCCATGCTCGACAAAATGCTTCAAGATCCAGATGCCGGCTAAGCCGCTGCCGCCGGTAACGATAATTCTAGGTTTAGACATGATGTAGGTCGACCTCCGTATGTTGTAGTGGCACTAGGATGGATCGGCGCCCATGAACTCGTCCAGATCGCGGTCAGCTTTGCTCTGATTGCACAGATTGCAGGCGCAGACGCAGTTCATCGGCGTCGTATGACCGCCTTTGGCGCGGGGGAGCAGATGGTCGATCGTATCGCCGTACTGGCCGCAAAAATAGCAAGTATAACGGTCGCGCGTCAAAATATACGATCGGAAGGCGCGGTTGCTGTACAGTCTGCGGATCGTACGCCGATTCACGACGAATGCGGCGTGCTCGTTCACCAAGGTGACGGCCGTCTCGAGATCGGTCTCTTGCCGCCAGCGGCGTCCTTTATCCGTGCGGCCCTGCATCCAGATGACGCCCTCCTTCGACGGGACGAGCACGGATGCATCCGGTCCCTCCGGACGGGGAGGAGGCTCGGGAAGCGGCCTGATCACGCGCGCGGTCAGCAGCTTCTTGCTGCCGGAGCGGCGGCGCCGCTTGCGCTTGCGCTTCTTCGCCGGCGAGGCAGGCGCGGGATCGTGCAAGTCCGCAGACGGCTCAGGCAGCTCGGGCAGCTCCGGCACAGAAGTCAGCAGCAGGTCTGCCGGGTCCGTGCCATGCAGGGCGCGCTGCTTACGGCAGTCCCGGCATGCGCCTCTGCGAGATTGCTTGCCGGATCGCCTGCCGGTGCGGCGTATGAACTCGCTCAGCGGTTTATAGGCGCGGCAGTGCGCGCAGAGCTTCTGTGACGCGCCGGTTCCGGAGGGCGCGTCCAGGGGGGACGTCTCCGTCTCCTGAACCATGGTGTCACCTCATTCGCGATTGAATCGTGCTTCCCCCTGTATTATACCGGAAAGCGCTTGTCAGCGCATACAAGCAAATGCACGGGTTTATGCTATAGTGGATTGGCAACGACAACAGCGGAAAGGAAGAGAGCGCTTGTCATGAACGGACAACAGAGAAGCAGCATCCGGCCGGGCCTGGCAGTCGACATCGTGCTGAAGCAGGACCAGCGCACCGGCAAGACGACGCGAGGCATCGTCAAGGATATTCTAACCAATTCTCCGAATCATCCGCACGGCATCAAGGTTAGATTGCAGGACGGTCAAGTCGGACGGGTGAAATCGATCATCGCGGACAGCGACTGAGCCGTTGCCGACGTAGATCGACAGCCTGACAAACTGCCATGAGGGCATCGATCTGCCGCGATTTCGGATAGCTGCATACGAAGCCCTCAGCCTAATCGGCTGAGGGCTATTCGTGTGATCGGCAGCCGAACACGTCATGAATGATGCCGAAGCGGGAGCCTGCGCTTACAGCAGGCCGATAGCGCAATCGAAGCCAGCACGCACGGCATGAGCGTATCGTTCGAATACATCGCGGAGAAGAATCCGGATTATCTGTTCGTCATCGATCGCGATGCGGTCGTGGCGAGCGAGGGCGAAGAAGCGGAGTCGGTAATCGAGAATGAACCCGTGGAAGGTACGAAGGCGTTCCAGAACGACAACATTGTCTGCTTGGATCCAGGCATGTGGTATCTGTCCGGCGGCCGCTTAACGTCCGTGGCCGATATGACGAAAGCCATTGAAGCAGGCTTGAAATAAACGGATTGCCTGTCTGAAGTGATAATCATTATCAATGTTGGTTATACTTCTGTTGAAGAAGGCAGAACAGGCAGCCCCGCAGAGGCTGCCTGACTGACGAGCTAGACTTTCGGTTCGAACGTCTTGCAGTCGGTTTCGCCGGAATCGCCGGCCTGCTTGCCTCGGCGGTTCACGACATAGATCGAGGAAGCGTTGCATTTGTCTCCATTGGCCCAATACTTGCAGGAGTTCACTTCGCACAGCACATCCTTAGCCATTGTCTCACCTCCTATCCTCAATAGGATGGGTAAGGAACGGGCTAGTCTATACGTGCGCGCGCAAGGCTCTCGGACATGCAAGCTCATGAAGGAAGCAGAAGACCGCTGCCGGCTGGACCGGGGACGGTCTTCTGTTGGTATTCGACCTTGTGAACGCGTGTTATAATAGATTTCGCAGCATGCATGCGTTCACTTATGCCATGATCGAACAGCATTCCAGGAGGGTACAGCATGACAGAATCGAGTCAGTCGCAATCCCTATCTTCTAAGAACCGGGGCGGGCAGCCGAAGGAACGACTGCCCGTGAAGACGGGCTTCTACTACGGCTGGCTAATCGTCGCGATCAGCGCGCTCGGGGTCTTCTTCTCCGGACCCGGGCAGACCTTCTCGAATGCGGTATTCATCGAATCGTATATCCAGGAGTTCGGACTGGACCGCACGACCGTTTCCTCCATCTATTCCGCGGCAACGCTGTTGTCAGGCTTGCTGTTATTCTTCGTGGGACGGCTCGTCGACCGCTACGGCCGCCGGCTCATGCTGACGCTGGCCGCGCTGCTGCTCGCGTTAGCCTGTCTCTACAATAGCTATGTCTCCGGACCGATCATGCTATTCTTCGGCTTCTTCATGGTACGCTACTTCGGACAAGGCTCGATGACCCTGATCCCGAACACGCTCGTCTCGCAGTGGTTCATGAAGTATCGCGGACGCGCACTCAGCTTCGCCGGTCTTGGCGGGTTGCTGGGCGCGGCGAGCTTCCCGCCGCTGGTCAACCTGCTCATCGACGGGTACGGCTGGCAGCAGACATGGCGGCTGCTGGGGCTGGCGCTAATCGTGCTGTTCGTCCCGGCGGCCTTCTACTTCGTGCGCAATCGGCCGGAAGACGTGGGGTTGCAGCCGGACGGAGCAGCCGCGGCAGGGGATGCAGAGAGCGGCGGCAGTCCGGTAGTCGCGCAGGCAGAGGATTCATGGACGCTCTCTGAGGCATTGCGCACGCGAGCATTCTGGTTCATCCTGATCTGCGGCGCGATTCCGGCCATGATCTACACCGGCATTACGTTCCAGATTTTCTCCATCTTAGGCGAGCAGGGCATAGACCGTACGACTACCGCCTATGTGCTGAGCTTGATTCCGCTGATCAGCTTCGGCTGCTCGCTCGCGTCCGGCTTCATCGTCGAGCGCGTGAATGTCCATCGAATGCTTGGGCTGACGTTCATGCTCAATATCGTTGCGCCTGTCATCTTGATCTTCGCGCATTCGGAAGCGACGGTGCTCGCCTTCGCGATCTCCTGGGGTATCGCGCAAGGGCTGATGAACATACCTATGGGCGTGATCTGGCCGAATTATTACGGGCGCAAGTACTTAGGCAGCATCCAGAGCATCACGACGACGGGGATGGTTATCGGGTCGGCGCTTGGACCGATCCCGTTCGGGTGGGCTTACGATCAATTC
Source organism: Bacillota bacterium (assembly GCA_023433615.1). Lineage (GTDB taxonomy): Bacteria > Bacillota > Bacilli > Paenibacillales > Paenibacillaceae > Paenibacillus_I. Next base: position 95,371 of record JAEZCJ010000213.1, on the reverse strand, counting down.
GGCAGCTACAACTTCATGCTGATGGCTTCCGTCGTGATCTGGGCTGCCGGCTCGTTGCTCGCGTTCTTGTCGCCGCCTCCGCGCCGCAAGGCGTAGCGCTGGCGCAGGTGCGGTTCCGGGACAGCATGCGCGATTACGATTCGGGCTGCCGGTTATCCGGTCGGATGCGCCGACGCAGGATATTCCGGATGATCCGGCCGATTGCGATTCCGACTGCCATGCATCCAAGGCCCAGCCAGACTGCCCCTAGCAGCGCATGCGAGAACATGACGCCGATCGTGCCGAAGTACGCGCCGAATGCGACGGGGATGGACGAATAAGGCGCGGCGCCTCCGCCTGCATCCCGATAGGCATCCCAGATGCCGAACATGTAGATGCAAGGATAGAACATGAGCCATTGATAGTCCGCTTGGGCGGCTGCTTGCTCAAAGTCGCCGTGGAAGCTCGAGATGATCACTTCATTCAGTCTGGATTGGACGTTGATGAGAAATTCCAAACCGACCAGCAAGAGACCCTTCAAGTACTTCCCGTTCAACAGTTGACCAAACCCCGGCAAAGCGATGCTCCACAGAATAACCTCCGTGCGATCGCGTTGTCTCATGCGGGCTACTGACGATTCGCGAGCGCTTCAAGGTCGACAGCGTCGGACAATGCTGGATGATTGGGAATCCCGTCTTGCCGGATGTTCAAGGCGTGGGCGATCCGGCGTACGTCGATGCTGGCGTTCAAGTACGGTGTCCAGAGGTTCGCCATTTCGGATGACGTTAACGCAGGGGAGTATTCTTGCGGGCCTTCAGGGGTCAGGGCTCTAACCATCGTCTGCGTATCGATTGACATGAGGGGTCGCATCCTCTCTCTCTCTTCTATGTTCAATAATGTGGTATCCTTCGCGCTAAAATATTCAGCCAGCTCTGGATGTTATTGACAGAGCGGAACTGCGTGCATATAATTAGTTTACCTAAATAAAATATTAGGAAGTCTAATGAAAGAATGATTCTGAAAAGGGGAGGGCAGCTATGACATCGCACCGTACATTATCTTACGAACTGATTCGAGCGTTCCGTCAATGGCATCTTCATTGGCAGGGAAGGAAGCCGGTCATCGGCTCCACGAAGAGCGAGACGATTATGCTATTCGTGCTCTATCGGTCGTTCAAGAACGGCAACACGGCGGGGCTGAAGGCATCGGATCTGAGCGGTGCCTTGCGCATCACGATGCCGAGCGCCACACAGACGGTGAATGTGCTGGAAGCGAGGGGCCTGGTAGAGCGTTGTCCGGATCCCGCGGATCGCCGTGTCGTCCGGATTCGCCTCACCGATGAAGGGCTCAAGGCGACGCAGGCGGCGGAAGTCGCGATGGTCGACAACATGTCGGAGTTGATCGAACATCTCGGCATGGACAGAGCAGGCCAATTGATTGAACTGCTGGACGATGTATCGCGGTTCTACGAGGAACGGAATCCGGGAAGCGGCTGCACGCCGCCGCTATTCGAGGGCGGTCCGGGTCCAAGACAATCTTAGGAACGAAGGAGACATAATCGATGATGAAGCTTCTCTCATATCTGAAGCCTTATCGGATTCAGGTGATTCTGGTACTCGTGCTCGTATTCCTGCAATCGCTGTCCGAGCTGTATCTGCCGACGCTAATGGCGGATATCGTCGATCATGGCGTCGTGCAGGGCGATTCGACGCATATCTGGCGGATCGGCGCATTCATGCTGCTCGTCACGCTCATCGGGGGTGCGTGCGCAGTCGGCGCCAGCTACTGGGCGTCGAAGTCGGCGAGCGGCTGCGCACGCGACCTGCGCAGCCGCGTGTTCGGGCATGTCGAGCGATTCTCGCTCGAGGAGTTCGACAGGATCGGCACCGCATCCCTCATCACGCGCACGACGAACGACATTACGCAGGTGCTCTCGGTCATGACGATGATGATGCGCGTCATCGTCATGGCGCCGATGATGTGCATCGGAGGCATCATCATGGCGGCCTCGAAGGACGCGCCGCTGTCGATCGTCATTATTGCGGTCGTGCCGGCACTCGCGCTATTCATTGCGATCGTATTCCGCAAGGGCGGACCGCTGTTCCGCGCGATGCAGACGAAGCTGGACCACTTAGGACTCGTGCTCCGCGAGCAACTGACGGGCATCCGCGTCATTCGCTCCTTCAACCGGAACGAATATGAGAGCGAACGCTTCGATAAGGCCAACCTGGACTTGACCGACACGTCGATTCGCGTGAATCGGCTGATGGCCTTCATGATGCCGGTCGTGCTGCTCGTGATGAACGTGGCCTCCCTAGCGATCATCTGGTTCGGCGGCATTCGCATCGAGAACGGTCAGATGCAAGTCGGCGAGCTCATCGCATTCATCCAATACGCATGGCAGATCATGTTCGCGCTTGTCTTCGCCTCCATGATGCTGACCATGATCCCGCGTGCGGTGGCGTCATGGAACCGGATTCGGGAGGTGCTGGATATGGAGCCGAGCCTGACGGATAACGGCGCGTCGGCACAGGCGACGGCAGGCAAGCCGTCCGTCGAATTCCGGAACGTGACCTTCCGATATCCGGGCGCGGAGATGGCTGCGCTCGAGCAGGTCTCCTTCACGGCCGAAGCGGGGAAAATGACGGCCATTATCGGCGGCACCGGCTCAGGCAAATCGACGCTCATGAACCTGATCCCCCGGTTCTATGACGTCTCGGATGGGCAAGTGCTTCTAGGAGGCGTCAATGTCCGCGACATGAAGCAGGAAAGTCTTCGCGAACGGATCGGGCTCGTGCCGCAGAAGGCGCTATTGTTCACCGGCACGGTGGCGGACAACATCCGCTACGGGAAGCAGGCGGCTACGGATGAAGAAATCCGCCATGCGGCATCGGTGGCGCAGGCAGCCGACTTCATCGGCGAGTTGGAGGGCGAATATGAGGCGATAATCTCGCAGGGCGGCGGCAATCTGTCCGGCGGACAGAAGCAGCGGCTGTCGATTGCGCGGGCGCTTGTTCGCAGGCCGGACGTATACGTCTTCGACGATAGCTTCTCCGCGCTGGACTACAAGACGGATGCGCGGCTGCGGCAGGCGCTCAGGAACGAGACGAACGGTGCTGCCGTGCTCGTAGTCGCGCAGCGGATCAGCACGGTCATGGACGCGGATCGGATTGTCGTGCTGGATAACGGACGGATCGCGGGCATCGGCACGCATCGCGAGCTGTTGCAGTCTTGCGAGGTCTACCGCGAGATTGCGCTGTCGCAGCTGTCAGAGGAGGAGATCGCATGAGTGACAAGAATCGAGCGGGATCCGGCAATTCCGGCGGACCGGGCGGTCAGGGCAGCAGCCCGCGGCCCATGGGTCCTCCGGGTTTCGGACCGGGGTCCCGGCCTGCCTTCGGCATGCCGGTACAGAAGGCCAAAAATTTCAAGGCTACGCTTCGCCGCTTGGCAGGTTATCTGAAGCCGCATTCCGTAGGCCTTGCCATTGTCGTTCTGACGGCCGTGCTCAGCACGGTATTCGGGATCGTTAGTCCCAAGCTGCTCGGCAATGCGACGACGGCTATCTTCGAAGGCATGATGGGCAAGATGCAGGGCGTTCCGGGTGCTGGAATCGATTTTGGCTATATCGCCGAGATCATGGGTCTGCTGGCCGGTCTGTATGTGATCAGCTCCGTGTTCGGGTTCTTGCAGCAGTATGTGATGGCCGGCGTATCGCAGCGGGTCGTATACGGCCTACGCAAGGAAGTGAATGCCAAGCTGGCGCGGCTGCCGCTCAAGTACTTCGATTCGCGGACGCACGGCGAGACGTTGAGCCGCGTCGTCAATGATGTCGACAACATCAGCACGACGATGCAGCAGAGTCTCACGCAGTTCATCACGGCGATCGTGACGCTAATCGGCGTCGTCGTCATGATGCTGACGATCAGTCCGCTCATGACGCTGATCGTCGTGCTCACGCTGCCGCTCAGCTTCGTTGCCATCGGCGCGATCACGAAGCGGTCGCAGCAGCATTTTCGAGGCCAGCAAGCTGCGATCGGCGAGTTGAACGGCCATGTCGAAGAGATGTACACGGGCCACGCGATCGTGAAGGCATTCGGCCGGGAGAAGCAGTCGATCGAGAAGTTCGATGCCGTGAACGAGCGGCTGTACGATTCCGGCTGGCGCGCGCTGTTCATCTCCGGTATCGTCATGCCGGTCATGAACGTCATCGGCAACCTCGGATACGTGCTCGTCGCCATCGCGGGCGGCATTCTCGTCATGCAGAATTCGATCTCGATCGGCGACGTGCAGGCGTTCATCTCGTATTCGAAGCAGTTCTCGATGCCGATCTCCCAGACGGCGCAGATCGCGAACATCATTCAATCGACGATTGCTTCCGCGGAGCGGGTATTCGAGCTGCTCGACGAGGAAGAGGAGAGCGCCGAGCCGACGGCGAAGGAGGGCGGAAGAACGGCAGCGACGCGGGGCGACGTGCGGTTCGAGCAGGCAGCGTTCGGCTACAAGCCGGGCGAGTTGCTGATCGAGGGCATGAACATCGATGTGCGCGCAGGCCAGACGGTGGCGATCGTCGGACCGACAGGCGCAGGCAAGACGACGCTGATCAACCTGCTGATGCGGTTCTACGAGCTGAGCGGAGGGCGGATCACGATTGACGGCGTCGATATCGCGGAGCAGACCCGAGGCGGCCTGCGCAGCAAGTTCGGCATGGTGCTGCAGGACACCTGGCTGTTCAAGGGCACGATTCGGGAGAACATCGCGTACGGCAAGCTGGGCGCGACGGAGGAGGATGTGGTGCGCGCGGCGAAGGCGGCGTATGCGGATCATTTTATCCGGACGCTGCCTGAAGGGTACGATACCGTGCTGAACGAGGAGGCGTCGAACATCTCGCAGGGACAGAAGCAGCTCCTGACGATCGCGCGCGCCGTGCTTGCAGACCCGTCGATCCTGATCCTCGACGAGGCGACGAGCAGCGTCGATACGCGGACGGAGCTGCATATCCAGCAGGCGATGAACAACCTCATGGAGGGCCGCACCAGCTTCGTCATCGCGCATCGGCTGTCGACGATTCGGGACGCGGACATCATCCTCGTCATGAACGACGGCACGGTCATCGAGCAAGGTACGCACGAGCAGCTGCTCGCGGCAGGCGGGTTCTATGCGGATCTGTACCAGAGCCAATTCACCGGGCGGCCGAGCACGGAAGCGGTGTGAGGCGGATTCAGGTGAGCGGATCGGCTGGCGAGGCATCGAGCGGCCGGCAACGCGGCATAGGCGAGAACAAGAGAAAGGGCACCTTCGGGGTGCCCTTTCTTGCGTTGGCGCAAGCTGTTTGCAATTCGCTGTACGGGGGAGCTTACTCCGGATGGTTGCCGCTGTCGGTGCCGGCCCGGTACGGCGAGTATACGCCTTCGTACATGAGGTGCATCGTCATGCCGTTCGCGGCGTGGGTAAGATTGTGGCAGTGATCCATCCAGAGGCCGGGATTGTCCGCGCGAAAAGCGACCTCATACACGTCACCCGGCCGCACATCGAGCGTATCCGACCACCACGGCGATCCGGACGCGACTTCGCCATTCTTGGACAGGACAAGCATATGGTGACCGTGAAGATGCATCGGATGATCGACGCTGCCGCGATTGATGATGGCCGTCTTGACGAGCTCGCCCTCGCGGACCATCAGCATAGGCGTATTCGGGAACACTTCGCCGTTCATCGTGTACAGCATGTTCAATCGGCCGTTGAAGAAACCGAGCTTGTTGTCGAGCACGATCTCGAAGGAACGGTCGAAACCTTGGTCGATCGGCCACGGGAGGTCGGCGTGCTCCCCGTAGCGCAGCGGATCGAATTCGTCCTTGACAGGCTCGAGCGCCGGCATCGCGCTGCTGCCGTCCGGGCTCATGAGCACGCCGAGCTTGCGGGCATGGCCGACGGCGAGGAATACCGGCTGATCCGGCATGACGAATTCGATGTCATAGCGCCCGCCGGTCGTAAGCGTCAGACGCGTATCGGACAGCCATTCGTTCTGGTTCCGGGTGGCGGCGCCGAGCGGCGTACCGTCGATCGCCACTACTCGATAGGGTGCCCCGTGCAGCTCATAGGACTGCAGCACCCAGTCGTCGGTATTGATGAGCCGCATGCGGACGGCCGTGCCGGGCGCAACGGCTTCGCGGCGCACGATATCGCTGTCGCCGATCGCGAAGCCTGCATCGTCCCACAGATGGGTCATCACCGTGATGTCCGTGGACTCGGCGGCGTCGATAGCGGCATCGGCATCCGCTGCCTGCTCGACGGCAGGCTCCACGATGAGCGGTCCGAACAGTCCGCGCTGGACGGCTTCCTTCGAATGCTGGTGCGAATGATACCAGAACGTGCCGACTTGCTCCGCAACGAAGCGATAGGTGTGCGACTCGCCGGGCATGACCGCATCCTGCGTCGCGCCTGCCACGCCGTCTTCGGCATTCGGTACGTCAAGGCCGTGCCAATGGATCGTGGCGCCGTCCGTGATGTCTTCGTTCACGAGCGTGACCTCGATGAGCTCGCCTTGGCGGAAGCGCAGCTCCGGACCTGGGATCTGTCCGTTATAAGTCCATGCTTCGACGGTCTTGCCAGAGGATAGCGGAACGACGGCCTGCTTCGCGGTCAGCGTAATGCGCCGGTCGGGCGTGCCTTCCTGCGGGCCGGTCAGGTCGACGACCGACAGCGCAGGGACAGCCGCGCTGCCGGCCGACGAACCGCCATGCGCGGCATGGCCGTTCATTCCGTGCGAGGAAGCGTGTACGATCGGAGGGCCGTCGCCGTATTCCATCATCATGGCCGACATGTCGATGTCGGCGGGCAGCACGCTCGCTTGCTTCGCGATCGCGAAGGGGATCGCGGCCAATCCGGCGACCATCACGAGCATGCCGAGCCGCTTGAAGAAACGAACGGCCCATGGAGCCCGGATCGCGGGTGCTTCAGAGGAAGTAATCCGTCGGTAAGCAGCGGCATGCGCCCGCCATGTCGTGCCTGCCGCAATGAGGAGGAGAGCAATCGGGACGACGATCTCCGACAGCTTGAACGGCACGGGCGGCCGGAATGCGAAGTAGAGCGCGGTCAGCGATCCGATCGCCGCTAAGCGATAAGGTACGGTAAGCGCGGGCTCCGCAGCGGCTGAGACGGAAGAGGCTGCGGGCGGCTCTAATGCTTCGGTGCCTAGCTCGGCTCTGGCGATCGCGCGAAGTCTCGGCATGGCGTGCGTCCAGAGCAGCACGGCCGGAATGGCGACGAGCGGGACGTGCAGCAGCAGGCGGTCCAGCCAGAACACGGGGCTGCTCGTTATGGCGAGCGCCGCGGCCGCGGCGGCGACCGCCGCAGCGAGCAGCGTAACGAGCATTCCCCACCCGATCAGGCGGCCGGCATGCCGGCTCAGCTTGCTGCTGGTGGGGCGGTAGCGCAGCCGAAGCGCGCTGCCGCTCACCAGCCAGGCGACGATGGCGAGGAGGGTGACGAGCGCTAGCTCGGCATGCATCAGTAAGGCATTCATATCCGTTCCCCCGAACAATTAGTAGTGTTAGCTCTAGTCTAGCGGGTGAAGGAACGGGGAGAAACGGCCAGGAGATGGGGTTCGCGGCTGGTCTGGGGACGGAAGCGGGGCTGGACTTCGGATGGGGAGAACGGGAGGATGAGGAGGTTGGGAGGAAGGTGAGAATGGAGTGAGGATGGTAGGGATGGCCAAGATAGCGAGGAGGGCATGGCGAAGACGCCGCGCATGCTTGCATGCGGGCGTCAGGCAGTTGCAGCGAGTGCCGCTGGCTCACTCGAGTGTGTGCAGCGGGTCATGGCAATCGGTGTCGATCCATGGCGCTGTTCGGCTCCAACAGCCGAAGCGTGCGGCTCGCCCTAGCGCGTGCTGCGGCAATATCACCCGGTTCAGGCGTCTTTGCCGTTCGGGGGCTGATGGTCGGACTCGACCAGACGCTGAAGGGCAGCCAGCTTGTTGTCCCAGTAGCGATCGAAGTAAGCGACCCAGCTCCGGAGCTCGCTAAGCGGTTCGGGCTGCAGCTTGTACCGCGTCTCCCGTCCGACCTTGCGCTCTCGCACGAGTCCCGCGTCCGCGAGAATGCGCAGGTGCTTGGACACAGCCGTGCGAGTCATGGGAAAATGCCCGCTGATGACCGTGACGGGGAGCTCGTTCTCGCCCAGCAGTTGCAGCAGTTGGCGCCGCGTCGGATCGGCTACCGCCTGGAACACGTCATGCTTGGGAGCGGACGACGATGCAGGCATCTTAACGGCTGCCCTCGACATAGCCGGCCAGCTTCTGCGCAATCCCGTCCCAGCCTTGATTCATGCGGTCGCGGACAACTTCATGCGGCTCGCCGAATTCCGTGGCGGTATCCGTGTTCCATCCGCCGTGAATAAGCGTGAATGCGGTCTTGTCGCCCTGCTGTTCAAGCTCGAATGTCAGCGTCCAGTCCTTGCCCCAGTTGAAGGACAAGCGATTCGGCGGATCAAGTTCGGTCACCTTGCACGGCGATTGGCCGAATGGCCCGGCATTGATCGTGAATTCGTGACCGATAACCGGCTCGAAGTTGTTGGGCATGAACCAAGCCGCGATTCCCTCGGCCGTGGCGACGACTTCCCATACTTTGGCGATTGGCGCGTTCAGGACCAGCGATTTGCGAATATCGGGCAATGCGTTCGTGCTGCTCATGCGTGAATATCCTCCTCATGATCGGATCGAGTGCGCTTCGTCGATTCTATTCTGTGCTATTGCGGCCATGTTAACCGACACCGGACGAAGCGAAACCAAACGGTTTCATAATGAGATTATACGAAACCATTTGGTTTCGCGTCAAGAGAAATATAAGGGAGGCGCAAACCGACGGATCGGAGGCGCCTCCTCTCATGATTCCTATCGAACGGCTGTTGACGGCGCACACAAACCGCACGCAGATGGCACGCACATCGCGCGTCGACCGTCCGTCATCATGCATCGAAATCTCGGCTAGGACGCCACTCCGCCCGCTGAAGCAACAAATTAGCGTCTACAGGAATGATTAGCCGTGCGCCGCCTTAACTGAACAGCCGTGCCCCACAGCTCGCGAGGCTTACACTGCTCTGCCTGTCGCCGCGCGCCGCCGAACTACTTCACCCAATGCGAGACGGCGAAGACGGCCGGCGAGTTCCAATAGATCGTGACTTCGTTGCCGGCGTAGCTGTCCTTATGGTCGATGAAGCATTGCGCCGGCGGCTTGCCGACAAGATGCGCCTTCATGGCGTCATCCTGCAGCCCCGCGTTCGGTCCGCCCGAGACGAAGCCCGGCACGGCCGCTTCGATGCCGTCCGCTACGCCCGGGCGGTAGTGCGGCTCGTTGTAAGCGCGGTCGCCGAAGCCGGTCACGTAGCTCGTATCGAGCACGTTGCGGCCGAGCAGGTAGTGCACCTGGTCCAGCGCGCAAGCTTCGAAAGCGGCCTCGCCATGCACATGGTAGGCGATCAAGAGCAGCATCGCGTTGTTCATCACGTTCATGTTGCTGCCCCACTTATAGTCGCGCACTCCGAGCGAGACGCCGTAGCCGTCTGCCCGACAGACCGCCGTGATTCGTTCGGCCTCCGTCCGCAGTCCCTGCTTCAGCCGACTATACAGCGCGGGGTCCGCCTTCGACTCGCCGCCGAGCAAGTATGCGATTGTGCCGTAGCCGCCCATGTCCGCCCAGCCAAGCTCATATTTCGGAAATTCCACCGCGGCCAGCTGCTTGAACTGCTCGTGGTAGACGGCATCGCCGGTCGTGCGGTACAGCTCGGCAGCGGCCCAGTAGCGCTCGTCGGCATCGCCGCGGCTGTCGCCGTACTCGCCGGTGAACACGTCGCTCGGGTTCTTGAACCCTGGGAGCTCCGGGTTCGCTTCGAGCCATGCCGCCGCACGCTTGGCAGCGGCCAGGCAGCGCTCCGCGTATGCCGCGTCGAACGGCTTGTATATGCGCGCAGCCAGCGCCATGACCGCCGCGAAGTCCGCGGTTGCCGTTACGGAGATCGGCGAGAAGTACAGATCGCCCAGATCGTCCTCCGGCCGCGTGTCGAGCGGCGGGAACTTCAGCGTCGTCAGCTTATGGAACGCGCCGCCGGTCTCGGGATCCTGCATCTTCATCAGGAAATCGAGCTCCCAGCGGCATTCATGCAATACGTCCGGCATGCGCCCGTCCGTCTCCGGAAGCGGAATCGCGCGGCTGAACGCGGCCGGATACAGCTCGAAGGCAAGCAGCAGGTCTGCGACCGCCTTCGCACCGGGCCCGGTGTACTTGCCGTAGTCGCCCGCGTCATGCCAGCCGCCGCAGCCGTCCAGCCGGCGGTCAGGCTCGCCGTGCACGATGCCGTGCGATAGATGGCAAGGACCGTGCGTCCAAGGTCCTGCGAACGCTTCGGTCAGCTCCGTTCCGCAGCGGTAGTAATAGAAGGCCTTCAGGAGGCCGCGATGCACTTCGGAGTAAGGCTGTTCGCCGATGTCGAATTCGGCAGACGACTCCCCTTCATAGGCGATGCGGTAACGGCCAGGAACCGTCACGGCCGAGAAGTCGCCGGCAGCAACGAGAACGCCGCTGGCAGCATCTTGAACGGCAGCCCCCGTCTCGCCGCGGTAGACGACCTCGCCTGTGGCGGCAATGGTAACCTCGAAGCGCCTCCCTTCGCCTGTAAAATAAGCGAGCTTGGCAGCGGCTGCAGGGTAGCCGATCTGGTTGACCGTAACGGCACGGCTGTTGGTATGCGTAGTCATGATAGGAATAGACTCCTCTCGATTGTGAGAATAGATATTGCGGATACAACTTAGCATGTTTCGCTTGTGAAATCGCGTTCATTCTAGTTGTTTGCTACTGATTATAGGTGTTATAATGAAAAGGGTATATAACGAGGGCAACCAATTCTATAAGTATTTAAACCTAACATAGAACAGGGAGAACAGAGATGTCAGTCATCGAATTTGCCGCGCTTCCGCTTCCGCACTACATTCACAGCGGTTTCAGCGTGGCGGGACCCGGGCGCAAGCATCCGGAAAGGTACGCTATAGGAGAATTTGACCTGCTTGTCGTATCGCAAGGCTGCTTGTATATTGGGGAGGAAGACCGTCATTACGAGGTGTCCGAGGGCCATGCGCTTATTCTGCGGCCGGATCTGCATCATTATCCGACGGCAGGCAACCTCGAGAAGACGGGAACGTATTGGGTCCATTTCCACACCGCAGGCAACTGGCGGATGGCCGGCGAGACGGATTCGGCGGGGGTGGAGGCGCCCGAAGAGCCGGATCCCGAGCGGACATTCCGGATGAAGACGTTCCAGATTCGCGTGCCGCAGTTCACGCGGCTGCTGCATTCGGCCAAGATGTACGAATGTCTCCGGCAGCTGACGGCGCTGGAGCGCGACTCGCATCTGGATTGGGTTCGATGGGAGCAGCAGGCGCTTTTCCAAGACATTCTCATGCTGCTCGCGGCCGGCGTCGATTCGAAGTCGCCGAGGCCGGGAGCCGAGGTGGCCGATCAGGCAGCCTCCTACCTGCGCAAACGCTATCGGGAACGGATCACCGCGAAGGAGCTCAGTACGGCGCTTAATTTTCACCCGGTCTACATTGCGCGCTGCATGAAGAAGCAGTTCGGCTGCTCGCCGATGGAGTATCTGATGCGTTATCGGCTGGACCAGGCGAAGCTGCTGCTCATTCAGACGGATCTTCCCGTGAGCCAGATTGCCCAGGAGGTCGGATTCCAGCAAGCGGCCTACTTCACCTCGTGCTTCGGCAAGTGGGAAGGGATTACGCCGCGCGAGTATCGGTACCGATTCGTCATGAATCAGACGCGGGGCGGGCCTACCGACAGGTAGCTAGCCCTCTGTCGGTGAACGCGGGTTCACAGTGAAAGTACGGACGATTACAAGGAGGATGACGGCAGATGAAAAGAACGGCATACGTAACCGGCTGCGACCGGGGATTGGGCTTGGCGCTTGCCAAGGTACTGCTCGGGCAAGGCTACAAGGTGTTCGCGGGCACTTATCTTCCGGATTGGCCGGAACTGGGCGAGCTTGCCGCGCAGGAGCCGAACCTGCGGATCGTGCCGGTCGATATCGCCAGCGACAAGTCGGTTGCCAAGGCGGCGCGCATCATCAAGGAAGAGACCGATCATCTGGACATCTTGATCAACAACGCGGCGATTTTCCGGGATCGGTCGGAGAATGTGTTCGGCGAGCTGTACTTCGAGGATATGCAGAACCTATTCAACACCAATGCGCTTGGCACGCTGCGCGTCACGCATTCGGTCATCGACCTCCTGATGAAGGGCGAGGAGAAGCGCCTCGTCAACATCTCGTCGGAGGCGGGCAGCATTGCGGATAACTGGCGGAAGGACACGTTCGGCTATTGCATGTCCAAGACGGCGGTCAACATGCAGGCGGCCATTCTGCAGAACCATCTGCAGGAATTCGGCATCAAGGTGCTGTGTTTCCACCCGGGCTGGGTGCGATCCTACATGTCCGGCAAATTCAACGATCAAGCGACGGTCGAGGCGATCGACTCGGCGACAGGCATCATCGAGCAGGTGCAGAAGCCGCATGAGATCGGCTCGCACCCGACCTATATGGACTATACGGGCAAGCCGCTGCCATGGTGACGTAAGCGACAATAAGAGGAGGCATATCCGATGAAGAAGATTACCGCACTTGTAGGCGACTATTGGCATAAAGGCGACATGATCGAGGAAGCGCTCCGGCAGGCGGCAGGACGACTGGAAGGCGTGACGGTCACGTTCGTCCAGCATTCGGAGCTGGCGAAGGCGCTGCAGGAGAAGCCGGATGCCGTCGTGCTGTTCAAGCAGAATCCGCTGAACGCGCCGAGCGAGCCGCTCGATCCGTGGATGTCCGCGGAGATTGAGCAGGCGATTCTCGCGTATGTCGAGGCAGGCGGCTATTGGCTGGCTTGGCATACGGGATTGGCGGGGTATGACAAGGACGGTGCCTATGTGGGCATGCTGCGCGGACGGTTCCTCCATCATCCGAACATGCAGGCCGTAACCTACAGCAGACCGGATGGCACCGAGCTTGTAACGCTGCATGATGAGCACTATTTTGTCGAGGTGGAGGAAGGCGCTACGGAAGTGTACCTCACGTCGAAATCGGCGGACGGCGAGCAGCTCGCGGGCTGGACGCATGCATACGGCAAGGGCCGCGTCGATTGTCTGGCCCCGGCGCATGCGCGGGAAGCGCTGCTCGATCCGGGCTTCCAGACCATTCTTGCGGAGCGGCTGGCGCTTGCGTTAGCATAAGAGACAGGGAGGAGAGGGATGAGATGGGCATGAACAACGGCACGATTCGCCATATGGCGATCTTTACGCTGAAGCATCCGCTGGACGCGGCAGAGACGGCGAAGTTCTTGGAAGACGGGCGCCGCATTCTGACCGGGATTCCGGTTGTTCGGAATTTTGAGGTGCTGCGTCAGACGAGCCCGAAGACGGACTTCGACTTCGGCTTCTCGATGGAGTTCGCGAGCCAGGCCGACTATACGGCGTATAACGAGCATCCGGACCACGTCGCGTTCGTGGAGGAGCGCTGGAAGAAGGAAGTTGCGCGGTTCCAGGAGATCGATTTCGAGAACGCGTAGGCAAGCGCCACGATAAGAATGCGGCATCTCTGACGACTGAGGTCGGGAGATGCCGCATTTTTGCTTGGCGAGCGGAGGTCAGCGGATCGGCACGAGGAAGGAGACGGTCGTCCCCTCGCCTTCGACGCTTCTCACCTGAAGAGGATGTCCGAACAGCTGCAACAGCCGCCGATTCGTATTCGAAAGGCCGATGCCTCCCTCCGGTCCGGCCGGATGCTGCAGGAGCAGCTCGAGCTTGTCCGTCGGAATGCCGACGCCGTTATCGATGACGGAGACTTCCGCAGAAGTGTCCAGCTGGCGAATCCGGATCTCCACCCGGCCGCCTGCCTTGCGCCGCATGACGCCATGGCGTACCGCGTTCTCGATCAGCGTCTGGATCGACAGCGGCGGAACCGCGATCTGATGGAGGTACGGATCGATGTTCCACTCCACCTCCAGCCGTTCCTCGAAGCGTTCTTTCTCGATATAGAGGTAAGCCTTGATCAAGCGCAGCTCATGCTCCAGCGGCACCAGCCGCTCGACGTTCTTGTAGCTGAAGCTGGCTCGCAGGTACTCGCTGAAAGCGTCGAGCAGCTTGCGCATGCGATCCGTGTCGAGGCTGCTGAGCGCCATGGCCGACGTGAGCGTATTGAATAGAAAATGCGGCTGAACCTGCGCCTGCAGCCAAGCGGCTTCCATGCGCAGCTTCTCGTGGATCGATTGTCTCAAATCGGTAAGGGCGCGAACCCGATTCTTCAATTCGGTCGCGTCGACCGGCTTCGTGACATAATCGTTCGCACCGGAACGGAAGCCGGTCTGTACGTCTTCGGGTAGCGAGCGCGCCGTCAAGAGCAGGATCGGAAGCTCCGCAGCCGAGAACCGACCGCGGATCGCGCGGCTGAGCTCGTAACCGGACATGTGCGGCATCATGACATCGGCAATCACCAGATCCCACTCGCGCGTGTTGAGCAGCTCGAGCGCCTGCTTGCCGCTCGTCGCGGTACTCATCTCGAACCTTTCGGAAGACAGCGCGGCGATGAGGATCTGCAGATTAATGGGATCGTCGTCTACGAGCAGGATCGCTGGGCTCGGAGCCGCCGGCGCGTCAGGAGCCGCGGATGGAACAGGCGGCTGGCCGGAACTGAATGAAGGCTCCTGCTGCGGAAGGCTCGGATCGGCATCGGCCAAGGCGCTGGCCGTTTCCGAGGACGCCAGCAGCGAGGCTGCTGCGCGATGCGCTTCCGGTGTATCCGCGTCGAGATCGGCCAAGGGCAGTGTCAAGGTGAAGGTCGACCCGCGTCCCGGCGTCGAGACGACCGTCAACGTACCGCCGTTCAATTCTGCCAGCTGCTTGCTGATATTAAGGCCGAGTCCCAGTCCGCTGGCATCTACGAAGCCGTCGTCCGGCCCCTGCTCGTAGGGATCGAAGATCGACGGCAGCAACTCGGCATCGATCCCGATGCCGGTATCGGAGACTTGGAAGCAGGCCATGCCCTCCTTCACGGATGCGTCGATGGCGATGACGCCCTCCTCCGTGAACTTAATGGCATTGTGCACGAGGTTGAAGAGAATCTGGATTAAGCGGTCCTCGTCCGCAACGACGGGAGGGAATTGGTCGGGGATGCGGTTCTCGAATCGAACCGGTTTGCCCGCAGCCATTAATCGTCCCATATCAAGCACGCCCGTAATGACATTTTGCGCGTGGAGCGGGTTCGGGTTCAGCCGAATCTGATTCTCCTTAAGGCGCGAGATGTCCAGCAAGTCATTGAGCAGGAGAGACATGCGGGTGCCCACGGTAACCATGAGCCGCAGACTTTCCTTGTTCTTATCGTTGGTCTCCTGCTCCAGCATGGTCTGCGCGATCGTCAGGATGCCGTGCAGCGGATTGCGAAGCTCATGCGACGTGTTGACGAGAAAATGGTCCTTCAATTTGTCGATCCGTTGCAGCTTATTCGCGAGCTTGGATGTCTGGATGAACATGTTGAAGTAACGCTTGAACCAGAAGCAGGCCATGAGGACATACGTAAGCGCCATGTCGACAGGGTAATAGCCGAAGTCGAACGGCCCGTGATTTTTCAAGGCTGCCCATGCCATGTTGTTCATTAGCGCGACGGCGCCGAGGAACAGGAAGATAGCATCCGCTTCGCCGCGTGCCAGGGCGCGGAAAATGAGGACCGGCACGAGGAGTAACGGGATATAGATCAGCACGGTATTGAAGAATAGGGCTTCCGGCAGCATCGAGACGGGCGCGGCCGTAACGAATAGGAGATAGGCTGCGCAGGCATAGCTATGCCAAGTCACGACCCGAGGATGAATGTGCCCGGGAAGCAGGTGGTTCGTATACCGGAGAAGCAGCAGCGTCGAAGTGATATAAGAGATATGGACCAGCCGAATCTCCCAATCCCACCTCAGCGACACCCATTGATAGAGCAGCTTGCTGTCCACGGTCAGAATCGTCATGATGACGAGCAGATTGACGAAGATGAAGTGGAGCAGCGCACGGTCCCGGCCGCCGATAAAATAGAGGATAAGCGAATAGACCGCATGCAGCAGCAGCAGAAAGCTAACCGCGTATTGAGCGCCTGTGGAAATTTGAACCTGCTTGTTCACGAACGGCTCCTGCCCGAACAGAATCGACTGCTCGATACCGCCATCCGTACGGTCATAATGATTGGCGACTTGAATGATGAGTTCGATCTCCCCTGTATTCGATGTAAAGGATGCCGTGTAGGGGAGTTTACCCGGCGTATAGGAAGCTGCGTCTTCGTCGGGGTGTCCGATGTTCGCCACCGATTGCCCGTTGACGAAAACTTCGGAAGAATTGTTCACGGACGGCATTCGAATCGCGTAGACGCGCTCCTCGTCAGGGTCGACCCGAATACGAAGGCGGTAGGAACCATAACCGATCGCGCTATCGCCCTCCGGATGCATGTAGGAAGCCCAATCGCCCGGTACGGGAACATATACGGGGGCTGTCGCAGCGGGCTCCGCGCTGCCCGTACCGGAAGGAATCAGGAATTGATGGGGGAATAATTCCCACTCGCCATTCAAGTGAATCGCACCTTGTTCGATCAGCTCCGATCCGCGCAGATCCAATACGCCATGGTCAATATTGGGCGCATCCGGCGGCGCAAGTGCCGTGATCCAGGTCAAGCGAATGACGGCCAATACGGCCAAGAAGATGACAGTGATGAGAATAATCCGACGTATAGACAAGGGGCGGCTGCTCATTGCGCACGCACCTCATGCCGCCGACTGCCGTTCCGCTGCAGGGCTGCTTCCATTATTGCTGCGCCGATGTGTACCATGCCGTAATGTCCTCCTTCGGCTTAATGCCGTACTCGTCTTGACAGATGCGCTCCAGCAGTTCGTATTGATGCTTAACGGCGCCGTGGTCGCCCGTATCGCGATAAATTCGCATCAGCAAGAAGTGCGCGTCCTCCGCATAAGGGAACGACCCCGTGATCCGCAGGCCAAGGCGCAGCGCGTCGTCGAGGCGTCCTGCACCCGCCAAGAACTCCGCAGTCCCGATCGCCAGACGGAACCATAAATTCCGCAGCCGCTGGCGCTCCCCCTCCGCCCATTGGTAATCCGTATCGGCAAGCAGGTCGCCCCGGTAAGCGTCGATTAGGTGCATATGCATATCGATCGTGTCGGCATCAATGCCCGGCAGCGCCTCTACCGCCCGTTCCCAGGTCTCGGTATCCAATCGGATCTCGCGCAGGTGAAGGCGATAGCTGACCTCGACCGTCTCCAGCTCAACGAACGGGATATAGGCGCTAATCGTCCTGCGCAGCAGATAGACCGTCGTGAATAACAGCTGGTAACCGCGCTTCGAATCGATCTCCGGCCATAGAATGTCCAGCAGAATGTCGCGGTGGATGCTGCGGCCGCGGTGCAGCAGCAAGTATGCGAACAGTTCCTTCGTCTTGGCCGTTCGCCAAGGAATCGACGACACCCCAGGGGCCTGAAGCTCGAGCTTCTGCAGCAAGCGAAGCTTAGGCTGCTCAGAATCCGCGGCAAGGAGCTGGCGCTCGGCAGCCTGCGGGATACCGCTCGCCGTGAGTCGATCTAAGGTCATCTTCAAGCGTTCCGGGGCCGCAGGCTTCAGGACGTAGTCCAACGCATTGAGCTCGAATGCCTTAACGGCATATTCGTCATAAGCGGTTACGAATACGATTTGGAGCGCCGGGTGATGGCGGATCAACCTCTCAGCCAACTCGATTCCGCTCATGCCCGGCATTTCGATATCGAGGAAGGCGATATCGGGGTGCGCTGCCTTGACGGCTTCTTCCGCGTCGGAGGCATCCGTGTACACGCCGGTAATATCAACTGTTTCAAGCTTCAGGAGCTGCTGCTTCAGGTCATGCAGGGCCAGTCTCTCATCATCCACTAGAATCGCGCGCAAAGTTCATCACCACTCCTTGTTACAATCGTTTCCAGTATAGCAAATTCTGTCTTCATTTCGCGAATGTTGTTGGAGCGTGCCGAATTGTTCATCAGTTGTTGAGCAAGGCGTCCTAGAATGGCGGCATACCCTATTCCAACTTTTAGAAGGAGCATTCTCGAATGAAGAAAAGACTGAGTTTGGCGATCGCATTGCTGCTATTGTTCCAATGCGTCATCCAATTGCCGGCTGCGGACAGGGCATACGCCGCGGCCGATGATCCATTTGAAGGCACGATTAGCATCTCGCTGGAGACGAGGGGTCGCCCGGCAGGCACGGGTCATACCATCGATGCCGTGCTGGGACGCGAGCATGAGCTCGCGATCACATTGAAGAACGCGGAGACTGCTCCGAATGCTTGGGCACATAATGTTGGCATCGAGCTGCAGCTTCCGGACGGCCTGGAGGTGAGTCCAACGGCTGCTGCGCAGCCTTCGACGGTGACCGCACAGAGCGGAGGAACGGAGATCGCGTATTGGCGGGACGTGAAGGACTTGGCCCCGACCGAAGAATACACGTTCACCGTCAAGCTGCGCGCTATGTCCAGCTACAGGGCGTCCGGGAATGTGCCGTTCGGGACATTGCTGAACGCCGCGGTCGGCGTGTATGCCAGTGACGATGCTCGCCAGTTGTACGAGTCGCCGAACGCGCCGGTCGCGACAGCCGGCGTACCGTATCGCATTGTTCCATTCACGGTACATATCGACGATGCGGGCGAGCATGTGAAGGGTGCGGGGCCTGACGCGCAGCCGCCGGTGAGCGGAGACGAGTACGGCGCCTTCAGCCGGACGATCGTCATCGAGAATAACACGCGCTCGGCTTCTACCTTCGCAACCTTCCGTCACGAGGCAGATGGAGCGCTGCAAATTTACGGCTTCGGGGAGGGCGGCACGATCGCGCCTGAATCGACTTCGTTGGCTTCCGACAAGCGAATTGCGACCTGGGCCAGCGGGTTGACAGTCGCGGCAAATGCCTTTCGAGAAATCTCGTTCAAGGCTGCTTTCCTGAACAACCACCCGGACGGTTCGCTAATTAAGGATGGCACGACCGTTACGAACCAGGTGATCTACTCCGGTTCATCCGGCGGCTATTCGCATGCAGGAGATGCGTCCTATACGGCAGTGGCGAAGGACGCGATCGTCGACAAGCACGTAACGCCAGGGACGGTTGGTTACGGCGATACCTTAGCTTACGAGATTCATGTCGTCACGAACGAGTACTATCCGGTCACGAATACCGTCGTGACGGACACGATCGGGGACGGCCAGTCCTTCGACGCATACAACGGAACGGCAGGGACGCCTGCATCGCCTGCTCCTGGCGGCGACGGCAAGACGGTGATCGCTTGGTCGCCGGGTACCCTGAATGCGAAGACATCCTTAACTTATAGCTATGAGACGATCGTGGAAGAGACCTGGCATCAAGCCTACAGCGGAGGCCCGGTCTACGCGGGCGACCGCATCGAGAATCGGGTTGTGCTGACCGGTACATCGCTTGGCGAGTTCGAGAATAACGGCGACAGCGACTACACCGAGGTGTACGTGAAGACGCCTGCCGTCTCGGAGCGGATTACAGCAGTCAACGGCACGACCGGGTTGAGCTTGGACGCGGCGAACGTGACTGTCGGGGATGTTGTGACGTTCGAGGTGAAGTACGATGCCGCAGGCATCAACGCGAAGCAGCATCGTGTCGTCGTCTACGACTACCTGCCGCTCGGCACGCTGCCGGATGCGAACGGCGACGGGAATGTCAACAATGCGGATCTGACGCAGTTCCAGATGAACGGCGTCACGCCGGAATATGACTCCGGCAGCTTGCTGCTAGTCTGGAATCTGGGAAATCTGGACGAGTCTACGACGGCGCTGACGGCCAGCGTCAAGGCCGTCGTCCAGAACAGTACCGCGCATGTGGCGGCGGACAAGGGAGCCGAGAATCTCGTCAATCTGTCCTATCGCAACTCTCCGGAACGAATCGAGAGCAAGCGCGCATCGGTGAAGCTGAGCTATGTCGAGCCGAAGCTGACCATCGCGCGCACGACCAACGGCAGTTCGTCCGTGAAGACCGTGGTCGGCGGCGAAGTCGTGACAATCGCCATCACGGTGACGAATTCGGGGAGTACGACGGCATACAATCCGGTATATACAGAGACCTTGCCGCCGGAGCTGACAAGCGCAACGCCTCAAGCGGGCTGCAGCGTCGTCGGATCCGTGCTGACCTGCGATTCGCTCAGCGATATTCCGGCCGGGGGATCCGTGACGATCACTTACACAACTGCGGTCATCGATCCGATCGGCGCATCGTACGAGATCAAGCAAGGATCGGAAGTCACCTACAACGCGCAGCCGGATCCGTCGCCTATTCAGCGGTCGTACACGACGGAGGAGGAGCAGCATGTCACGATGCGGACGAAGGCTGCTGCCGTGACGAAGACCTGGGTGGATTCGGCAACCGGCAACCAGCATGACATCAGGGTCGGTGACTGGGCCGTGTATAAGCTGGAAGTTACGGTTCCTGCCAATGTGCACGCCTACAACGGCGTCCTCATCGACACGATTCCGTCAAATCAATCGTTCGCGAAAGTGTTCTTGAGCGATTATGACACCGCGGCAGACACCGGAACGGAGCTAGGAGGCAGCAGCTACACGACGCCGACCGGCAAGGTTCGGATCCCGTTCGATCCGACTATAACGCCGGGAGGCGTGTACACCTACTATGTCATGACGAAGATCAACAAGATATCGTCCGGCTTTCAAGAGACGCAGCAATCGAGAGCGAACTTCGAATGGAAGGATAAGCAGGCATCCGGCATCGCGCGATCGGCGCAGTCTGCGAACGCAGCCGTTACCGTCAAGCTGCCGAACCTGGCCTCGGTCGTGAAAGAGACATCCGGCGCGACAGATACGCCGGCGTCGGTCACGATGGGGCAGGACGATATCCGGGCACTCACGTACAAGGTGACGAACACGGGGCTTAATACGGCGCATGATTTCATCCCGTCGGTTACGCTGCCGCCAGGCTTCCGCTTCACGGATGCAGACGGCGAAGCCGACACGGCAGGCGTCACGGGCAGCATCGAGACAGGGCTCGTCAAGACGTATGCCATGGTCGATCTGGCCTCGAGCGGCATACTGAACTACGATTTTCACATTATGCTGGAGTCGCTGGAGGGCTCCGGTACGACCCATACCGTGATCGGCAGGACGAATGCGTACTATGCGACGCATGCGGCCTACTTGAATGATACGGACGGCGACACCGGCAATAATCCGACAGCCGATGAGAAATTTATGCAGTCCCAGGCACAGGGACTTGTGACCTCGCCGTCCGTTACGCTCACCAATGTTATCAGCGGTACGAGCAACGGAGACAGCTTATCCGTAATCCGAGCCGGCGACACGGTCAACTATGTCGTGACGACCACGGTTCCGGCAGGGACAAAGGCGTATGACGTCACCGTGATCGATACGTTCGAGGCGCTGCAATCCTTCGATATCGTGAGCTATACGATGATCCCGTCGAATCTGCCGGAACCCATCGAAGCCGACTGGGACGCGGGCAAGCTGACCTATGTTATCGGGGATGTGGACGCATCGTCCGGCGAGAAGGCATTCAAGATCGAGCTGCTATTGCGGGCGAAGAAGGATGCGGACAAGCCGGCTGTAGGCAGCTATGGGACGACGGCTAAGGCGACTTGGCATGTCGATGAGGCTGCCACGCCGCCCGTGAGGAGCACGCCGGATCGGTTAACCGCGATCGATGTAATCGAACCGAGCGTGACGATTGCCGCAGAACCGGTCGTCAACCCGGTGTTCTCCGATGACAACACGGAGATTGAAGTCGGCTTCACCGTGACGAACGGCGGGGTAGGCGATGCTTACGAGACGAGAGTCGAGCTACCGATTCCGGACGGATTGCGGGTTATTGACGGCAGCATGAACGAGGGAGGCACATACTCCGAGGCGACACGTGTCGTTACTTGGTCTGGATTGACCGTTGCCGCAAGCGGCGGGACGAAGATATTGAAGCTTACGGTCGCGCCGCAGACGACGGACGGCTTCGGTGCAGGCACGGCGAAGATCGAGCTGGAAGCCGGGCTGGCGCAGTTCCAGACGACGCCTAACGGCGCGGGTCTGGATCCGCATGTATTCGAACCGGAGCAGAAGGCGAAGACGGAGCTGTCCGTTGCTCCGGCAACGCTATCGAACGTACTGACAACTTCGACGAACGACGGCAGCACGGATGAAGTGCGGCCGGGCGACAAGGTGACATTCACGCTGACATTCGATCTGCCGGGCAGCAGTCCCGCCTATGATGTCATCCTGAAGAACAGCGGACTGACACAGCTGATTATCGAGTCCGTCTCCCTGAACGGCGGTACGGCGATCACGGCGGACGAAGACGGCAACTTCCCGTTGAGCGACCTCGCAGCCGATGCAGAGATCGTCGTCATCGCCCAGACGAGGACAGATACCAGCCTGCCGCAGGACGAGGCGTATCTGGCGAATTTCACGCCGACGATCGAATACCGCGCGGCGGACGGCGGCACGACCCCGCTTACCGCTACCGGGAATCCGCAGGGGATTGACGTGAAGCAGCCGCTTCTCACCGTTCAGTTGAATGCCGACAAGGCGTTCGTGAAGGAGCCCGGCGAGTCGGTGACCGTCAGCATGACGGTCTATAATCGGCTGGGTATATCTACAGCATACAATGGCAGTATTATTATTCCGCTGCCTCCTGGCGTCACGCTCTCCGGTTCGCCGACGAGCAGCGACAATGGCGATACCATAACGACGAGCACGACGGACATCCGTTGGACGCTTGCTCCGCTGGCTGCGGATCCAAGCAGCGAGCGGAGGCTGACATTCATCGTGACAGCCAAACCGGGTACGGAGGTCGCGACGTACTTGCCGTTCGCGGCAGAATTAGCGTCGTATAACTCGCTGCCGAGCGGCGAGGGCAGATCCTACGGTCCGGTGGCCGCTAACCAAATAGGCGTCGAGATCGGCGGCGATCATGCGCTGCAAGCAAGCGGCAGCGGATCGTTGACGGCGGGCAAGAGCAAATCGTTCGCTCACACGCTGACCAACACGGGTGCAGGGCTCGACCGCTTCACGATTCAGGCCGATGGCCCATTCCCGCTTGATCTGTACATTGGCGGGAACAAGGCCGCGGCAGGCAGTCTGGTCAACGGCAGCTGGGTGTGGAGCGAGATCGAAGATGCCTACGAGGATAACGGTCTGGTATCGCTGACTTTGGCAGGCGGTGCCGCCTCCACGATCACCCTGGACATCCATGTGCCGGAGACAACGCCTTATGGCGATGCAGCTTACGTGACCGAGCTCACGGCGGCTGCTACGGTAACCGGCAGCGTATACGGGAACCAAGATACGCTCATCGTAACGGGAATTCCGCTGGAAGGCTGGACGGGAGCAGGCGACAAGCCGAGCCCGTGGACGATGCCGGTATACGGACATACCGATGGCGTGGTGCTGCAGGCCATATCGGCGGTGCATATCGCGACCGTGAAGGCTTTCCATAAGCCGGATGAATCCGGTCCGTTGGTAGAGACAGTTCTAACGCTGGCGAATCCGGTTACGTATATCGAGGATGGCTTCAAGCGATGGAGCCGCGTCTATATACTGCCGGACCACGTTGAAGCCGGCGAGAAGCCGGTCGCTTTCGTCGCTTACGCAGGGGATGGCAGCCAGCTCGAGACGGATGCGCCTGCCAGCGCAACGGGCATCAACAATTCCTATAAGCTGCAGGCTGCGCTTCATATCGAGGGCACCATCTTGGATGCGTTGACTGGAGCTCCGATTCCGAACGCGGAAGTGACGCTGTACGACCCGTTCAACGCTAAGGTCGTCAAGACGACAACAGCGGACGAGAACGGCTACTATCGCTTCGAGAACGTCGAGGTAGACGACTACGAAGTGAAGGCAGAGGCCGTCGGTTACTCCGATCATGCAGTAGGCATCTATGCCATCGCGCCGAACGGCTTGATCGACGCGATTACGGTAGACGTCAAGCTGTCGCCGTACCGCATTACGCTGGAGGCGATCCCGGCGACGATACTCGGCGACGGCGTATCGACGACGCGTCTGGTGTCCAGAATTACCGATATCGACGGCAATCCGCTCGAAGGCGTAACGGTCGTGTTCGCTTCGCCGCAGAATCGCGGGACATTCCCGGATGGAACGACGGCCGTGACGAACGCCGACGGCCAAGCCGAAGTGCGCTTCCGCTCGGAGGCCATTACGGGCATTGACTCGGTCCGCTTCCCGGTTACGGCGGAGGTCAACGATCCGGCGCGCAGCCTGGCGGCGAAAGACGAGATCATCGTTACCTTCGATCCGGGAGCAGTGACCGGTATCGTGACCGAGATCGTGAACGGCGTATCGGTGCCGGTCGTCGGCGCGACGGTCGTCGTCAAGAGAGATTTTGACGGAGACGGCGAGCTCGACTTCTACGTCCGAACCGTCACGGATGCGGATGGACGCTATCAAGTCGCGATCCCGCGCGGGAACACGGTGTATGACGTCGCGATCACGAAAGACGTCATGATCGGCGGCGTTCGGCAGCAGGCAACCTTCCCGCAGACGGCGCAAGCCGGCGTTATCTCGGCGCAAGGCTACGAATTGTTCCCGGCGGTGCAGGCCATGGGCGGCATCCTGCTGGCTGGCGATGAGCAGCGCAGCAACGCGAAGCTGTCCGCTGAGGTATACGGCAGCATGATCGGCTATCTGCTCGATTCGAATGGCGACGTAGTCTTGAATGGCGGAGGGGATCGACTCGAATTCACGTTCGACGAGATCGACGGCACCTTCGCGATCCCGAATGCGCCTAGCGGCACGTACCGTCTCGTTATCGCGTATGATTTTGGCACGGAAGGCGAGATCATCGTAAACCGCAAGTCGGACGGCACCTATCCGCTGCTCGTCGTGACGCAGAACGGCGAGATGAACCTCTCGTCCGAGCTGATCGATCCGTACGGGATCGTGACGGATTCGGTGACCGGCTTGCCGATTCCGGGTGCGCATGTCGAATTGCTCTATGCGGATACGCCGCGCAATATTACGAGCGGCAGAACGCCGCATACATTGGTCGTATTGCCGATCCTGCCAGGCTTCGCGCCGAACAACAATGCTAGCCCGCAGGATACGGATGCAACAGGCTTCTATGCTTACATGGTCTACGCATATACGGATTATTACCTACGGGTTACGAAGCCAGGCTACCACACGTATATCAGTCCGACGATTCCGGTCGAGACGGCGATTGTCGAGCATAACCTGGAGATGGATCCTGTCACTCCTCCTTCTTTCTTTCCGATGCTGCCGCCGATCGCGGCGGATGAAGGAGCAGCACAGGAACGCGATCTGGCAGTCGAGCTGTACACGGACCGCCCGATCTATCCGGAAGGCGGAACGATCGCTTACAAGCTGCTGTATAAAAATAGAAGCGCGGCAGTGAAAGAGGCATTCATCGAATTCCGCGTCCCGGCAGGCATGTCCGTTAAGGAAGCAGGCACAGGTAAGGTGACGAACGGCGTCCTTCGCTTCGAGCTAGGCGACTTGGATGCAGGTGCTGCAGGTGATGTCACATTCACGCTAACCGCACCAACAGACCTGACGCAGGCCGAATTGCTGATCGACAATGCGGCTGTGGTTGGGAGCGCCGACGAGCTTGTCAATCCCGAGGATGACCGCTCCGCGGTCAGAATCATGGTCTTCTCGGACCGCTTCGGCGAGCAGAAGCATATCCGTTACACGAAGGGCTACCCAGACGGCAACTGGCTGCCTAACCGCTCCATCACGAGAGCCGAGATCGCCGCGATCTTCGCTCGCATCATGGAGCTGGAAGACACGGTACAAGGGGTATCGTTCTACAAGGATGTACCTAACGATCTATGGGCTGCCGAATATATCGAAGCCGTGACGCGCAAGGGGCTGTTCGGCGGGTATGCAGACGGCTCGTTCAAGCCGAATCAAGCGATCTCAAGAGCGGAGCTCAGCACGGTTATCTACCGTTATCTGAATCTGCAGCAGGGTCCAGTAATCGCAAGCCACTTCAGCGATACGAGAGGCAATTGGGCGGAAGGCGCAATTGAGGCGATCTATCGGCATCACGTCATTACCGGTTACAAGGACGGTTCGTTCAAGCCGAATGAGCTGCTCATTCGTACCGAAGCCGTAGCCATGATCAACAGACTGCTGCACCGCGGCCCGCTGAACGGCGCGCCGCAATCGTTCCCGGACATGCCGACGACCCATTGGGCATTCGGGCATGTCGAGGAGAGCGCGGTCACGCATCACTATGTTCGTCATGCAGACGGTTCGGAGCAAGTCACGAGCGTGACTCCGGAGCCGCTCTGGTAGAGGCTGCGATGAAGAAGGAATAGGAATGAGGCGGCATCTCTTACGCAGAGATGCCGCTATTTTTGTCGAATCGGGACTTTATGTCCATGAAATAGTAGGATTATAGTACGTATTTTGTAATATAAATGTAATTTGTAGGAGGAATATACACCTACTGGCCGAATACATCGATTGATCATTTATGGGAAAATGTGACACCGACTGACATTCGACTAGGGGGAGCAGGCATGTTCAATCAGACCAATCGAAGAAGAATGATGTTTGCGGCGATGGCAGCCATGCTTGTATCGACTGCCGTTCCGGCTTGGGAGCAGCGGGCTGCAGCCGCAGACGCGGTGTATACCTATCAGGATAATCCGAGCGCCGTGACGATTAACGGTTCATCGATTCATAGGCACGCCGTGCATGCCGTATGGAAGAGCCGCGATAAGAATATGGCAGGCCAGATCGTCTACGGGAATCTCGAGACGGGCAAGACCGTTCAGGTTACCGACCACGGCAAATCGACGGATACGCCCAAGGTAGGCGTGAACGGCAGCGGACAGCCGGTCATCGTATGGGCGGACAAGCGTGACCACAGCACCGGTACTGGCAACTTCAACTGGGATATCTACATCTACAATGTAGCCACCGGGGTCGAGAAGAAGCTGAATGGCGAAGTCGGGCAGCACCGGATTCCAACGATCGACAGGGACATCGTCGTCTGGCAGACGAATCCGGATTACGAGATGCACATGTACGATCTTGTTACCGGAACGCATACGGCGCTCGGCGAGGGGCGGGATCCGGTCGTAGGGAACGGCCTAATCGCTTACAAGAGCGCATGGGACGGCGGGCTCTGGATCTATACGATTGCGACAGGGGAGCGGAAGAAGATCTTGGACCTGCCCGCATCGGAGTACGTGGAGCGCTTCGTGTTCAACGGCGAGGAGTTGCTGTGGAAGCAGAAGAATATGGACGGACTGGCCAAGTACACGACACTTGACCTGGGCGAAGGGGGCGTGCCTGTCGACCTCACGCAGCCAGTCAAGCAAGAAGTGGAGTACAAAGAGATGAGCATCTCGGACGGTCATGCCGTATGGCTGGAAGCAGGCGCAGGCGGCACGATCGTCGTGCGAGGAGCGGATCTCGCGAGCGGAGATCTTTACAGCGCCGGCACCATTGAATCTACGCAGCAGCTCGTCGGCTTCGATGGCGGGACATTGGCTGTCGTGAGGGCGGGAGCGCTGGTTGCGCGCACGATCGTGCGTCAAGAGACAGCGCCTTCGGGCGGATCGAACGGCGGAGCGCCCGTGACGGAGCGGGCCGGGACTGTGATCGGCAAGAACGGAGGGTTCGCGGCGGTGGGCGATACGGTTCGGCTGGATTTTGCCGCAGGCGCATTCTCCTCGGATGCAAGCGTGCAGTTAACAGACGGCGCGGAGCTTGCGGCACGCACGAAGGATAGACTCCCGGCGGGGATGACTTGGGTTGGTGCCGCATGGACATGGACGGCTGATGCGAAGCCGAATGCGGCACCGACCATTACGTTCGGCTTGGACCGCGCGGCTGCGTCAGCAGCTGCGGCTAATCGCACAGGCATCTATCGCTATGATGAGCAGGCAGCGGCTTGGACCT
The DNA here is from genome assembly GCA_023433615.1 of Bacillota bacterium. Taxonomy (GTDB): domain Bacteria; phylum Bacillota; class Bacilli; order Paenibacillales; family Paenibacillaceae; genus Paenibacillus_I. The sequence continues at coordinate 67,356 of JAEZCJ010000213.1, read as the reverse complement.
ATATCGGAGGTACGTTCGACGCTTCGCTTCGCTTCGCTTCGTTAAGACGGAAGCGGCAGAGCCGGGCAGCTATGCGGTATTCCGCTATGAAACATCATACCAAGATATGAAGCAGCACTGGGCGAAGGAAGCGGTCGAGGTGCTGGCTTCCCGTTGGATCGTGAACGGCATGGGGTCCGGGGAGTTCGCGCCGAACGAGACCGTCACCCGCGCGCAGTTCGCGAAGATGTTGGTTGAAGCTGCAGGCAAGGCAGAGGTCGCGGCAGGCGGCACCTCGTTCGGCGACGTGCCTGCCAAGCATTGGGCAGCGCCATGGATTCAACAGGCATCAGCGGTCGGCTGGATCTCGGGCTACGAAGGCGGCTTGTTCAAGCCGAACGCGCCGGTTACGCGCGCGGAGATGATGGTCATGCTCGCGAATGCGGCAGGATTGGAGCCGGCAGGGAATGCGAGCGCATATGCGGGTTATTCGGATGCGGCAAGCGTGCGACCTTGGGCGAAGGCAGCGATAGCGGCGGTCATTCAAGCTGGATTGATCGAGGGCAGCGGCGGCAAGCTGAATCCCGGCAATACGACGACAAGGGCTGAAGCGGCAGCGTTTCTGTATCGCTGGCTGGCGATGAAGGGGGACATTATCGGTGGTTAAGGCGATGTCGAGTTCGAACAGCCGCAAGCGGCTGACAAGGTTGCTAGGCAAGATTGGATTGGCGCTCGCCATTATCATCGGCGGTATGCCCCTGCTGCCGAATCAGCAGCTTCCCAAAGCGTATGCGGATACGTCCCTGGTCATTAGCCCGAGTCAGATCAGCTCGGTCTATCATGGGAAGACAACGGTGAGCTTCAGCTATGATGATCCCGATCCGACCGACGAGACGCAAGAGTCGCATGACACGGTCATTGCGCTCGAGCAGAACGGATCGTCAGTCGCCGCGCTTGACACAGGCTCTTACGAGACGGAGCAGTCCCATACCTTCAACTGGTACGGCCAAGTGAACGGCGTACCAGTCGACGAAGGGCAATACCGCATCTCGGTCACGCCTACGCGATTCCCGAATAACGGGAGCTCGGGCACGATCAACGTCGTGAATCCCGCTCCGCCGGCGCCGATCATATACGAGATCGAGGAGAACAAGGACAGCACGGAGCATGTGATCCGCGGCATCGCGGAGGTCGGGACGAAGATCGAACTTCGCATGAAGCGGGTCCAGCGTGTCGGCGACGACACGACGGTCGACGGACTGACCGACGTGATCCGGGAGATCGAGGTTACGGATTCGCGGCAATCGCAGTGGGCGCGGTCCATTCCCGTGACTGCAGCCTACTTCACCGATTTCCCTTCGAACAGCAATCCGGAGGATTTCCTGGGTGAATGGGAATATCGGTTGACGCTGCCTGCCTACGAGATTGCCAAGATCCAGGCTGTCGCGGTGCGGGACTTTGACGACAAGCGATCTGAACCGTCCGGGACGATCAACGTGCTGCGGTACGTGGCGCCGGATTGGGGCATTAATTGGGCGGTCGTTGCCAGCTATTACTATAATCTCATCGAGAAGCAGGCGATTGCGGACAAGATCGGGGAGATTGCCGTTCCGAACGGATACCCGGAAGAAGTGTGCTTCGAAGGGACTACTTGCTACGGTCAGCTCGATTTGGGCGTGAACCTGCTGCTGTTCGATCCTGAGCAGGCAGGGGAGATTGGCAAGGCGGACAGCGAACGCATTCATGAGGAATTCGCTAACCTCTACCACTACCCGCTTGCGGAGGACTTTGACCCGGTTAACCTCGCGACGGGAGACTTCGTATTCCGCCACACGAATATGTCGATTCAGGCGGTGATGCCGCTTGACCTGACGCTGACGTACCATAGCCGCGATCAATATGACGGCGATTTCGGCGTCGGCTGGCACCACTCGTATGAGCGCAGGCTGGAGAAGCGGGAAGGCGGCGTGCTGTACGCCGTGTCGCCCGATGGCGCAAGCCATCGCTTCGAGCCGAACGGCGACGGCACGTACACGGGCCAGCTCGGCTTGTACGACACGCTAACGCTGAACAGCGACGGTACTTACACGCAGGAGACGCCGCAGCGATGGAAGTACGTGTACCGCGAGGATGGGCTGCTTGTTCGAATCGTGGACCCGAACGGCAACGAGATCCGTCTTACGTATGTCGGCAGCCTGTTGGACGAGGTATCGACGAGCGGCAGCAAGCTGACATTCACGCATGGCGACGGGGGCAAAATCATCCGCGTCACCGATCATACGGGGCGTTATGCGGCCTACGAGTACGATGCGGTCAATCATGACCTGACGGCGATGATCCTGCCCGACGGCGCGCGGATCGGCTACGAATATGACGATCGGCATCGCATGATCGGCATCCGCAATCCGAACGAGACGGCCACGCTTATCAATGAATATGACGAGCTCGATCGTGTGGTGCGGCAGCGGGATTTTACAGGCATGTGGGGCGATATTGCGTATCATCCCGAGCTCAGGCAGACGGTTACGACGGATGGTCTGGGGCGGGAGACGGCTTATGCGTATGACGAACGCATGCGCCAGACTGGGATTACCTACCCGGACGGCACATCCGAGCACTTCTTATATGATAAGCATGACAATCTGATCGAGATGACCGACCGCAGCGGTGGTAGATGGCATTACCTGTATGACGAGAACGGCAATCTGCTGCATGCCAAGGACCCGGAAGGCTACCAGACGGAGATCCGATACAATGCGATGAACCTGCCGGTCGAGGTGACCGATCCGCTCGGCAACAAGACTGCGATGAGCTATGACGCAAAGGGCAACCTGACGTCGATTACCGATGCGCTCGGCGGCGTGTCGCGCGTGGCGGTGGATGCGAAGGGCGTACTGGAGACGATCACGAACGCAATGGGCAAGACGACGGTCATCGAGAACGATGCGTACGGCTTCGCGCAATTCCTGATCGATGCGGCAGGGAACCGGCAACAATTGATTCGCGATCCACTGCATCGGGTGACGGAGATGCTCGACGCGCTGGGCCAGCGGACGAAGCTCGAGTACGACCCGCGGGACCGCGTCACGGCCCGCATCGACGCGCTTGGCGGCACCGAGCGATTCGAGTACGACAAGGACAGCAACCTTACCGCGTATGTCGATCCGTCCGGCGCGAGAACGGAGTACACGTACGACAGCTACGCGCGTATCGCGGCCGAGACGGATGCGCTGGGACAGGCGACGCATTATGCGTACGATGCCGTCGGCAATAGGACGAAGCGCATTGAGCCGAACGGCGCGGAGACGGTCTATGTCTATGACGACGTAGATCGGCTGGTACAAGTGACGGATCCGGCAGGACATGTCAGCAGCTATGAATATGATGGCAACGGCAATCTGATTCGCGCTGTCGATGCGAACGGCGGCGAGACGCAGATCGAATACGACGCGCGCAGCTTGCCGATCAAGGTGACCGATCCGGCAGGGGGCGTGACGCAGTACAGTTATGATGCAGCAGGACGGTTGACGCAAGAGATCGACCCGCTCGGCCTTGCCTCGCTGTACGCTTATGACGCGCTTGGGCGTCTAACCGCGCAGACGGATGCGCTCGATCAAGTGACAAGCTATGAATACGACGCGGCAGGCCGACTGGTGCGGACGTTTGAGCCGAACGGTGCGGTATGGACCTTGGACTATGATGCCCGAGGCATGCTCGTTAGCGTAACGGATCCGCTCGGCGCAGTCACGACGATGGAGCGAGACGCGTTAGGACGCGTGACGGCATCCGTCGATGAAGCGGGCAAGGTTACGTCGTATGACTATGATCCGCTCGGACGCGTGACGCGCATCGTGAATCCGCTCGGTCATGCGACGGAGATGACCTACGACATGCGAGGATTGTTAACCTCGGTCGAGGATGCGAAAGGCCAGACGACCGATTACGGCTATGACGCGCTTGGACGGCTCCTCCAAGTAACGAACGCGCTCGGCAATACGACGGGTTATACGTATGACGCGCTCGGAAATATAACGTCGAAGACGGATGCGCTTGGTCATACAACGGCTTATGAATATAACTTGCGCAGCGAGCTGATTCGTGAGATCGGTCCGGAGCAGCGCGTGACCGAGCTTGCCTACGATAGTCTGGGCAACGTGACGGGCATCGTCCATCCGGACGGCGCTGCGACGAAATATGCTTACGATCTAATGAACCGACTGAAGCAGATCGTCTACCCGGGCGGCGAACAGGTCGAGTACGAATATGATGCGGCAAGCCGGAGAACGCAGATGGTCGATTCGCTCGGCACCACGACCTATGCCTATGATGCCTTGCACCGATTGACCGAAGTGACGGACCCGTATCAGCAGACGATCCGTTACGAATGGACGGCGACCGGACAGCGAAGCAAAATCATCTACCCGGACGCGACATCGGTCAGTTACCAATACGACTTGCTCGACCGGATGACCGCCGTTATCGATGCAGAGGGTCGGACGACCACCTATTCGTACGATGCGAGAGGCTTGCTGACAGGCAAAGGTCTTCCGACGCTGGGCGGCAGCAGCTACAGCTATGACGACGCAGGGCAATTGCTGCAGATGACGCATCAAAACCAGTTCGGCAAAGTACTGGAGCAGCTGACATATGCGTACGATCCGGTCGGCAACCGAATTCGCAGCGAGCGGCAGTCGGACGAGAATGACGAGGACGATGCAAGCGAGAACGGCAGCGGGGATCGGATCGTGACCGAATATGCGTATGATGCGTTGAACCAATTAATCCACGTGCAGACGCAGAATGCGATGTCCGCGGAGCTTCCAGTATCGACGCAGTATGCATACGACGCCGTAGGCAACCGATTGTCGAAGACGAGCGCCTGGGGCGATGTCACGGATACCGAGACGTATTCGTATGATGCGGCGGACCGTCTGCTCCAATGGACGAACGGTACCGAGTTGAAGGATTATATCTACGATGCTCGAGGCAGCTTGCTGCAGGTGCTGCAGAAGAACCTGTCGGTATCGACGCTTGCGGCAACTGGGTTAAGTGTGACGGACGGCGTCTACGGTACGGAGTCAGGCGTGACGGGCGGCGTGTACGGTACGGAGTCCGACGTGACCGCCAGCGTATACGAAGCAGTGGACGGGAATGATCCGTTCGCAGCGTTGACGGCGTTAGACGAGCCGCAGTGGTCGGAACCGGAGCTTGTCGAGCAGTATGTCTGGAACGGCGCGAACCGTCTGGTTCAGCAGACCAATGACCGCGGCGACGTGACGAAGTACGCCTACGACGGCGACGGCAATCGGATGAAGATGACGATTGATTATGCCGGCGGGCCGAATGGCAATAACGGCAATGGCAATGGCAATGGCAATGGCAATGGAAACGGAAACGGAAACGGAAATGGCAACGGCAACGGAAAAGCCAACTGCCATGTCGTGCCGCCGGGCTTCATCCCTCCAGGCCTTGCTAAGAAATGCGGTCAAGTCGACGAAGAATACCCGGACATGCACCCGGGCGGACCGCGCGACGGCTGGGAGAAGCAGCATAAGAAGAAGCATTGGGAGATGTACTATACCAATGACGTCAGCTTGGCGCTGCCGGAACCGCTGCAGGTGACGGAGGCAGACAGCACGAAGTGGAAGGAGACGTACGTCTACGGAGCGGGCGGCGAACGACTAAGCATGACCTACCTACCGGCTTACGACGCCAACAACGGCTGGGAGCCGACGCCTGGCGCTGGCGGTGCCGAGCCGGGCGTGCAGCCGAAGACGCTCTGGTACATGCAGGACGCGCTCGGCAGCACGATCGGGCTCGTCGAGAAGGACGGCCGCGTATCGGCACGCTACCACTACGACGAATTCGGCGTCGCGCTAGACGCGAAGAAGTTCGACCTGAACTGGCCGGGGCCTGATAGCCTGTATGGGTACACGGGATTGGGCTATGATTATGCCAGCGGCCTGACTTATGCGCGTGCGCGGTATTATCAGCCGGAGGTCGGGCGGTTTATTAGTGAGGATACGTATGAGGGAAATATCATGAATCCGCTGAGTTTGAATCTGTATACTTATGTGGAGAACAACCCCTTGAGGTTTATAGATCCAAGTGGTATGGCCCCAGAATTAATCGGTCATGTATATATAATTGAAGGAGAAGTTGACGGCAAAGCTGCAACATATATAGGATCCACAGCGCAAGCGCTTAAGGCACGGATGGGAAAACATACATGGAAGGCTGTTGTTCAAGATCCAAATACTACAGTAAAGGTAGTTGAAGTTAAAGCCGAGCTTGATATCGAGGGATCGGGAAGAGGTACTTATTTAAGCGCTCGAACTGAGGCGTTAAGGGCTGCCGAACAGCCAATTCTAGATGCGTATAAAGAAGGCAATACAAAAATATTAAATGAGATTCAAGCAGCTACACCTGAACATCAGGAAACTTGGAAAGCTCGTCATAATGTTGAATTCGATATTAATTCATCCAGAGTAGCTTTAAAAGGCGGGATTCGTGTAACTTCCGCTTTGGATATTTTCGGAATGTATACAAGTTACATCGATTTTAAAAAATCTCAATATGAGTTTGCTTCTTATTATTTTGAAGACGGAGCAGGAGTGTTTACTGTCGGGAAGACTCAGAAAGGTTTATTCAATTTATTCGCTAAAACGAAGTATTATAAAACCTATCAATCCAGTGGAACTCAAGTTGAGATTGATAAAACAGAATATAATTATTGGAAGGCCGAAGGAGAAGCTTTGTGGGGCTATTTAGACGGAAGGGGTAATTTCCAGCCGGCACTATTCAACCCAATATTAGAAGATGGTAGTATGGTATAAGCTTCTAGCCCGAATGAGATCTCATTCGGGCTTATACTCTCGCCAGTAAGACGAAAGGATGTGAAAGGATGTCCGATAGGCTTGTTCTGGAAGAAAGTCTAGTAAAAGAGATAACTCGTATAGAAGAGGAGCATCAATGGGCGGAACTAACTAATCGGTTAGGCCGTACAGTCGATGCTGAGGAATTGATTGAGCATCTGCAGCAGATTGAAGGCATTGATCGGATTCAAACCTTGACGATTCACTTTAACTCATCTTTAAGTGACCTTCGCGTACTTCGAGCGCTTCCGAATTTAAAAAGTTTGTTTGTTTATGGCTATCAAATCAAAACCTTGGATGGCATTGAGCGGTTCGAAAAAGGAGAATATATCAATATTAATACGGATCGTAATCGACGAAGGGATATATCTCTACTGTCCCAATCAAAAGTCAACAAGGTCGAAATCTCTGTTGGGAGAATGGAGGATCTATCGGCTGTCGCAGGCTGCGAGAGTCTTAAATGGATGGAAATATATCACTCGATGGAGCCGGACTTTGCAGAGTGGAAAAAGATGAATGTTGAAACAGTATCATTCAAAAGCTGCAAGTTTAAAGAGTTGGGAGATATTTCTATAGTAGAACGCGTAAATGATCTTAGTGTACAAGGGTGTCGCAATCTTGAGCGATTCACAGGAGACAACAGCAATATCCAAAGGTTACTTGTGAGTGGCTGTAACAAGTTGGATTTAAGAACTCTTAGCACGTTTCAAGGAGTAGAGTTTTTAACTGTGAATAGTTGCAAGAAGCCGATGAATCTAACAGAGCTCGGTGAATTGAAACACGTGAAACGTATGAGTTTCCTATTATGTAATGTAGAGGTTGATCTAACAAATCTGAAGGAGTACTTTCCAAGCTTAGAGTCGATTCACATCTCGAAGATGAAAAGAGATTACGGGATACAATTAAAGCGGTTGAACCCGGATGTGGATATTGCAAGCGATTCTTTTATAATATAGGCGATGTTAAACCGGGCTGGTGATTTTGGAAATGCGAACTTAGCAGCATAAGCATTTCACGATTACCAGGCGCGAATATAGAATATAATTACAGATTCGAGGGTAACCTTTATGAGTGTATTTGCTGGAATCGAGAAAGTCGACCCGATTGAAAGACTAAAACAACATAAAATTACAAAAATGCTTTGGCAGCAACTATGTGAAAAGGGAATAAGAAAAGGAGACAAAGGGCGAATTAATGCGTATCTAGTCGCTGATTTGTATGAACAAGCAGAAAGTTTAAAAGCTGAATATCAAGGTGGATTCAAGGTAACCATATTCGAGCAAGATGAGAGTTCAAAGTATTTAATAGAAATTATCACTCCGGTGTGCAATTTGAGTAATGAAGCATTAGAAGAACTAGCTGATATGTTGATGATTTCTGCAGTTGATACAAAAACACAATTCGATGGGTTTGAAATAGATATGAACGAAGTTAAGAAATTAAAACCACCTTGGTGGAGAATTTGGTGAGGGTCTGTCACCGATGCTTTATTCAGATCAACAAATCCAAACGTTTAGAAGATACGGATATTCCTGACCATCTTCATACGGTATTCCATCGAGCGAGGCGATTGGTCCTACGTGGGTTAAATATCTGAAGCAATTTACAAAATCAGGGGGATCACCATCCACACGGGGTGGTGATCTTCTCTTTTCTGCCAGCAGGCGAATTGGCTGGCTTCAAGTAATTGGCTCCCGAATCGACCCTCTTGATCTAGATGCACCAGCTGTTAGTAAAATTGATCACCACATCGCTTGAATTGATCATAGACACTGGCAGGCATCCATTCGTACACTGAAACAGTGTGGCAAATGCATCCATATTAGGAATCGAGAAGGAGGTGGCGCTGACTTCGCGCAGGGAATTCCAAACTTAATGAAACGGGGTGCCAATAATGTTAAGCGATACGCATGTAGCAGTCCTGGAACATAAGCTTCAGAGCGTGAAGTTATCCGAGAGGGAGGCGAGTGTCGCGCTGTTGTGGCTTCAGGATCACGACTATCGTTCGATTGCACATCGGTTGTGGTTAAGTGAGCATACCGTTCGCACCATGATTAAGAGCATCCACAAAAAGGCGGAAGTCCATTCGAAGACAGCACTGCTGCTTAAGATTCTTTTCGACTGAGGCGCATATGTCGATATTGAGCTATGCAATCGATGCATTGATGGCCTATGTGTTCCTGACGTCGGCGCTGCTTAAGGCGCACGCCATCCGGGATTTCGAACTGGAAATCCGGTCATTCCACATCGTGGGGACACGGCTTGTCCCTATCGCAAGCATCGCGGCGCTTGCCGCGGAGCTTATGCTTGCCATACTCTTCATCATCGGATACGAGGGCTATAAGGAGACGGCGGCATTAACGGCCCTATTCATCTTCACTGCAATGACCATCGTGCGCAGGCGGCGGACGGAGAGCGGCGCCAATTGTTCCTGCTTCGGAAGAGCGAGCTGGCTGAACCGTTATCCGCTCGCCAGGAATGCAGCGCTCATCCTGCTAGTCGTTGCTGGCTATTGGATGCCTGCACGCAGCATAAGCTCCGAAGGCAGCGCGGGAGTAGGGCTCGCGGTGCTGGCAGCAGCCTGCGTCACATGGGCTGTGACATATCGGCGCGAGCTTGGCGAGCGAGCCGAGCATCTGCAGGTGCTGAACCCGGCTATTCAAGAACGGCGGCTCGACTTCACGCTGCTTGTGCTAAGCTACCGATCTCCGCAATTGCCTGAGATCGAACGTCTGCTTGCGCGACTGCAAGGCTACCATATCCTCCTTGCAGCGCCGGAGTATGCATGGCGGCTTAAGCGGCTTGCTTGGCGCAGCCATGATGTGATCGAGTACAAGGCTGGCAGTACGCCGGAACATGCTTCTCTGGACCAGATGAATCCGATTCTCTATGTCGGACATAAGGGCAAGGTCACTCGCTATAGCGAAGTGATCGCATATATGGAGCTCGATACACAAGAGTATTATCCAATAATACCGCATATGAGGGATTTAATGTAAATTACGACGGTGCTATGATTGATCTGCGGCTGGCATAGCCGTCCAAATTAGAAATGAAAGGAGGAATATGACATGGCGTGCGATCCGGGATACATTAACGCAGGTATTGAAACGTGGGAATCATGCAGTACAAGCCTATGCAGCGGTTCCAGCTCGCTGTACCGCTACATGAATTATTCGAAGCAAACTTGCGTTAGACCGAGTCCTTTCGATGTCTACTATGACTATCAATCCCAGGACACAGGTCTTTGCTGCTCCCAGTAACGGCTGGCGCCATTCCCCCTCGCCCCCGAGGGGGAATGGCGTTACAGCATAAGAGCCGGGCTAGATCGGAGAGGAGGATATCATGGAGCAGATGGAAGAGACGGCGGTACTGAGCGATAGCTGCAGGAGGTTCTTAAGGAAACCGACGCAATATCATGCGGGAGACCGGCTTCCGGATTTTCCGCTGGATCGTGACGGGCAATTCACCTTATATCGGCAATTGGCGGACGGCGGATATATACTGACGCTAAGTACCGGCTGCAGGCCATGCCTTTATTGGTTGAACAAGCTACAGGACAAGGCTGTCCTAGCTAAGCTTATTCTCTTGATCGACTGCGATGAAGCGGAGCTCGGACTGATCCAAGAGGCGCTCGGCGACAGGCTGGAGCTCTATGCTAGACCGATTGAATTCATGGTCGATCAGCTGAAGGTTCCCGCGATTCCATGGGTCTACCGCATTGACCGCTCCATGCGGATTACGGTAAGCGAACCGATAAGCCCGAATTATCAGTTCAGTCTGTTATGATAGGAATGCGCGCATGGGCATATCTGTTGATTCGCGGCTCTGGACCGCTGCTCGCCGGCATTGTCTTGCTGATCGCCGCCGCCCCCGTGATCGGTTGGGTGAAGTTCGAGCAGACGAAAGTGTTCTTCGATCTGCTAGGCGGGGTGCAAGGCAATACTGCTTCATTGGCCGCGATAGCGCTCATTCTAATGATCGTGCAGTTGGCCGAGTTGGCCGCAGGCCGGCTGCGCAGCTATATCCAAGAGATCTATATGATGCGAGTCTCCCATCAGCTGGATCACTATCTCTTGGGTGTGACGTCAGCCATCCATACGATTACCAAGCTGGAATCGCCTCGTTATAAGGATGATTTCTACTTGCTGAAAAATAATATTGCGCACGCGGGGCAGCTCATAGGAACGACCATCGATATGCTGCATCAGCTTGTGATGGTTGCGGTCTATGTATATCTCGTCTCCCACTATTCTTGGATGGTCGTGGGAGTTGCGTTCGCTGCTTCGATTCCGGGCCTAATGTTCACAATCGGGGAAGCGAAGCGAACGCTGGCGCACCAGGCCGTACATTCGCAAGCGAGCATGGAATCGCGGAACATTCTCGCGCTGCTGTTCAATCCGTATGCACAGAAGGAGTTGATCCTCTACGCTTACCGTAAAGTGCTGTCCGCGAAGTGGGATCGCCTCAATCGGGTACTGATAGCCGCGAAGCGGAGGCTTCTGACGAAGAATATGGCGTGGGGATTCGGTATGGACATCATCAGCCCCGCCGGGTACTTCGTCATCCAGATCATTCTTCTGTTCCGGGTAACGGGGAATGCCATGTCAATCGGCGATTATATGGCTGTGTCAACGACCGCATTGTCGTTGGTCGGCGCGCTGAAGACCTTCTGGATCTTATCGGGCTCCAACAAGAAGGTGCTCTTATTCCGCAAGCAGCTCGCTGACTTTATTCATCAATACGTGACCGATCACGGCGAACAGCAAGATGAACTCGTTGAACCGATCCATTCGATTGAACTCAGGGACTTGTCGTTCGCCTACCCTGCGCGATCCCGGCAGACGCTCGCCAACATTCGGCTGTATATGCAGGCAGGCGAATTCATCGTACTCGTCGGGGAGAATGGCTCGGGCAAGTCGACGCTTGCCAAAATAATTGCAGGACTGCACGAAGTCCCAGATCATGTATTGATGATTAATAATCAGGATATTAACCGGTTGAGCAGAAAGAGCGTATACGAGCAGATCGCGCTGGTCAACCAAGACTTCAATCGGTATCCGCTAAGCGGCTACGAGAATATCGCGATGCGCGATGATTATGAGAAGCAAGACATCGATGCGCTGCTGGGCGAATACCCAATGCTGCTGACAGGTGAGCTCAAGCATGAGCTGGATGCCGTGCTGGGTAATGACTATCTGGGTGCCAGAGAGCTCTCCGGCGGGCAGTGGCAACGGTTCGCCGTGGCGAGGGCGCTGTATAAGCAATGCTCGCTGCTGATCTTAGACGAACCGACATCCGAAATTGACCCGGTGACAGAGATGGCGCTGATCGACATGATCCGGAAGAAACATGCATCCGGTATCCTCGTGCTCGTCACGCATAATCTGAAGCTGGCAGTGAACGCAGATCGAATCATCGTGATGGATCAGGGCGTCGTAATCGAGCAGGGCAGTCACGCGGCGTTAATGAGGCAGCAAGGAAAATATGCGGAGATGTGGGAAGCGAACCGCGAAGAAGGAAGCGTATCGCATGAAGTCATTCATACATAGCAGAAAAGGGGGAAATGCCATGCGATTGCGTGCTGTATTGGTCGCCATGAGCCTGATCCTGATACTTGCGTCATGCAGCAAGGACACGCCGAAAGAGACGGTTACGCTGAAAGTCGCGACTTACTCATCCAAAAACTTCGAGCGGGATTTCGGGCTTGCGTTTCGAGAGGCGAATCCGCATATTCGGCTTGAATATACGGGGATTCCCGACATTGCAAATAACGAATCTGCGGTCCAGCGATGGATGAACGAAGAACAACCGGATCTCATAGTCAGCGGGGGATATTTCTACTACAGTCTCGTCGAGGCAGGAATAGTGGTTTCGCTGGACGGGCTGGTGCAGCGGCATGGCTATGATCTTGCCGGTTATCCGGCTTCGGTCATGGCGAGCCTGAAGCCTGCCGCGGGCGATGATGCACTCTACGGCATCCCATCCGACATCCACAGCCTGGCGCTCTTCTACAATAAAGCTATTTTCGATCGATACCGTCTCGACTATCCTTCCGATGGCATGACATGGAGCGACCTCATGCGAGTGGCAGCATCGTTCCCGGACGAAGACGACCAAGGGAACAAGCAATATGGCCTCGTCTCAGCGGGGAAGAACGCGGCAGACTCAAGGCTGTTCCAGCTAATCGAATACGCGGGGAGGACGGAATGGCTGGCCCCTGCGGATATGAACGGGCAGGCGGGTACGCTGCACACGGAGGCATGGACTGCAATATGGAACAGTATTATAGAAGGCTATCGCGCCGGCGCGATTGACTTTGTCCCCATTCGGGAAGAAGAGGATCAGCCGTTCGAAGGCGTCATCAGCACGGAGAAATACTGGCCTTTCTTGGAGGGGCAAGCGGCCATGATCCTTGCGAACTCGGACCTTCTGCCGCTGCTCCGAATGGACGATGCGATGAAGGATTGGGGAATGGCGGCGCCTCCGGGAACGTACCAAGCATTTTTACAACCGGCAGATATCTATTCGATCGCTAAGCAGTCATCTGTTCAAGAGGAAGCCTGGGCATTGCTCGAATTCGCGAACAGCGATGCGATAGCGAGACAGAAGGCTGCTGTTAAGAATCAATTTACAGGCATGATTCCCGCTAAGATCGCCATCCCTGAGAGCAGTTGGAAGCTGGACTTGTCTCCGTTCTATAGTCAGGAGGTCGTACCGAAGGGCTTGTTCCTGTATGACGCTATACCCGAGGAGGCGTATGCCTTCTACAGCGAGCAAGCGGTTCGCGCCGTCGGAGACGTCCTAGCGGAGAGGCAGACGGTTGAAGAAGCGTTGGCTTCGTTAGAAGCGCTGCTCACGGCAGAATTGAGAAGACAGTAAAGTTAATCCTACATCATATAAGAAAGGGTGTGCGCCATGAGCAAGGTCGATTTCGTGGAATTACTCGGCAGTAAGAAGAGGGATAGAGGCGTCAATCCGATGGTGCCGGGCTCTGCGTTCCCGGGAGCCGAGGAGTGGTTGAACGGCCGCTCTCCTATAGTGTGCAGCTTCCTGTCGTTCGCTTGTTCAACGTGCATCGATCTGCTGCCGCACATCGCCAAGCTAGCCGAGGAAGGCAAGGGACAGTTCGTGCTTTTCACGGATGGCTCCGCAGAAGAGAATGCCAGTATCGTCGACTATTTCGGATTCGGCTTCCCCGTGAACTCGATTACCTATTCCAGCTTCAAATCGGTCTATCGCGTGCCGGAAACGCCGTTCATCTACACATTGAACGAGGCCGGGAAGGTGACGGGCTGGGGTGTCGCCGATACAGGGGGAGAGCTGGCAGCAATTATTCATAAGGCAACTGCAAGGCCATGAACAATCAACTCAAGCCCATAACCGGCTGCGGCGTAATCTTGCTCACCCTCACGCTTCTGCTCACGGGCTGCTTCCAAGACCGCAATGAGGAAGCGGAGACTACCTTGAAGATTGTATCGCTGTACGACCGCGTCACGATGGATAATCTCGGTCTCAGGGCGTTCGCCCAGGAGCATGAAGACCTGACGATTGCCTTCGTGGATGCCGGCGAGGAAGCGGCTTCCTTATCCGACAAGTATGGCGGGCTTCAAGCGCTCATCGAAGCGGAGAAGCCTGACGTGGTCATCGCGGATTCCCTGTCATTCGGGATGCTGGCGAGACAAGATCTATTGTCCGATCTCAATCCGTTCATCGAGCGGGACGATTACCCGATCGAGGAGATGCACCCCGGCATAGCGGAATGGGTGCGGCAGAGCGGGAATGGTCAGATAACCGGACTGGCGCCGTATTTTCAGAGTCAGGCGATCATCTATAACAGCGCGCTGTTCCGGGAGTTCGGCGTGCCGGTTCCTACCGACCGGATGAGCTGGGAGGAAGTGTTGCAGACAGCCGTACGGTTCGCCCCCTCCGCCTCCGACAACCCGGACGAGTCGGTATACGGCTATTATGACGGCTTGAGCGGCGATCCGCTTGCGTTGGCAGACCAGATCGCTGCGGCGGCGAAGCTTGATTATATGAACTGGGAACGGCGGGAAGTGACAACCGATTCGGAAGGCTGGGCGGAGGCTTACCGGTCGGCGATCGAGGCGCAGCGTTCCGGGAGCATCTATAGCCGGGGAGCTGGAGCGGCTGCGCCGGGGGAAGGCCTGTTCGAATCCGGCCGGGCTGCGATGATGATGGGCAGCTATGCCGACGTGCTCGCGCTGCAATCGGAGCAGCCGGCGATTGAATGGGGGATGGTCACGCAGCCAGTAGACGGGCGAGACAGGTCGGCAGGCAATCTTGTGCCGGAGTACCTGTATGCCGTCTATGCGGATGCCGAATATCCGGAGGCAGCTTGGGAGCTTGTCAGCGAACTCAGCAGCCGGGAGACAGCCGTCAAGTACGAAGCTGCGGCGGTGCAGCTTCCTTCCTGGCTGCCGGACGATTCGTCCGAGCTGGACGTCTTCTATCAGCTGACAGCCAACCCGCGTCCCGTCACGCGATTCTGGGAATTCCCGGCGGATTGGCCGGTGAAGCTTCAGCAGATACGCAGCGGCTATTATCGCCAGGCGCTTGAACGGCAATTGAGCATCGAAGAGGCGCTGCAGCACACGCAGACAGAGCTTGAACAGCTTATGCAGGCTGCGCAGTGATTGCGCGTCCAGATCTGGATCACAATCCCATAGACGAGCAAGGCTCCTGCGGAGTACGATGAGACAAGTAATGTCTATCATCGTACCGCAGCATAGGAGGCAATCGTCTTGGCACGCACCTATTTCAAGCGGCTTACGGGCAACAGCAGAGGCTGTCTCGCCTTCGAGCCGCTTTTCCTCATTCCGTACAGCATGTTCACTACTTACGCGACGCTCTACATGTTCGAGCTCGGCGTCTCCGAGACGGCCATCGGCTGGATCGCCACGCTCGGGCTCATCGTGCAGGTCTTCTCCTCCTTCATCAGCGGCTACCTGACGGACCGGATGGGGCGCAAGGCCGCGCTGCTCACGTTCGATCTGCTCAGCTGGTCGGTCGGCACCCTCTTATGGGCGGTCTCGCACAATGTCTGGTTCTTCGTGGCTGCCGCGATCGTGAACGGATTCCAGCGTGTGCCGCATACGGCGTTCTACTGCCTGCTCGTCGAGGACACCGATCCGAAGGAACGGACCTACGTCTTCACGATCCTGCAGTTCATCGGCGTCGTGGGCGGGCTGTTCGCGCCGCTCGGCGGGCTGCTCGTCCACGAGTACGGTCTCGTGACCGGCGTACGGATCATGTACGTGATCGCGTTCGTCTTCATGACCGCGCAATTCTTCGGCCGCCATTACACGACGCGCGAGACGGAGATGGGCCTGCGCAAAATCCGCGAAACCCGCGAGCTCGGCGTCCGCGCAAGCTTGCTCGACTACGTGGGAGCCGCGCGCGAATTATTGAAGAACCGCGGCCTGCTGCTCATCTTCGGCGTCTACATCTTGTTCAACTTCCAGATGTCGCTGAAGGGGACTTATCTGTCGCTCTATCTGGCCGATTACCTGAAGCTCGACAACAGCATCATCTCCTACTTCCCGGCGGTATCGTCGGTCATCATGCTGCTGACGCTCTGGCTCCTCATGCCGCGCATTCCGGAGCGTTACGCCGACCAAGCGATGCTATGGAGCTTCGTGCTGTCCGCGATCTCCACCGCGCTGCTCATTGCCGCGCCTGCGAACGGACTGTTCTTGATCGGCCTCAGCACGGTGCTGGGCGCGATCGGCACGATGGTGAGCGCGCCTTACCTCGAAGCGGCAGTCGCGAACGCGATCGACGACGAGCACCGAGCGAAAATGTTCTCGATTCTGTCGGTCCTTGTGCTGCTCGTTATCTCGCCGTCCGGCATTATCGGCGGCTGGTCGTACAAGCTCGATCCGCGCCTGCCGTTCTGGCTGATCGTGGCGGCTTTTGCCGCAGGCGGCGCGCTGCTCGTGCTGAGCAAGCGATCTTCTGCCGCGAAATAGGGCATACTAGCAGCGGATCACGATATGACTCGGATGGATCGGAGCGAACGCAGCATAATGAACGTCATTCCCCCGCCAATCCCGCTGCCGGAGCACTCCGCGCCGCCTTGTGCCCTGGACTGCCAGCGATGCGAGCTTGCAAGGCAGCGTACCCGCGTCATCTGGGGAGAGGGGCGTCCGAGCGCACCGCTCTACGTGCTGCTCGACAATCCCGGCGCGCGCGAGGATCGAGAAGGCCGTGAATTCGTGTGCGGCACGCGCGAGACGCTGCAGGAAGGGCTGCACGCGGCCGGCATTCCGCTCACGGACGTCTACGTTACCTACCTGCTGAAATGCAGGCCGATTCGCGCGTACGATAAGCCTGCCGCTCGCGAGGCCTGCAGCGTCCACTTGCAAGCGCAATTCGACGAAGGACGTCCGCGGCTGCTGCTCGGCCTTGGCAATGTCGTGGCGCAGGCCGTCTGCCGCAGCGACGAGGCCGAGGTGAAGCAACTGCGAGGCGCGGTACGCGAAATCGACGGCATTCGAACCGTCTTCTCCTATCACCCGCTCGCCGTCCGAAGAAGGCCGAATCTGCGGCGGCTGTTCGACGAAGATCTGGCATTGGCGGCGAGATCATTTATAAAATTAAAATACGATTGACAGCGGTTCGTCCCGCATGTTACCGTACGTAGTATCGAAATCAACCAACATTGGGAAAGAAAGGAGGTACGCGAGTATGTCGAATGTGATGATGCAGCATGGTCGGAATGAACGTTCTCTGAACGGTAACATTCATTTTCATACGACTCGCGGCCTCCTTGTCCCGTTTACGGCTATTAGCCTAATCTAATGCCGAGCGGGGAATGAACGATTCCCATCGTGTCATTACCAAGGCGCATGTCGCGGGCTTCACACGCGGCGTGCGCTTTTTATGTGGAAGCGTAGGGCATGTCGCAGGCAGCGATGTGCCTTTTTGCGTCGTTGGATGAGAGAAGGGGAGTGGGAGAGACAATGTTAGCGGTACTGGGCAAGCTTGGCTGGTTTTTCAGATTGGAGAAGAAACGCTATATCGTCGCGATCACGCTGCTGACTATCTGCGGGATCATCGAGATCCTCCCGCCGATGATCGTCGGGCGGACGATCGATTCGATCCAGCTCAGCACGGTGACATGGGACAGCATTACGATCACGCTGCTGCAGCTTGTCGGGATCACGTTAGCCGTCTATGCGCTGTGCTATGTATGGATGTATAAGCTGTTCGGCGGCGCATTCGTCGTCGAGAAAATGATGCGTTCGCAGTTGATGCGGCACTTCCTGAAGATGACGCCTGCGTTCTATGAGCGGAACCGGACAGGCGACCTGATGGCACGCGCGACGAACGATCTGGGGGCCTTGTCGGTCACGGCAGGGTTCGGCATTCTGACGTTCATCGATTCCACGCTGTGGATGACGACGCTCATCGTGACGATGACGGTGTTCGTCTCGTGGAAGCTGACGCTGATGGCGGTCATTCCGCTGCCGATCATGGCGCTGCTCGTCGGCACCTACGGCAAGTGGATCCATAAGCGGTTCTCCGATGCGCAGAACGCGTTCGGCGATATGAATGACGGCGTGCTCGAGACGATCTCCGGCATTCGCGTCACGCGGGCCTATGTGCAGGAGCGGGCGTCGGAGAAGCGGTTCGCGGACGTGACGGACGACGTGCTGGCGAAAAATATCGCGGTCGTGCGCATCGATGCGCTGTTCGAGCCGACGGTGAAAATATTCGTGGGCGCGAGCTACCTGATCGGTCTCGGCTACGGCGCTTACCTCGTCTATCATAACGAGCTGACAATCGGCGGCCTGGTTGCGTTCAACGTCTACCTCGGCATGCTGATCTGGCCGATGTTCGCGATCGGCGAGATGATCAACATCATGCAGCGCGGCAACGCGTCGATCGACCGCGTCAACGAGACGCTCGGCAACAAGCCTGACGTGCCGGAGCCGAAGGATGCGGTGCGCCTCGAGCACCCGGGGGCGATCGCGTTCCGGAACGTGACGTTCCGCTATCCGACGTCGACGGTCAACAACCTCGAGAACGTCACGTTCACGCTGGAGCGCGGCGCGACGCTCGGCATCGTCGGGCGCACGGGCAGCGGCAAGACGACGCTGATCAAGCAGCTGCTCCGCGAATATCCGCCGGGCGAAGGCGAGATCGCGATCGCGGACGTGCCGATCCAGAGGGTCGACATGGACCAGTTGAAGTCTTGGTACGGCTACGTGCCGCAGGAGCAATTCCTGTTCTCGCGCACGGTGAAGAATAACATCTTGTTCGTCCGCGACGAAGCCGGCGAAGCGGAGCTGGATCAAGCGATCGGCGCATCGGCGTTCAAGAAGGACTTGAAGTTCCTGCCGGACGGTCTCGAGACGCTGGTCGGCGAGAAGGGCGTGGCGTTGTCCGGCGGACAGAAGCAACGCGTATCGATCGCGCGGGCGCTCATTCGGGAGCCGGAGATCCTGATGCTCGACGACGCGATGTCCGCGGTCGATGCACGGACAGAAGCGGAGATTATCGCGAACATACGCAGCGAACGGGCGGGCAAGACGACGCTGATCGCGACGCACCGGCTGTCCGCCGTGCAGCATGCGGACTGGATTCTCGTCATGGAGGACGGACGTGTCGTCGAGGAAGGCACGCATGAGGACCTTATGGCACGCAGCGATGGCTGGTACAAGACGCAATATGAGAGACAACAGATGGAACAGACGGAAGAATAGAGAGCGGGTGAAGAACAGGCATGAGCATGGAAGAACAGGACATCTACGATCTGGATATCGACCGCGGGGCGGGAAGCAAGGGCGCGACGGTGAAGCGGCTGCTTCGCTACGCGATGCAGGTGAAGGTGCAGCTCGCGCTGGCGCTCCTCATGCTGACGGTCGCCGTCGGCACGGAGCTTGCGGGGCCGCTCGTAGCGAAGCGGCTCATCGACGTGCACATCTCGGGCATCGAGCAGCCTTGGTACGCCACGCAGGCTGACGACCGTTATACGGTCGATTATAAGGGCGGCGCCTACAAGCGCGCCGACCATTTCGCGGAAGGTGAAGTGCGCGGCGAAGAGGTGCGCGTGCTGCAGTTCGGACGCGATTACTACTTCGTGCCGAACGCGATAGCCTTCGACGGTGCGCGGGAGGTTGCGGGCGAGGGCTTGATCGCAATCGCGAAGGGCGCCGAGCGCGCCGAGTATGCGGCGGCGAAGCTGAGCAAGAGCGAGCTGTACGGCTTCTTCCGGCCGGAGCTGAGCGGCCTCTTGCAGCTGTGCTGGTATTACTTCGGCCTGCTGGTGCTGTCGGCCGGGTTCTCGTACGGGCAGCGTTACTTCCTGCAGGCGTCGGCGAACAAGATCATCCGCAACATGCGCAATGACGTGTTCGGCCAGATCAACCGCTTGCCGGTGCGTTACTTCGATAATCTGCCTGCCGGCAAAATCGTCTCCCGCATCACGAACGACACCGAGGCGATCCGCGAGCTGTACGTGAACGTGCTGGCGAACTTTTTTACGGGGACGATCTACATGGCGGGCATCTTCGCGGCGCTGTTCCTGCTGGACGTGAAGCTGGCTGCGATCTGTCTGTTCATTATCCCGGCTCTGGCGCTGTGGATCTACGTGTACGGACGGTACGCCAAGCGGTATAACCGCGTCATCCGCTCGACGCTGAGCGAGATCAACGGGCGGATCAACGAGACGATTCAAGGGATGCCGGTCATCCGCGCTTTCCGCCGCGAGAAGAAGATGGAGGCGGAATTCGAGGCTTATAACGAGGAGAACTTCCGGTACAAGAACAAGCTGCTGAGCTTGAACTCGCTGACCGGGCACAACTTGGTCAATGTGATCCGGAACGCGGCTTACGTGGCGCTCATCTGGTATTTCGGCGCTGGCGCGCTGTCTGGCCCGGAAGCGGCCGTGTCGCTTGGCGTGCTGTATGCGTTCGTCGACTACCTCAACCGGCTGTTCAATCCGATCGTCAACATCGTCAACCAACTGCCGAATCTCGAGACGGCGCTTGTGTCTGCGGAGCGGGTGTTCGTGCTGCTGGACGAGACGGGCGAGGATGTGGCAGACGAGAAGATGCCGCGTTACAAGGGCAACGTGGCGTTCGAAGACGTGTGGTTCGCGTACAAGGAAGGCGAGAACGTGCTGAAGGGCGTGACGTTCGAGGCGAAGCAAGGACAGACGGTGGCGCTTATCGGGCATACAGGCTCGGGCAAAAGCTCGATCATCAACCTCCTGTTCCGCTTCTATGACGTAGACACCGGGCGTGTCACGATCGACGGCGTCGACGTGCGCGACATGCCGCGCCAGACGATGCGCGAGCATATGGGCATCGTGCTGCAGGATCCGTTCCTGTTCACGGGCACGATCGCGTCGAACGTGTCCATGGACGATCCGGCGATCACGCGGGAGCGCGTCGAGAAGGCGCTGGCGGACGTCGGCGCGGACCGCGCGCTGCGGCATCTGCCGAAGGGCATTGACGAGCCCGTCGTCGAGAAGGGCAGCACGCTGTCGGCCGGGCAGCGGCAGCTGATCTCCTTTGCCCGTGCGCTGGCCTATGATCCGGCGATCCTGATCCTCGACGAAGCGACGTCGAACATCGACACGGAGACCGAGGCGATGATCCAGGACGCGCTCGAGGTCGTCAAGAAGGGGCGCACGACGTTCGTCATCGCGCACCGGCTGTCGACGATCAAGAACGCCGACCAGATCCTCGTGCTCGACCGCGGCGTCATCATGGAGCGCGGCAATCACGAGGAACTGATGGAGAAGCGGGGCCGGTACTATCAGATGTACCAGCTGCAGCAGGGCGAGCAAGGCGCAGGCGGCGCAGGAGCAGGCATCGGCTCCGGCGCGGCGGGAACGGCTGCGGGCGTGCTTCCGGCATTGTGAGCTGACGCTGCGTCGTCGGTACGATGGCAATCGCGTCGCGGAATGAGCGCAGCCTGGCGAGACGGTCGAAGGAAGTGCAACGGGAGGGGGCTATGGCAGCGTCGCTTGAGGCGACGCGCCATAGCCTTCTATCGTTAATGAATGCGAAAAATCGCATATTTAGCGATGTTCGCCATCAGCGTCTCCCGCATCGCTCCTTACCCCTTCACAGAACCCAGCATGACGCCCTTGGCAAAATGCTTCTGGAGAAACGGGTAGAAGAGCAGGATCGGCACGGTCGAGATGACGATGACCGCCATCTTGATCACCGCCGCCGGCGGGATGGCGAATTCCGAGTCTAATTGCGCGGAATCGCCGATGCCGGAACCTTGCGCCAGAATGACGATCTGCCTGAGCCATACTTGGATCGGCCAGAGCTCGCTGTCGTTGATGTAGAGGACCGCGCTGAAATAGGAGTTCCAGTGCCCGACCGTATAGAAGAGCGAGAACGTCGCGATCGCGGGCATCGACAGCGGCAGCACGATGCGCAGCAGCGTACCGACCTCGTGCGAGCCGTCGATCTTGGAGGATTCGATCAACTCTTCGGGTATCTGCTGGAAGAAGTTGCGCATAATGATCAGGTTGAAGGCGCTGATCAGCCCCGGCACGATCAGCGACCAGCTGCTGTCGAGCAAGCCGGTAGCCTTCACGACCAGGAAGGTCGGAATCATGCCGCCGCTGAACAGCATCGTGAACAGCACGAGGAATAGGAGCAGTCTGCGTCCGTCCAAGCTTTTGCGCGCCAGCGGGTATGCCGTCAATGACGTGAAGAAGAGGTTCAGCAGCGTGCCGAGCACCGTAATATAGATCGTGATCATGAGGCTCTTGAAGATCGTCCCGGTGGAGAAAATATAGCGGTATCCGTCCAAGGACCACTTGGTCGGGAAGAGCACGAACCCCTTGCGCATCAGCTCATCCGAAGAGGTGAACGAGGCGAGCACGATATAGATGAACGGGATGATCATGATGAGGGAGAATACGATCAACGTTCCCGTATTGAGCGTATGGAATAGCCTATTCCCCCAAGATTTGTCTCTCATATGCGTGGATACCTCCCTAATTAATAGACGCCTTCTTCATCCAGCTTCTTCGCGACGTAGTTGGCGCCCACGACGAGTATAAGCCCTACGACGGATTTGAACAGACCGATTGCGGTGCTGTAGCTGTATTGGCCCTGCTGTATGCCGGCCGTGTATACATACGTATCGAATACCTCGCCTACGTCCCTGTTCATGGCGTTCAGCATGAGGAACAGCTGCTCGAAGCCGGTGTCGAGGAAGCTGCCCAGCCGCAGAATAAGCAGGATGACGATCGTGCTGCGAATGGCTGGGAGCGTAATATGCCACAGCTGCCGCCAGCGTCCTGCTCCATCGATACGGGAAGCCTCGTAGAGACTCGGATCGACGCCAGCGAGGGCAGCGAGGAAAATAATCGTCCCCCAGCCGGTCTCCTTCCAGATGACCTCGCCGATAATCATGGTCCGGAACCAGGTCTCGCTGAGCAGGAACGGGATTTTCTCGAAGCCCAGGTAGGCCAGAAGCTCGTTGACGAGCCCGCCCTCCGTCGTGAAGAACAGGTACACGATGCCGACGACGACGACCCAGGAGACGAAGTGCGGAATGTAGATGAGTGTCTGAATGGTCCGCTTGACGCGGTCCCGCGTGATCTCGTTCAGCATGAGCGCGACGATAATCGGAAGCGGGAAGAAGAACAGGATGTTGTAACAGGCCAGGATCAGGGTATTGCGGAACAGCAGCCAGAACGTCGGCTCGTTGAAGAAGCGTTCGAAGTGATCGAAGCCTACCCAATCGCTGCCGGATACGCCGAGGAACGGCTGGTAGTTCTGGAACGAAATGACGAGTCCCAGCATCGGCAGGTACTTATAGACGAGGAAG
Source organism: Bacillota bacterium (assembly GCA_023433615.1). Classification (GTDB taxonomy): domain Bacteria; phylum Bacillota; class Bacilli; order Paenibacillales; family Paenibacillaceae; genus Paenibacillus_I. Next base: position 43,672 of record JAEZCJ010000213.1, on the reverse strand, counting down.
TACAGCATGCCGGGCAGGAGCATGATATATAGCCAACGATTCCCGATGATCCTTCGCTTCAATGCCGTGCTCAAATCGATCAGCCTCCAAAGGTTCGCAAGATGGTCTTAGAATAAAGGGAGGGCCTCGTAACCGTCTATAATCCGCAGCCTACAACTTCGGCTGGGGCAGGGCCGGACAAGCGCGGAAGGGAACAAGTCGGAAGCGGATTATAGACGGTAATTTTGACGGCTTGCTATGCTCGGGGAGCGATGTGCACAACAGCAGGAAGACATCCGGTGCACGGACACATCATAGCGGGAGGTCATGAACGATGAAGGGTACCAACAGGGGTCCGGTTCAATGGTTCACGAGAGGGGGACGCAAGCTTGCGCTGGTCGCGCTCATGGCTAGCGTGCTGGCAGGCTGCTCCTCCAACGCGTCTAATAATGGTGCGGCAGACGGCGGCAAGGGAGCTGCCGCAGGCGAAGCAGGCAAGAAGCCCACGATTACGCTGATGAATACGCTGTGGGTGCAAGAAGCGCCGAAGCCGACAGACCCGGCGATGAAGATCATTCAAGAGGCAACGGGCGTGAACCTCGATATCAACTGGGTTCCCGGCGCGACGTATGGCGAGAAGCTGAATGCCGTGCTGGCTTCCGGCGACATGCCGCAAGTGCTGCTCGTCGGCATTCCGACGGATAAGTCGCCTGGGTTCATCAATGCGGTCCGATCGGGCATGTTCTGGGAAGTCGGTCCTTATCTGAAGGATTATCCGAACCTGAGCAAGCTGAACGAGGACGTGTTGAAGAATTCGTCCATCGACGGCAAGCAGTACGGCCTATACCGCGCTAGAGCGCAAGCGCTCACGAGCGGCATTATTATCCGTAAGGATTGGATGGATAAGCTGGCGCTCAAGGCGCCTGCGAACATCGACGAATTCTATGAGCTGATCAAGAAATTCTCGACGAGCGACCCGGACGGCAACGGGCAGGCCGACACGTTCGGCATCGCGGAGCATAGCCAGTTGGATATGTTCAAGCTGGTCCTCGCGCTGTACGGCGGTCCGAACGTATGGGAGGAGAAGGACGGCAAGTTCACGCCCGACTTTATGACGCCGGCGTATAAGCAGGCCATGAACTTCGTGAAGCGGCTGTATGACGAGAAGCTCATGAATCAAGATTTTGCGGCGCTTCAGATCAATCAGAAGAAGGAGCTGCTGTTCACGGGCAAGACCGCGATGTACGTAGGCGGCGTATCGGACGCGGCGATTCCTTCGCAGCCGGGCATTACGCAAGAGCAAGTGACCTTGATTACGGGCCTCAGCAGCGCGGAAGGCAGAAGACTGTTCTCTGAACCGGGCTACGACGGTCTGTATGTATTCCCGAAGACGAGCGTGAAGACGGAGGAAGAACTGAAGCAGATTCTGTCTTACTTCGACAAGCTGAACGGCCCGGAAGTGACCCATCTGCTCAGCTGGGGGATCGAGGGCGAGCATTATGCGCTGGAGAACGGCGTGCCTAAGACGACGGACGGTCAGCGCTTCGAGAACGAGATCAACCCGCTGCGCCAGCTTCGCGCGGGCTGGGATATCATTTTCCGCGAAGGCGCCGAGGGCCTGGCCCCGATCCGTCAGGTCGTGAATCAGAGCTACCTGGATAACGCGCCGTACCTGGTACAGAATCCGGCTTACTCCCTCATTTCGGATACGTTCGTGACGAAGGGGAACGAGCTTGCCAAGATTACGAGCGACGCGCAAGTGAAGTACATCATGGGGGCGTTCTCCGAGGCGGACTTCGACAATGCGGTGAAGCAGTGGAGAGAGCAAGGCGGCGACCAGATCATCCAGGAGTACGAGGCAGCCTTCGCGGCGGTCAGTAAGTAAGCCATCGGTCGACAGCGATCAACCGCTTCCGCCTAACAGGTGGGAGCGGTTACCTGCTGTACAAGGGGAGATAAGTGTGTCATACTCATTGTATACAATGAATTCAATGCGATGAGGGATGCCCGTGATCAAGCGGCCTTACTATGTGCGATTGTTGGCGTGCTGCATTCTGGCAGGCATGATCCCGGTGCTGGGACTCGGCTATTTTCTGGCCGATCAAGCGTCGGACCGCATCCAGACGAAGGTGGACGAAGCCCATGCCTACATTCTGCAGCAGAAGAAGCAGCAGGTGGATCAGGTCTTGCACAATACGGAACGGTTAAGCACGCAATTCCTTACTTCCGCGATCGTCTACGAGCTGCTGCCGCGTGCGCTTATGCCGATTGATTTTCGCGAGATCGAGAATTTGAAGCAAGCGCTCGGCAATATGATCAGCTTGGAATCGAGCATTCAAGATATCTACTTCGTCAATTACGCGAATCTATGGTCGGTCAGCAATCAAGGCTGGGTAAGATACGAGGACCGGGAGCAGATGGCGCATCTGATGCGCTACGCGGATCCTCTGCGGGCGAGCGGCTGGATCTCCCCTTCCGAGGCAGCGCCTGTCTTCGGCTCGAATGCTGTGCTGTCCGTCAAGAACATGCCGGTCAATTCGCTGCAGCCGCAGGGCTTGCTGATCGTCGTCCTCTCCGCAGACAGCCTCGCGAAGGTAATCGAGGGGCAGGGCGAAGGCGATCAATCCGCGAAGGCGATGATCACCGACGCCCGGCAGGCTCCCGTGGCCGGCCATGTGTTCTACGAAGACCGCGTGCGGCGCATCGAGCAGTGGAAGACGAGGCCGGGCCAATACCCATCGGAGCGCAGCTCCTTCGTCGAGGATGGAGCCGAATTCATCGTGCAGCGCGAAGCATCCGCCGTGAACGACTGGCAGTACGTCATGACGACTTCGGTGCGGGAGGCCACGCGCGATGCGAGAGAGATCGCCTGGTCCGCGGTATTGCTGTGCGCGGCGATGCTGCTCGTTGCCGTCGGGCTTGCGTACGCAGGCTCGACCAGCATGTATCGTCCGATTCATCGGCTCGTGACGCTGTTCAGAGGGGACGAGCGTGCGTGGCGTGCCCATCATAAGGTGGATGAGGTCCGTTACATCTACGATCGCATCCAATCGCAGTCCAGCCAATTGGCGGAATTCTTCATGAGCAAGCTCCTGCAAGGACTTGTGCCGAAGAAGCAGGTCGCCCAGCGACTGGCCGAGCACGGCTATCAACCGGCATCCTGGCGGTACTTATGCGTCAGCGTCATCCAGATCGACTCGTTAGCAGGCACGCGCTTCGACGAGAAGGACCGCGATCTGCTGCTGTTCGCCATCCACAATATCGCCCGGGATATCATTCCTCGGGGCGACTGCCTGGTCCCTGTCGTGATCGGCAATCGGCATGCGACGGTATACGTCGGTACGCAGTCTTCGGAAGAGGCGTTCCAGGCGAGCGTGAATCTTGCGCTGCGTGACATTCATGCGGCCGTCCATGAGGTGTTGGGCGTGAACGTCAGCATCGGCGTCAGCCGCGTGTTCGAAGATCCGGAGACGATTCCCGATGCCTGCAAGGAGGGGGCGGAAGCGCTCAAATACCGCTTGAGTCTGGGCGGGCACGCCATCTTGCATATTCAGGACGTGGAGGCCGCCACGGGAAGCAGCCATAACCGCTACCCCGCGGCCGAAGCGGCGCTGTTCATGGATGCCTTGATGAGCATGGAGCCGACGGATTCGATTCGGCAGCGGCTCGACGAGGCGCTGAGCGAGATCTTCCTGGAGCGCAACAGCGCACGGGAACAGGGCATCTATCTCGGCCAGCTCGTCTCGGAGCTGTTCGGCATGATGCAGAAAACCGACAATCGGCTGATCGCGGAGCTGGATGGGGCCGGACCGTTCACGGAAGCCTTGCTGCTGCTCGGCAGCCGGAGCGAAGTGCGTGACCGCATCATGACTGCCATGGTGTCGCCCGCGCTCGAGGAATTGCTGCAGCGCAGGGATCATCAGAACCGGGCGATCGTCGATCTGGTCGTGCGCACCGTGGTTGAGGAGTACGGCAGCAACCTTACGCTAGAATCCTGCGCTGCGCGCCTCAATTATCATCCCGATTACGTCGGCCGCGTCTTCCGCAAGGAGATGGGCATCGGCTTTGCGGAATACCTGTCGGAATATCGGCACGGGATCGCCAAGCAGCTGCTCAAGGATACGGAGACGAAGATCGCGGAGATCGCCCGGCAAGTCGGATATGCCAATCCGCAAAATTTCATCCGTCACTTCCGCAAGCGGGAGGACATGACGCCTGGTGCATACCGGGAGAAGAACATCTAAGGAAGGAAGCAGAAGCGAGATGACGATCATAGACACGCATGTCCACCTGGGCGTATCGAAGTTCTCCGGCGTGGGAACGACGGAGGAAGCCATTCTTGCGGCAATGGAGAAGTATAAGGTGCAGACGAGCTTGGTTATGCCTCAGCCTACGCTGGAGGATGTGTCGACCGTGCATGCCGCGATTGCGGAGATGAGCCGGCAGCATCCCGGCCGAATCTACGGCATGGTCAGCCTCGACCCCTGGATGGATGAGGAGGACTACGGAAATCAGCTGAGGACCTGCGTGGAGGAGTACGGCTTCGTGGCGCTGAAGCTCCACCCCATGGGCCACAACATATCGCCGCTGTCGCCGCGCTGCGAGAAGCTGTACGAAGCAGCCGGACGCTACCGGCTTCCCGTCCTGGTGCATACGGGAATGGGCACTCCGTTCTCGCTGCCTTCGCTCTTGATCGAGCCGGCCGGCAGATACCCGGACGTGACGTTCATCCTCAGCCATGCCGGCTTCGCCATCTATACGGATGAGGCGATCGTGGCAGCGAAGACGCGCGACAACATCATACTGGAGCCATCCTGGTGCCCGACGTACTCGGTGCGCAAGATGGTCGACCAGCTCGGTGCCGAACGCATCGTCATGGGGTCGGATCACATCAGCAATCTGCCTGTCGAGCTTGCCAAGTACGATGCAATCGGACTGAGCGACGAGCAGTTGGAGCAGATCTATCTGCGGAATCCGCAGCGAATATTCGGCCTGCCCCGCCAAGATTAGAACCTACATGGATGTAGAAGGAGCTGGAATGCGATGTCTAGTTACAAGATTGCGGTATTGCCCGGGGACGGCATAGGTCCCGAAGTAACGGCCGAGGGCGTGAAGGTGCTGAAGGCAGCGGAGGAGCAATTCGGATTCGCGCTCGCGATGGAGAGCTTCGATGCCGGAGCTGAGCGGTTCCTGCGCACGGGGATTACGATGCCGGAGGAGGCGTTCGATCACTGCAAGGCGGCGGACGCGATGCTGATGGGCGCGATCGGCCTGCCGGACGCGCGGCATCCCGACGGTCGCGAGGTGAACGGGGACGTCATCTTCCGCCTCCGATTCGATCTGGACCTGTACGCTGGCGTGCGGCCTTGCAGGCTGTTCGAGGGCGTGCAATCGCCGCTGCGCGACGTCTCGCGGGGCATCGATTACGTGATCGTCAGGGAGAACGTCGAGGGGCTGTACGCGTCGCGTACCGGAGGCTGCAACGTCCGCGGCGAGGTGGCGACGGATACGATCATTATGACGAAGACGGGGATTACGAAGATCGCCGACTTCGCCTTCCGCCTGGCGGAGAAGCGCAACGGAAGACCGGTCGACGGCGCCTCGATGGTCACTTGCGTCGATAAGGCGAACGTGTTGAGCTCCTACGCGTATTTTCGGCAAATCTTCAACGAGGCGGGCGAGCGCTATCCGGCAATCGCCAAGGACTATGCCTACGTGGATGCGATGACGCTGTTCCAAGTGTTGAGTCCCCATAACTATGACGTGGTCGTGGCCGAGAACATGTTCGCCGATATTCTGTCCGATCTGTCTTCGGCCACGATGGGCGGATTAGGGCTGGCGGCATCCGGCGATATCGGCGACGATCACGCGCTGTTCCAGTCGGCTCACGGCACGGCCCCGTCGATTGCGGGGCAGAACATCGCGAACCCGATCGCGACGATTCTGTCCGCCTCGATGATGCTGGATTGGCTGGGAGCCCGGCATCAAGACGACAGCCTGACCAGGGCTGCGGCTGCCATCGACGATGCCGTCGCGCATGTACTGCGAGAGGACCTTGCGCGGACCTCGGATATCGGCGGCCGTTCGCGGACTTCGGATGTCGGCAATGCCGTTGTGGAAGCGATGCGTGCGGCGCGTTAACGGGATGCGGAGCGGGGAATGGATTTCTCTCTGAAAGTTAGGCTTCATTGCGCTATAATAACGGTACACAGCTTTCGGATTAAGGGGAGAGAATGCCATGCAGCTGCAGTCGCACGATACGCTGGACGCCACTGTCTACCTAAGAATCAAAGAAATGATCATGAACAAGCAATTGAAGCCGAATGAATTCATCGTTCAGAATCAGCTGTCGCAATTAATGGGCGTCAGCCGCACGCCGCTTCGCAAGGCGCTTGGCCAGCTGGAGATGGAAGGGCTGCTCGATGCATCCCCGAAGGGCTGGTACGTACGGGAATTCAGCATCGAGGACATGATCTCGGTATTCCGCATTCGGGCGGCGCTGGAGGGCGTGGCCTGCAGGCTGGCAGCCGATAAGCTGGAAGCCCCGGAGCTGGCTTATATGCAGGCAATGTTCGAGCATGCCTATGCGCAGGTACGCGACCATGAAGCGAGCGCTTATTACGATGCCGACGTGAAATTCCATGCGATGATTATCGATGCGGCGAAGGACGCGATTTTGAAGCGGACGCTGACAACGAATCAGATTATCGCGACGAGCCAGATGCAGGGCTTGTACCGCGATCCGCACGAGACGCTCGGGGAGCACTTGGCGATCATCCAGTCATTGCGGGAACGCGATGGGGCGAAGGCCGAGCAGCTGATGCGCGAGCATATCGAGAAGGCGATACCGGTGCTGCGGAATAACACGTACTCCGTATACAAATAAGCATCGCCGCAGGGCCGCGGCGGTGCAGGAGCGCGCCGGCTGCCGACAGCCGGATTACTGCCTTATAAATTGTATACAATGTAGACCGAATAGTTGAATCCCGGCATATCTATGAGGTTTGCGGATCATCCGGCAATGGGCATACAGAATAGCATTCCGTGGAAAATGAGGAGGGCATACGCATGACAACGAGACAGACGGCCGTATCCGTGCAGGGGGATCGATTCTTGATTAACGGCGAGCTTACTTATAGAGGGAGATACTGGAACGGGCACCGCATCGAAGGACTGTTGATGAACAGTCGGATGATCCAGGGGATCTTCGACGACAGCAATCCGCTGACCGTCGGGAGATGGGCTTATCCGGACACCGGCGCGTGGGATGCCGAGCGCAACACGCGCGAATTCATCGCCAGCATGCCGGCGTGGAAAGCGCATGGCCTGCTGGCGTTCACGATCGGCATGCAGGGCGGCAGCCCGGAAGGCTATTCGGAGCTTCAGCCCTGGCATAACTCGGCCTTCCGCGGCGACGGCTCGCTGGATCCGGCCTATATGGATCGCCTGGAACGCATCATGGATAAGGCGGATGAGCTCGGCATGGTCGTCATTCTCAACTACTTCTACTTCGGCCAAGACCGCCGGTTCAACGGCGAAACGGCGATCAAGCAGGCGGTTGCCAACGCGACGGCTTGGGTCATCCAGAAGGGCTATACGAATGTCGTGATCGACATGGTCAACGAGTGCGACTACTTCCACTACACGAGCGAGATCATGAAGGAAGACAGGGTGCACGAGCTGCTGGAGCTTGCTCGCATCGTAACCAAGGCGCTGAATCCAAGCGTGCCGCCGCTCATCTCCACCAGCTTCCGCGGAACGGCCGTGCCGACGAACAACGCGATTGCGCTATCCGACGTGATTCTGATCCACGGCAACAGCGGCAACGTGTACTGGGCACCGGAGCAGATCGATATTCTCAGGAGCCGTGACGCCTATCGCGGCCAGCCGATCGTCAACAACGAGGATGACCACTTCGACTTCGAGCAGGAAGTGAACCATATGGTCATCTCGATCGGCAAGGGCGTCTCGTGGGGCTACTTCGATCCCGGCGCAAGCGATTATAACGACGGATACCAATGCCCGCCCGTGAACTGGGGAATCAGCAGCGAGCGGAAACGGCAATTTTTCGCGAAGCTGCAAGAAATTACGGGCGGATAAGGGAGGCTGCAGGCCATGCATAACGAACTGCGAGGCATCATCGTGGGAGCCGGGCATTTTGCCGACATCCAGCTGGAAGCTTGGGAATCGGTGCAAGGCGGGCGCATCGCGGCCGTTGTCAGCCGATCGATGGATAACGCGAAGAAGCTTGCGGACAAGTACGGAATCGCGGCGTACGACGATTGGACCGCAGCGCTTGCGGAAGTGAATCCGGACTTTGTCGATATCTGCACGCCGCCGGATTCGCACTTCCAGTACACGAAGCTTGCGGCTGACGCAGGTATACCGATTCTGTGCCAGAAGCCGCTGGCCCCGACGGAAGAAGAGGGATCCGGCCTCGTGCAGTATTGCGGGCAGCGCGGCATTCCGCTCATGATCAACGAGAATTGGCGCTGGCAGGCCTGGTATCGCGAGATCAAGCGGATGATGGACGACGGACTGCTAGGACGCGTCTACACCGCGTACTTCGCCATGCGGCCCGGCGACGGCTGGGGTGCCGAGCCTTACCCGGTACAGCCGTACTTCAAGGATATGAAGCAATTCCTCCTCTATGAGACCGGCGTGCACTGGATCGATACGTACCGCTATCTGTTCGGGGAGATCGACAGCGTGTACTGCCAGATCCGCACGATCAATCCGATTATCCGGGGCGAGGATCTCGCCGTCGCGCACTTCAACTTCGCGAGCGGCGCTGTCGGCCTGTACGATGCAAATCGCACGACATACACGGAGCGGGTGCGGACGCCGGCCTACGGGATCATGACCGTCGAAGGGACGGAGGGCAAGCTGCGCCTTGACGAGGACGGCCGGATCTATCTGACTCGCCGCGGGGAGCGGGAAGCCGAGCATGTCTACGCCATTCCCGCGGGATGGAAGGGCGGCTGCGCCGTCGCGACGCAGCAGCACTTCATCGACGGCTTGACGCAGGGCATTCCGTTCGAGTCCTCCGGCGATGCCTATCTGCGCACGGTCCGCGTCGTTTACGCCTGCTACGAATCCGCACGCACGAATCGCGTGGTATCGCTCAACTAGCCAGACTATAGTCGTGATTTCGCAGAAATCGAGTTCATATAGTCCGCTTGTCAGCATTCAAGATTTGACGTTAGCATCGCAATTCGGGATTTCACAAAAATCGAGTTCAAAAAGTCCGGTTGTCAGCGCCTCAAGTGTTTCCGAGGGAAACACAGCATCGGCAGCATACGCGTAGGTTGGACGATGGTAGAAAACGGGGAGCTACAGCGTTTCCGTAGGAAACGCACTTCGGAAGCATACGCTTGTAGGCAGACCTACGTGAGTACCTCAAGCGTTTCGTAAGAAACGCAGCATCGTAAGCATATGCTTTTCGCCAGCGTTCAAGATTCGACGTCGAATAAGCCATGGAGCCCGACTTCGCGCTCACAACCGGACCCTAGGGGGCGTTGCTGTATGTATTTTGGGGCTTGTTACTATCCCGAGCACTGGCCGGAGGAACGATGGGCGACCGACGTGAAGCTTATGCAGGAGGCGGGCTTCAACCTGGTTCGCATCGGCGAGTTCGCCTGGACGAGAATGGAGCCCGAGGAGGGCCGCTTCGCGTTCGATTGGCTCGATCGCATCATTGGGATGCTGGGCGATGCCGGCATCAAGGTCGTGTTGGGGACGCCGACCGCAAGCCCGCCGAAGTGGATCATGGACCGGCATCCCGACCTGTACAAGCGGGACGAGTACGGTCACGTTAGAGGCTTCGGCACGCGCATGCACTATTGCTTCAATAACCCGGAGTACCCGCATTACGTGCGCAGCATTGTAGGCGCGATGGCCGAGCGCTATAAGGATCATCCGCACGTGATCGGCTGGCAGATCGATAATGAATTCGGCTGCGTCGGGACGACGCGGTGTTACTGCGACACATGCAAGACCGCTTTCCAGGCGTGGCTGCAGACGAAATACGGCACGGTCCAAGCGTTGAACGAAGCTTGGGGTACGGTCGTATGGAACAACGAATACCGGTCGTTCGAGGAGATCGAGACGCCGAAGCTGACCGTCTATCCGCTGCATAACCCGGGCATGCAGCTCGATTATCGCACTTTCGCATCGGATGCGGTACGCCGATTCATGAACATCCAGGTCGATCTGATTCGCGGCGCCGCGCCGCATCAGAAGATTACGCATAACATGATGGGCATCTTCAACGATATCGACTATTACGCCTTATCTCGGACGCTGGACGTCGCCGGCCTGGACCTCTACCCGAATTTTCCCGAAGGGGAACCGATTCATCCGTACACCCCGGCGCTGCAGCATGATGCCACGCGCGGGTTCAAGATGCGCAATTATTGGATCATGGAATTCCAATCCGGCACGCCGGGGGCGAATATTCTCAAGACGCCTGCGCGGCCGGGCGATCTGCGCAGGTGGACGTACCAGGCGATCGCGCACGGTGCGGATGCGCTCCTCTATTTTCGCTGGCGCACGGCGGTCTTAGGAAGCGAGCAGTACTGGCACGGCATTCTGCAGCATAGCGGCGTGCCCGGGAGGAAGTACGCGGAGGTGAAGCGGGTCGGCGAGGAGCTGAAGCAGTTGGAGCCGTTCCTGACGGGCAGCGTCATCCGGCATGACGCCGCGATCGTCCGCGACTACCGGAACGAGTGGGTATTCGAGATTCAACCGCATCACCCCGACTATTCTTACATGCGCCAAGTGAAAAATATTCACCGCTACTTCTTCGATCGGCATAACGGCGTGGACGTCATTGCGCCGGATGCCGATTGGGAGCCCTACAAGCTGTTGATTCTGCCGCATTTGGCGATAAGCGACGAACGGCTGACCGAGAAGATCTACCGCTTCGTGCAGAGCGGCGGCGTGATTCTGACGGATTTCCGAGCGGGTACGAAGCTCCCCGATAACCGGATGCGCTCCGAAGTGACGCCAGGGCCGCTGCGGGAGCTATTGGGCATCGGGATCGACGATTACGGCATCTTGGCCGCCGAGGATGAGCAAAGGGTACGGTTCGAGGGAGATGCCGCGTCCGAGGCGGGCTATGACGCGCGCATCTGGTTCGATGTCATCGAAACGAAGGGCGCCGAGACGGTCGCGAGCTTCGTCTCGGATTACTACGCGGGAACGCCGGCCGTCACTTGCCATACGTACGGGGAAGGCCAAGCCTATTACGCCGGGACGGAATTGGCGCCGGATGCGCTGTATCGTCTGCTGGACCGTCTATGCGATGCGAGCGGCATCGTCCCGGAATGGGCGCCATACGCCCAAGGGCTGGAGGTCGCGATTCGGCGCAGGGAAGGAGCGCGCATCTACTTCCTGATCAACCACTCGACGATTGCCGTAACGATAGAGCCGCCTGCGGGCTGCGTCGATCTGCTAGGAGGCGGAGAAGCACCGTCGCGGCTCGAGATTGCGGCCGGAGACGTCGTCGTGCTGGTACAGTCGACGGCCTCCTTAGGAGAGGGGATAACGAGACCATGACCATAGCCATGAACGACGAATTGCAGGCGCTGCTGGCGCGCGATTCGCGCCGCGTCATCATTCTGGACGATGATCCGACCGGCACGCAGACGGTTTCGGAGGTGTCCGTCATTCTGAAGCCGGCGCTTGCGGCCTATCGCGCTTTCTTCCAAGGCCGGGAGCGCGCGGTGTTCGTGCTTACCAACACGCGCGCCATGCCGGAGACGGAGGCGCGGGCGCTCGTGCGAACGGTCCGGGCGGAAGTGAACCTTGCGGCCAGGGAGGCGGGCGAGACGGCTGCATTCCTGCTGCGCGGCGATTCCACGCTGCGCGGGCACATCTTCGAGGAGATCGATGAGCTGGCGGACGGCGATGCGGTGAGCTTGTTCGTGCCCGCGTTCCCGGAGGGCGGGCGCAAGACGAAGGGCGGCGTTCACTACTTGCGCCTAGGAGAGGCTGACGTACCGGTCGCGCAGACGGAGTTCGCGCAGGACCCCGTGTTCGGCTACGCAAGCGCGACGATGGCAGAGTGGGCCGCGGAGCGCGGAGGAGGCAGGAAGGCCGTTCTCGTGCCGCTGCTTGAACTTCGCGAGAAGGGATCGCAGGCTGTCGCCCGGCGTCTGCTGGAGGCGCCTGCCGGCAGCGTCGTCATACCGGATGCCGAGAAGGTAGACGACATTCGCATCATTGCGGCGGGGCTGCTGCAAGCCGAAGCGCAAGGCAAGCGCATCGTCGTTCGATCGGCCTCGACGCTGGCCGCAATTCGTGCCGGCTTGGAGGGAAGGGCCGCGCGCCCCGTAACGGCTGCCGAGAAGCTGCTGGTCGTCTGCGGCTCGCATACGGCAGCGACGACGCGACAGCTGCAGCTGCTCGCGGATCGGCACGGGCCGGCTATCGTGCTGCCGACAGACCGCATCATCGGCGGGGACCGCGAAGCTGCGGCGCTTGAGGCCGCGGAGCAGCTTCGCAGCGGGCTGGCGGAGCGAGGAATCGCCATCTTGGCATCGGAACGGGTGCGCCGCGTCGAGCACGGCGATCTTGCCAGCGGGTCTGCCGTCATGGATATGCTTACGCAAATTGTCAGCCGTCTGCGCGGCGAGTTCGATGCGATCGTCTGCAAGGGCGGCATCACGTCGGCGCAGATGGCGACGGACGGCATAGGCGTCGGCCAAGCCCGCGTCATCGGGCAGTTGGAGCCCGGCGTGTCGCTGTGGGAGCTTCGACAGGAGAATGGCTGCGTCATGCCCTACGCGGTCATTCCGGGCAATGTTGGGCATAATAGAACGATGCTGGATGTCGTGGCAAGCTTCCAAGCGCCAACGGAATCGGCAACAGGAGGGTGACGGCAATGCGATTCGTTAGATTCCGCGACTCGGCAGGCGGCGCGGCCAGACAGGGAATAATAGAGGACGGCGTCTACCGCGGGATCGTCGGGGACATCTTCGGGGAATGGAAGGCCACGGAGGAGCGAGTCGATCCCGCGCAAGCGACGCTGCTGGCGCCTTGGGAGCCCGCTACGATTGTGGGCATCGCGAACAATTACGTGCCGGCGGGCCAGGTCCCGCCTCCGAAGCCCGAGCTTCCGGCGTTGTTCCTGAAGCCGGGGTCATCCGTCATCGGGCCCGGCGAGGCGATCGTCATGCCAGCCGGGCTGGAGGAAGTCAAGTTCGAGGCAGAGCTCGTGGCCGTCATCGGCCGCGAAGCGCGCAACGTCTCCGAGAAGGATGCGCTATCCTGCGTGTTCGGCTATACCGTAGGCAATGACGTGACGGCGCCGCAATATTTTCACCCGCTTGGGCCATGGATGGCAGGCAAATCGTACGACACGTTCACCCCGCTCGGTCCTGTGCTCGTGCAAGGCTCCGACCCGTCGAAGTACAGGGTGGAATCGATGCTGAACGGCGAGCTGAAGCAATCCGCCGATCTCGGCCTGATGATCATGAACATCGCGGAACAGATCGCCTTCCTCTCGTCGATGATGACGCTGCGTCCCGGCGATGCGATATTCACCGGCGCGCCGGACGGAGCGAGCATGATGCGGCGCGGCGATACGATCGCATGCATGGTGCCGGGTATCGGGCGACTCGTGAATGCGGTGGCATAGGGAGACTGCTATACGGGGATCGACAGAAGAAGCCGACTTCTTCCGTCGATCCCCATGCTTTTCGGTGGATCGCCTCATTGTTGGTTGAAAGCGCCCCCATCTATAATGAGGACATAAGGAAGGAGCGTTCGTTCCTTAGGGAAGGAGTCAGACAACATGAGTACGACACACCCAAGCGTTCCTGCGTCGCAGCTGGATAGACCGGCAGGCCAGCAAGTCGCGAGAGGACAGGCGCTGCGCTACCTGAAGCGTTACTTTCCGTTCTATGTGCTCCTCATACCCGGCGTCCTGTACTTCATCGTGTTCAAGTATGTGCCGCTGCTCGGAAGCGTCATCGCCTTCCAAGACTACAACATCTACGGCGGCATCTGGCAGAGCGAATGGGTAGGATTCAAATGGTTCCAGCAATTCTTCGAATTCCATCAATTCCGCCGGCTGCTGTGGAACACGGTGGCGATCAGTCTCTATCAATTGATCTTCGCGTTCCCGGCGCCGATCATTCTGGCGATCCTGCTCAACGAGCTCCGCAACGTCGCCTTCAAGCGCACGGTTCAGACGATCGTGTACATGCCCCACTTTCTATCATGGGTCATCGTCGGGGGCTTCGGCTACATGCTGCTGTCGCCGCAGATCGGTCTGATCAACACCGTCATCAAGGCATTCGGCGGGGAAGCGATCTTCTTCCTGCAGGAGCCTGGCTGGTTCCGCTCCATCGTGGTGGGATCAGGCGTCTGGAAGGAAATGGGGTGGAACGCTATTATCTTCTTGGCGGCTATCGCCGGCATCAATCCGTCGCTCTATGAAGCCGCTCGCATGGATGGCGCAGGCCGATGGAAGCAATTGCTGCATATTACCCTGCCCGGCATGCTGCCCGCAATCATGATGCTGTTCCTCTTGAAGGTCGGCCATATCCTGGATCTGGGCTTCGAGCAAATCTACGTCTTCCTGACTCCGGTCACTTTCGAGGTCGGCGACGTGATCGACACGTACGCTTTTCGCGAAGGCATCATTAAGGGAAGCTACAGCATGACTACGGCGATCGGGCTGTTCAAATCCGTCGTCGGGCTCGGCATTCTGATTATCGCGAACCGCGTCAGCCGCATCACGACCGGCGAGCGGCTGTTCTAGAGGGGGGAGCAAGATGCATTACCGATCGACGGCTAGCCAGCGCGCGTTCGACGTGCTGAACGTGACGGGATTGATTGCGGCATGCGCCGCCTTCCTGCTCCCGTTCGTCTACATTCTGGCCAGCTCGCTCAGCGCGCCTGCGGCGCTGATTCGGGGCGAAGTGACCTTCTGGCCCGTCGGCTTCAATCTGGAGAACTACCGGATCGTCATGCAGAACGATATCTTCTGGCGATCGTTCGGCGTCACGCTCTTCATCGTAATCGTCGGGACATTCGTCAATATGGTCATGACGGTCATGACGGCTTACCCGTTGTCCAAGCAAGGGCTGAAGGGCAAGGGCTTGATTCTGGCGATGATCGTGTTCACGATGATCTTCTCGGCGCCGCTCATTCCGACGTATCTTGTCGTCAAGTCGCTGGCGCTGCTCAACACCGTATGGGCTATGATCATCCCTGCGGCGCTCAGCGGGTTCAACCTCTTCATCTGCGTTACGTTCTTCCGCTCGCTGCCCGAGGAATTGTTCGAAGCGGCGCGAATCGACGGCATGAGCGAATACCGGATTCTATGGCGGATCGTCGTGCCGCTGTCGCTGCCGGTCATGGTGACCTTGGTTCTGTTCTACGCGGTCGCGCATTGGAATAACTACTTCACTGCGCTTCTCTATATCAATGATTTCAATCTGCGTCCGCTGCAATTGTACCTGTATAACTTGATCGCGCAATTCAACATGAACGAATCGTTATCCAATGCGATCGAGGCAACCAGCACGCTGTCGCCGCAAGGGCTGCAGATGGCTACCATTATCGTGGCAACCGTTCCGATTCTCGTCGTCTATCCTTTCATCCAGAAGCATTTCATCAAAGGCGCGCTCGTCGGTTCGATCAAGGAGTAACCGGATGCTCACATTCAAGGAGGAGTCTACTATGAAGAACAAGCGTATCAAGCTGTTAGCCATCGCGCTGTGCGCAGTATCGATCGTCGTCTCGGGATGCGGTTCGAATAATAATGCCAACAATGCTGCCAATAACGCCGCGAATTCGGGCGCGAATGCCGGCACGAATAACGGTCAGCAGGCTGCGGAGCCGGCAGAGCCGGCAGAGCCTGTCGACATTCGCATCTTCGCTTCCGACCAAGCGCTGCCGCCGCTCCAGGCCGACGATCCGAATATTGTCTATCTCGAGGAGAAGACGAATACGGACCTTGATATGGTCTATCTGCCGCATGCCCAGTACGAGGACCAATTGAAGCTGAAGTTCGCCTCCGGCGAATTCCCCGACGTGTATCAATCTTGGTCGGGACCCGATTCAGACCTCGTGGCAGCGGGTAAAATTCTCGAACTGAACGACCTGATCGATCAATACGGCGCTAACCTGAAGAAGGCGATTCCGCAGGCCGCATGGGATGCCGTGACCGTGAACGGTAAAATCCTGGCCATTCCGCAGCCGACCGACCAGTCGAACAGCGTCATGTATATCCGTAAAGATTGGCTGGACAAATTAGGGCTACAGGTGCCGACGACTTCGGATGAACTGCTGGACGTTCTTCGCGCATTCCGCGACAAGGATCCGAACGGCAACGGCAAACCGGATGAAATTCCGTTCTCGATGCGCGAGAAGCTTACTTGGGGCGACAACGTATTCGGCATGTGGGGCGTGAACGTCGCATGGACGGAAGTGCTGCACAACGATGAAGTCATCATGAGCTCGATCCATCCGAACATGAAGACCGCGCTGGAATATGTCCGCGTCATGTCCGACGAGAAGCTGATCGATTCGGAATTCCTGACCAATTCCAAGTCGGTATGGGAGCAGAAGATCAAGTCGGGTCTGGTAGGCGTATGGTCGCACGTGCAGAATCTCGCTTGGCAGTGGCAGGCGGATCTGGACGCGACGGTTCCCGGCGACAACGCGGACGTCATTGCCATTCCTACGCCGCGCGGCACAGGCTATGACGGGCAACTGGGAACGCGCTGGAGCCCGGTCGGCAAGACCTTCATCATTACGAAGGAAGCGAAAAATCCGCAAGCCATCGTGCAGTACTTCGATTGGCTCGTAAGCGAAGAAGGACAAATGCTGACCGATCTCGGCCGCGAAGGCGACACGTATAAGCTGGAAGGCGGCAAGATCGTCGTGGACGCCGCCAAGATGGAGTCCATCGGCACTTTCAATTTGATCTTCAAGGCGCATGGCACGAATGAGGCGGTCGAGGAAGCGAAGCTGAACAATCCGGAAGCCTACGCGAAGCTGAAGCTGGCACGCGAAGTCGGCTCGAAGGAAGGCTTCGTGAATGAAGCGGTAGGCATGCCTGCGGCGAAGACGGACTATAACCTCAGCACGATGTTCCTGGAGACGGCGAGCAAGATCGCGCTGGGTCAAGCGAAGCCGGAAGCGTTCGACGAATTCGTCGCCACGTGGCGCAAGCAAGGCGGCGAGCAATTGATTAAGGAACGCACGGAGTGGTACCGCGCGAATCGTCAAAAGTAACAAGGATATGAAGCATGCTGCGTAAACGTTGGAGCATGGTCCGAAGCCCGAGCAACCGGGCAGGACCATGCTTTTCGTTCGACTACTGGAAGCAGGTGATGTCCGTGCTCCGCAAGATCAGAGCTTCGCTCAAGTGGAAGCTGCTAAGTCTGACCACCATGATTATTCTCATCGTCGTCACGCTGATCGGCTACTTCAGCTACTATGACACGTCGCGGACCATCCGCCGCGATATCGAATTGTTCAGCGCGCAGATTCTGAGGCAGGCGAATCTGAATCTCAATCGGCAGTACCTTGCCTATGAGCAAGGCTTCCTTGTGCTGGGCACGAGCCAGGAATTCAACGCTTGGCTGCGCGTACCGCCCTCGGACAAATATGAGCTCATTCGAAGCTATCAGTCGTTGGAGCTCAGTTATATGCGTTCCTTCATCGCCCGCCATCCTGAGATTCTGTCGATCTCGCTGTTGTCGGACCTAGGCGGCGAATTCACGTATGCCCTGAATACGGGGGTGCTGCGAAGCTATTCGTTCGCGGAAGAACCGTGGCTCGCTGAAGTAGGGGTATCGCAGAAAATACGCGTGCGTGTGGACAACAGCCATGCTTATGTCGATGAACGGGGGCAGCCGGAGGAGATGCTGGTCGTGACGCTGGCAGGGCGCTTCGGACGGCCTGAAGCGAAGGGTTACCTGAAAATGGATATTTCGCTGGAGCCTGCGCAGACTATTCTGAACGAGATGAAGCTGGGCAGCGAGGGACAAGGAATGATCGCGAAGCCGGACGGCACGATCCTCGTCCATCAGGATTCCGGCAGCGTCGGCACGCGCCTGCCGCCGGATATCGTAGCGCAACTGGATGCGGAGAGCGGTTCTTATTATCGCGACGAGACGAAGCAGCTGGTCATCTTCGACACGATTCCGTATACGGGCTGGAAGACGGTCGCGCTCGTCGCGCACGAAGATATCGCGTCGAGCATCGAACGCGTGCGCGTCGTGACCATCGCGGTCGCGGCACTCGGGTTGCTGCTAGCGATCTTGCTCGTGACCCTGGTCACGACATCCGTGACCAGCAGGCTGTCTCGCCTAAGACGTTACATGCAGCAGGCGAGACGAGGCGATCTGCTGGGCAGAATCGACGACGCGGGAGAGGATGAGGTAGCGGATCTGAGCCGGGCCTACAATCGGATGCTGGATGAGCTCGACGAATCGATTCATAAGCTGACCGAGACGAAGCTGGTTCAGCAGAAGGCCGTCCTGTCCGCCATGCAATCGCAAATTCATTCGCACTTTCTCTATAATGCGCTCGAGTCCATTAATTCGATGGCGCATTTGGCGGGCCATGCCGATATCGAGCGAACCGCGATCTCGCTGTCGCGGATGCTGCGGTACACGTCGAATTACCGCGACACGGAAGTGCGGCTTGCCGACGAGGTCGCCCATGTCGAGCATTATATGAACATCATTCGCATTCGGTTCGGGGAAGCGGTGTCCTTCCGCGCCGACCTGCCAGACGACTGCCGCGACGTTAGCTGCTTGAAGGCGGCGCTGCAGCCGATCGCCGAGAATGCGATCAAGCACGGCATCGAAAGTTCGGGCGAGCCGACGATTCTCGAATTGACGGTCAGGCAGGAGGGCGGAATCATCCGGGCCGTCTTCGAAGACAACGGAACCGGCTACGACGGGGAACGGCTGCAGGCCTTCATCGCGCGTCTGGACGATGTCGGCGGCGAGGAGACGGAATCGTACGCTTCGCTGATGAATGTCGGTCTTCTGAATGTGCATTATCGACTGCGCACTTACTACCAGAGGCGGGACATCGGCGTGAGGCTGGAGGCGGGAAGCCTCTTGGGCGGCGTGAAGGTAACGGTCAGCTTTCCCGCGAAGCGGATGGCGGACGAGATGAAGGATCAGCGATGAGAAGACCTGCGAGGACCTTGAGGCGAGGAGGATGACGATGATACGCGTGCTGGTAGTCGATGACGAGCATCTGATTCGCTCGAGTCTGACAAGCAAGGTAGAGCAATTCAGCGAGGAGATCGTCGTATCCGGGACGGCGGCTAACGGGGCCAAGGCGCTGGAGTGGCTGGCCGGGCACTATGCGGACCTCTGCGTGACGGACGTGAAGATGCCGGTCATGAACGGGATGGAGCTGATCCGCGAATTGAACGTCCGCTATCCGTGGATGGGAACCGTCGTGGTCTCCAGCTATGACGAGTTCGAATACGCGAGGGAGAGCATGAAGCTCGGCGCGTGGGATTACATCGTGAAGCCGGTGGACCAAGGGCAATTGAACGAAGCGCTGGCGCGCTCGACCGAAGGTTTGCTCGAACAACGCCGCTCCGAGGCTGCTCGGCTGCTCATCCGCCATCTCTCCCATCAGCAGGAGATGCTGGAGCGCTGGGTGCGACAGATTCAGACGATGCAGCTGGAGACGCTTCCCTTATTGGTCGTGGATACGCTGGATATGCTGGAGAGCTGGATCGATGACCGCTTCTATCTGCTCAACCCGCTGTCCATGGCGTGGCTGACGCTGATCGTCGAAGAATTGAAGAAGGATAAAGTGACGATCGAGCTGCAGGAGGGGAAGGATCTCGGGCTCGGCGAGACGGTCATTCCGATATTCAAGGTCCGGGGCTATTTTCGACTCTGCGCGATTCGCAGGCTCGAGGAAGGCGCGAACCGCATCTTCGCGATTACGCAAGCCACGAAGGATCAGCCTTCGCGCAGGGCGGTGGAGGAGACGAAGGCGTACATTCGCGAGCACTACGCTGAGAAGCTGAACCTGCAGGAATTGGCTGACCGCGTAGCGATCAGCCGGAACTATTACGCCCAGATGTTCAAGCAGGAGACGGGCACGACGATTTGGAACTACCTGGTCCAGATCCGAATGCAGGTGGCGCGGGAGCTGCTGCTCGACACGGATAAGAAGGTCTACGAAATTGCGCATGACGTCGGCTACGAGAACAGCGTCCATTTTTCGCAGTTATTCAAGGAGCACTACGGCCTGACGCCGGCGGAATTCAAGAAGCGCATGGAACGCTAGCGGTTAAGCGCCTGCGGTATGCCCGTCGATTGCGATGCATATCGGCCGATCCCCTCATTGTGAGCGCGAGAGCCGGCGCCCTACAATGACACTATAGACGACAACCAATATGCGATCGACAACAGAAGGAGTGAAGCGGCATGGGTAAGACCGGAGGCTACTATGCAACTGCTGTGAGGAACGGGGTATGGAATTTCGTGACGCCCGGGGGCAAGCCTTTCTTCTCGCTGGGCATGAATGGCGTGCACAATCAGATACTGGATCAAGCGCATTGGCTGCGAACGGACCTTATGCGCAAGTACGGAGGCGACGGCGAGTGGTTCGTCAGATGGGCGGATGCCAAGGCCGAGCAAGTCGCCGAACACGGCTTCAATACGCTAGGGGCTTGGCATGAGCCTTATTATTGGGGGAACGGCACGCCGAAGACGGTCGAGATTCGGATGTCGCGCTTCGCGCCGAAGGTGAACACGGATTGGGGGACCGGGTTCCCCGAAGTATTCGACGTGAAGTTCAAGGCATCCGTGGAGCGGGCGTGCATCGATTGCTTCCATTCCGGCCGGGGCCAGGCGCTTCTCTCCGATCCCGGCCTGATCGGTTACTATACGGATAATGAAATTCATTGGTGGGGGCATGGGGGCAAGTGGGGCAACAACGATCCCGGCGAAGGCTCGAACTGCACCAACCTTGTCGACGATTACCTGGAACTGCCGCCGACGGCCGCCGGCAAGAAGGCCTGGATCGCGATGCTGGTTGAGCGCCACGGCACGATCGAGCAATTGAACGAGACGTGGGGCGCCGAGTATACGGCCTTCGACGATCTCGCCGCGATTGCCGTCTATCGGGCCGACCGCCCTGAACGGCTCGAAGCGGACAAGGTTGCCTTCCTGCGGAAGATTGCGGAGGAATACTATCGCACGACGTCCGATGCCTTGAAGCGGTATGATCCGAACCGGCTCAATCTCGGGAACCGGATGGTGGGCACGTCTACCCCGGAGGTCGTGCTCGATGTCATGAAGGATTACGCCGACGTGATCACGCTCAACTTCTATAGCTTCGATCTTCCGAAGAGCTGGATGGCGCGCATCCATGAGCGTACGGGGCTGCCGTTCATGATTACCGAATTCAGCTTCTGCGCGGGGGCTGCCGACGGCTTCTTGCTGAACACGAACGGGGCGCGAAACGTGCTGGTTCGTTCGCAGGAGCGGCGAGGTGAGGCGTACCGGACCTTCATCGAGGATGCGGCACGCTTGCCTTACATTGTCGGACTGCATTGGTTCGCGCTGTACGACTACGGGAATCCGAACGGCTTGATCGGCAACTACGGGCTGCTGGACCTGGCAGATGAGCCGTGGGCGTCGTTCGCTGAGGCGGCGCGAAGCGCCAATGAATCCGTGCTGCGCACGCGAGAGACGGAGGCTGGAAGCCGATGAAGCGAGTGACGGACATAGCAGGAGGTAGAACAGGCGCCGGCGGGCAGGGTGAAGCATGGCTGGACGAGGCCTGGGAGGGCGTGCTGAAGCTGACGAAGCGCAATGTGGCAGCGATCGGTGCCGCCTTCCCGCATGCGGCGGCCGACGGGCGTTATGGGCTTGTGAAGCCTCACCATTGGGTTAGCGGCTTCTGGCCGGGCTTGCTCTGGCTCGTCTATCGCGAGACGGGCGAGGAGGACTGCGCGGAGCTCGCGAAGCAATGCGAGACGCTGATCGCGGGGACGCTGGAGCAGTACGACCCGCTCCATCACGATGTCGGCTTCATGTTCAGCTTGAGCAGCGTTGCGCAATATAAGCTGAAGGGCGACGCGGCGGCGAGGAAGCATGCGCTGATGGCCGCGCAGTGGCTTGCCGGACGCTACAATCCGGCCGTCGAATTCATTCGCGCTTGGCCGGACTGGGACGGCGAGGATCACAGCGGCTGGACGATCATCGACTGCATGATGAACCTGCAGCTGCTCTATTGGGCCAGCGGCGAGATCGCCGATCCGCGCTACCGCCACATCGCGAACCGCCATGCGGATACGGTGCTGCGCACCTTCTTCCGGCTGGACGGTTCGGTGCACCATATCGTCTGCTACGACCCGGAGACGGGGCTGAAGACGGGCGCGCTGGGCGGACAGGGCTATTCGCCGGACTCGGCGTGGGCGCGCGGCACGTCCTGGGCGCTGTACGGCTTCGCGCTATGCTGCAAGTATACGCGCGAACCGCGGTTTCTGCGCGGGGCGCAGGCGGCCGCGGACTTCTTCCTGGCTTCGCTTCCCGAGGACGGCGTGCCGCCATGGGACTTCCGCCTGCCGGCGGATGCGCCGCGGCATAAGGACGCATCCGCTGCGGCATGCGCGGCGTCCGGGCTGCTGGAGCTTGCCGACCTGACGCCGGGCACGCGAGGCGCGGCTTACCGAGAAGCGGCGATCGGGCTGCTGCAGGCGCTGAGCACCCGCTGCGCGGGCTGGCGCGGCGATGAGCAGGCGCAAGGGCTGATCCTGCATGCCGCAGGCCATGTTCCTGCAGGCGAGAATGAAGACGTATCGCTCATCTACGGCGACTACTTCTTCGCCGAGGCGATCACGAAGCTGCGAGGGCAGCGGGAGCTGTTCTGGTAAGAGAGACAGAGAGGGAAGGAAGCTATAATGCGTACGATAAATCTGGATGGGACTTGGCAGTTCCGGGCGATCGGCGACGATCGATGGCGGGAGGGAACGGTGCCGGGCACCGTGATGTCGGATCTCCTGCGATCGGGCGAGCTGGCCGACCCGTACGATCGCGACAATGAATATCGCGTTCTCCCGACGTTCGACCGGGATTACGAGTATTGCCGTACCTTCGCGCTCAGCGAGACAGAAGCGGCAGCGGCCGGGCAGCGGCTTCGCTTCGAGGGCTTGGACACGCTGGCCGAAGTGGAACTGAACGGCAAGTCTGCGCTCGTCGCGGACAACATGTTCCGCACGCATAGCATCGACGCGACGGGGATGCTGAAGGCAGGAGAGAACCGGCTCCTCGTGCGGTTCCGGTCCCCCGTGCGATATATGCTGGAGCGGAACGCCGCTGACCCGCTGTTCGGGATTCCGATGGTCATTCCGGGTTATACGCATCTGCGTAAAGCCCATTACATGTCCGGCTGGGACTGGGGCCCGAAGCTGCCGGACTGCGGCATATGGCGCAGCGTTCGCCTCGAACTGGTTGAGCGTGCCCGTATCGAGGACGTCTTGATCCGGCAGGATCATCGGAACGGCGAGGTCAAGCTGTCCATCTCCCTGCGCGTGCAAGAAGCGGAAGCGGAAGCGGAAGCGCTCGAGGGCGAAGCGACAGCTTCCGGACGGCTGAGGGAGGCGCGCATCCTGGTTACGGCGCCTGATGGCCGGCAGTTCGCGTGCGGCGGGCCGCTCGGCGCAAGCGGCGTGCTCGAATGCGCGATTCCGCAGCCCGAGCTGTGGTGGCCGAACGGCTTCGGCGAACAGCCGTTGTACCGGGTCGCGGTCGGCCTCGCGGAAGACGGGGCGACCATCGATGAGCGCACGTATTCCATCGGCCTGCGAGCATTGACGGTCAATACCGAGCTGGACGAGTACGGGAGCAAGTTCGCGTTCCGCGTCAACGGGATCGATATTTTCTCCATGGGCGCGGATTACATTCCCGAGGATAACGTGCTGGGGCGGCTGAGCAGAGAGCGGACGGAGCGGCTGCTGCGGGATTGCGTGCGCGCGAACTTCAACACGATTCGCGTATGGGGCGGCGGCTTCTACCCGGACGACGCGTTCTACGAGCTGTGCGACGAGCTTGGGCTGATCGTCTGGCAGGACTTCATGTTCGCTTGCGGCGTCTATCCGCTGGGGCCGGTGTTTAACGAGAATGCGCTTCGCGAAGCGGAGGATAATGTCCGGCGGATTCGGCATCATGCCTGCCTGGGCCTCCTGTGCGGCAATAACGAGATCGAGATGTTCTTCGAGGACGGGCGCATCGCGAATACCCCGGAGAACAGGGAATCGTACGTCGCATTCTTCGAGCGGGCATTGCCGGACAAGGTTCGGGAGCTTGCGCCCGACACGTTCTATTGGCCGGGCTCGCCCTCATCCGGGGGCGACTTCTACGATACCAACGGCGATCGGCACGGCGACGGCCACTATTGGGATGTATGGCACGGCAACAAACCTTTTACCGCCTATCGGGATACTTACTTCCGATACTGCTCGGAATTCGGCTTCGAATCGATGCCGGATATGCGAACGATCGAAGCGTTCACGGCGCCGGAGGACCGCAACCTGTTCTCCTATGTCATGGAGTGCCATCAGAAGAATCCCGCGGGCAACCAGAAGATTCTGACCTACCTGTCGGAGACGTACCGCTATCCGAAGGATCTCGCTGCCCTAAGCTACGTCTCGCAGCTGCTGCAGGCGGAAGCGATGCGCTACGCGGTCGAGCACTGGCGGCGCAATCGCGGCCGATGCATGGGGGCGCTCTACTGGCAGCTTAACGATTGCTGGCCTACGCTGTCGTGGTCGAGCATCGACTATTACGGCCGATGGAAGGCGCTGCACTATGCGGCTCGGCGCTTCTACTCGCCCGTCTTGGCGTCGGCCTGCGAAGAAGGGACGAGCGTGTCCCTTCACGTGACGAACGAGACGCTGCAGCCGCTCAGCGGACAGGTGGAGTGGGCGCTTCGATCGCTGGGAGGGGAGACGCTGGAGCAGGGCCGCCTGGACGCGTCGATTCCGATGCTGTCCGCGGTTCGGGTCGCGGAATTGGACTTCGCGGCGCGGCTTCCTGCGATGACGCATCGCATGGATGCGGTGCTGACGTTCGCCTTCCTGTCGGAGGGCGTTCGCCTCTCCGCGGGGACCGCGTATTTCGTGCCGCCCAAATACCTTGCATTGAAGCAGCCGAACATGCAGATCGAATATGCGGAGGAAGAGGACCGGTTCGTGCTGATGCTGTCTTGCTCGGCAGTGGCCAAGGACGTGCAGCTCGGCTTCCGGACGTTGGATGCGATATGCTCGGATAATTACTTCGATCTGATTCCGGGCGTGCCGAAGCGCGTCGATCTGATAAAGGCAGAGCTGCCGGTCGGGATCGGGCTAGAGGGGCTGCGTGCCGAGCTGTCCGCGAGAAGCCTTGTCGACAGCTATTAGCCACACCGCCTGCGAAGAGATATTCGATGCGCCGAAGGCTGAGCTTGCAAGTTGCCATTGCACGGACTGCATTGGCATCGCCTTGTGCAACCGTCTGCTGCGTCCTCCGTTGCATGAATCGCAACGGAGGATATCTTTATAACCTATTGTGAGCCTAACCGCAGGATTCTGCAGTTGATGCAATGGAATCCCATTCTATGCCTATCAAAAGTTGCGTTCGATTGCAATCCATGCATTAGGCGCCCTTTCGGCACCCATAATGCAGATCGAAATAGGCAATAATGTGTGATAGCAGTTCGACAATGCACGATGCGAGGAGCGATATGGATGAAGCTGATCCCCTATCTGATGATGAACGGCAATGCCAAGGATGCAATCGAGTATTACACGCAGGTCATGGGGGCCCAGGTCGAATTCCAGCAGACGTTCGGCGATATGCCGGCTAACCCCGCGATGCCGACAATGCCGGAAGTGAAGGACCTTGTTATGCATGCCATGGTGAAAATCGGGGATTCGGACCTGATGTTCTCCGATACGTTCCCGGATCAGCCGACGAAGAGCGGCGATCAGGTGACGATCTGCGTCTCGATCGAGGATGCGGAGCAGGCGAAGAAGATGTTCGAAGACCTGAAGCAGGAGGGGCAGGAGGTCATGCCGCTGCAGGAAACTTTCTTCAGCCCGGCATACGGAATCGTCACCGACAAGTTCGGCGTGACGTTCCAGATCTATGCGGAGAGTCAGAAGAGCTAGCGGTTAAGAGGGTTGTCCGGAGCGTCCTTGCAGACGCATGCCCGGTCAGCCCTCTTGTTCGGAGCGGGCACAAAATATTTCCTGCCCGCGTTTTCCGCGAAACGTGTCGAAGGTTACAGAATCCAGATTCTCTCAATTGGTATAATGGTCCCATTAGTGCGCGGCGATTCGTCAGCTTGCCAGCACCGAAGGGGTGGGAACATGTTCATGACGTTAGTGCACTTGTCTGCCGGCATGCTCGCAGTCTGCGGTGCCGCATTCACTTATCGGTATCGCAAAGCCCCGGGGGCCAAGCCCTTCTTCGCAGTGAGCGGGCTGCTCGCATTGTCGGTATTTGCTTCGAATCTCGAAACGTTAAGCGTTGCCGCGGAGGATAAGCTGTTCTGGCGCGCGATCCAGCAGGCCGCATACCTCTTCATTCCGGCAGCGCTTCTCCTGCTCGCGATGGCGTATACGGCATTCGGGCGATACATGAATCGACGCGTCGGGGCGCTCCTCGCCGTCGTGCCGGCAGCCGGCGCCGTCCTGTTAGGGACGGAGGGCATCCACGGCTGGATGCGTACGTCCGCTGCGATCGGCGAGGCGGGTCAGATCATGTCCAAGCCATCCGCGGTCTATGACGGCTTCGTGCTCTATGGCGTGATGCTTCTCTTGGCGGGACTCGTCTTGCTTGCGCGAGGCATCCTGTTCACCCGCGGCAGGCAGCGCCGCCAGCTCGCGGTCCTGGCGGCAAGCCTGGCGCTGCCTTTCGCGGGCGGCTTGCTCCAGACGGTTGGGTGGCCGTTGTTGCAGACGTATTGGACCTGGATCGTGGTCGGCAGCGTGCCGGCAAGCATGCTCTTGATGGGTATCCTCTACAAGTGCCAGATGCTCCAAGCCGTGCCGATCCCTCGCAACAAGCTGTTCGACGTGATGACCGAAGGGCTCGTCGTCTTGGACGGCGAGGCGCGCGTGCTCGATCAGAACGAAGCGGCCAAGCTGATCTTGAGCGGCATGGCCGGCATGCCGGCCCGCCAGCTGCTCGGCCGCTCGATCATGGAGCAGATTCCGGCCTTCGAGGCTGTGCTGATGCGCTTCCGGGACAAGCGGGAGACGGTATCGGAGCTGTCGTACCAGACAGCGGAGGCCGGCGAGCGTTATCTCGCCGTTCGGCTGACGCCGGTCAGCACCGGTGCCGTGCTATCGCTGACGGACGTGACCGAGCTGCGCCGCATGGAGCGGGAGTGGAGGGTGAAGGCCTCTACGGACGGCTTGACGGGGATCTATAACCGGACCGGCTACATGGAACGGACGGCTCAGGCATGGGAAGCGTCAGCAGCGTCCGGAGAGCCGGTAAGCTTGCTCTTGATGGATATCGACGACTTCAAGGCCATCAACGACCGTTATGGCCATCAGACCGGCGATAAGGCAATCTGCTCCTTCGTCGAATCCGTGCTGGGCGTCGTCGATATGCCATTCCTATTCGGACGCGTAGGCGGCGAGGAATTCGCGCTGACGCTGCCAGGCAGAGGGAAACGGCAAGCTTACGAGCTTGCGGAACGAATCCGGCAGACCGTCGAATTGAACGTGATGCTCATTCCGGGCACGGGCGAGCTGCGTTATACGGTCAGCATCGGCATCGCTTGCCGCGGCAGCGAAGACGCGGCCTTCGATAAGGTCTACGCCAGAGCGGACCAATCGTTGTATAAGGCGAAGCGCAACGGTCGCAACCAGACGCAGATCGCTTAAGCAACAAGACCATACCCTGTACGGCCTCGCCAAGCGGACGAACGGCGCCTTCTGCGCCTCCCCGGCGGGCGACGTAGAGGGTTCTTTGCATCCATCGCCGTGCCCGCTATCGCCGTGCCGGTCCTACAGCTCCGCAGCATCGATACCGAGAGCGGCGAGCCGTCGCTCCGCCTCGCTGCGCAAGCCGCGCTTGGCAGCGGTCTCGAGGAAGGCCGCGTCGATGCCTGCCAGCGCTGCTGCAGCCAGCTCCTTGCGCGTGAAGCCGAACAGCTCCTGCAGAAGCCGGAGCTCGCTCGTGATCGTCGTGCCGGAGACAGTAGGATTATCCGTGTTGACGGTCACGACTAACCCCTCGTCGTAATAGCGGCGCAGCGGATACGAGGCCCAGCCGTCGACCGCCTTCGTCTGCAGGTTGCTGGTCGGACACATCTCAAGGGGGATGCGCCTTTCCTTCAGAAGCGCCATCACGCCTGCATCCTCCCGCGCGCGTACGCCATGGCCGATTCGCACGGCGCCGAGCCCCTCGATCGCTTCGCGTATGCTGCCTGGTCCGGCGGCTTCGCCGGCATGTATCGTAGCCGGCAGCCCCAGACCGGCTGCGCGCTCGAATACGCGCCGGAAGGCGGCCGTCGGGAAGCGGGACTCGTCGCCCGCAAGATCGACGGCAGCCAGGCCGCTGCCTAGCTGCCGGGCAGCCGCTTCGACGACGGCAAGGTTCCGCTCCTCCTCGTGGTGGCGCATGCAGATCGCGATTGCCCGCGCGGGGATGCCGAAGCGGCGTTCGCCCTCCCGGAGACCGGCGATGACGCGCCGGATCGCTTCGTCCGGCGTAAGGCCTTGCCGGACATGAAGCATAGGGCCGAACCGCACCTCGATATAGATCGCGCAGCTCGCGGCGGCTTGCTCGACGGTTTCGCAGGCGACGCGTTCCAGCGCTTCGCCGCTCTGGAGGAAGGGCAGGACGAAGTCGAACTTCCGCAGATAGGCTGTCAGGCTACCGACGTCCTCCCCGACTTGCATAGAGGGAAGCAGTTCGTGGGCTTGCGAGACGGGAAGGGCATGCCCTTGCCCGGCGGCCAGCTCCAGCAGCGTCGCGGGCTTCACGGAGCCGTCCAGATGCAGGTGGAGATCCACCTTCGGCAGTGCTTGCACGAAGTCGTGTTCCATTCGATCCGCTCCTTCGTATCCCGCGCATCGCGCGGTTGGTGACTTCCATATTGCGGCAGCCCCGCGCGCGTGTCAACGCGGACAGGCGCCTCAGGAAGCGTGGACAACGGCTTCCTGATATTGGATAATAATAGCGCATGCCAATCAAAGAATCGGAAGGGGATTAGATGATGAAGCTGACATTTCACGGACACAGCTGCGTACAGGTAGAGACAGGGGGGCACAATCTCATTATTGACCCATTTCTCACGGGCAATCCGGCGGCGAAGGTCAAGGCGTCGGATATTCAGCCGGATTACGTGCTCCTGACGCATGGGCACAACGATCATATTAGCGACGCGTTCGAGCTGGCCAAGGCGAACGACGCGCTGCTCATCGCGCCGAACGAGCTTGCCGTCTATGCGGGCTGGCAGGGCTGCCGCGCGCATCCGATGGGGATCGGGGGAGCGCGAAGCTTCGAGTTCGGCAGGGTGAAGCTGACGCAGGCGTTCCACTCGTCGGGCTACGAGCTGCACGATACGCAGCAGATCGTCTACATGGGCATGCCGGCAGGCCTGCTGCTGACGATCGACGGACTGACGATCTATCATGCGGGGGATACGTCGCTGTTCGGCGACATGAAGCTGATCGGCGAGATGAACGATATCGATCTGGCCTTCCTGCCGATCGGGGACAACTTCACGATGGGACCCGAGGATGCGCTGATCGCAGCGAAGTGGATCCGTGCCAAGCGGATCGTCCCCGTGCACTACGACACGTTCCCGCTGATCGCGCAGGACGGGCACGCCTTCGTCCGGGCATTGGCGGAAGAGGGGATCGAGGGCATCGCGCTGGAGCCGGGCGAGTCGCTCGAACTCTGATCCTGCGTGCCTCGAGCCGCTAGAATTGCAGCTAGCCGTTCTCAAACCGCGCTTATCCTGTTATTGTAGAGACATAGCGTTATAAGTATAAGGCAAAGCAGGTGGCAAGCCATGAAGAACGTCACGGTTCAAGATCTGGTCAAGCGATTCTCGCTTGAGGTGCTTGCAGGCGAGAGCCAGCTGAACCGCGCGATAACGCAATCGAGAACGCATCGGCCGGGCCTGGAGTTCGTCGGGTATTTCGACTTCTTCCCGACGGAGCGCATTCAGGTACTCGGGCGCAAGGAAGTCACGTACTTGCTCAAGCAGAGCATTGAAGAACGCATGCTGCACATCGGCAACATCGTCCGCTATCGCCCGCCTTGTTTTATCGTGGCGCATGGGGCGGAGGGGTTGACCTATCTGACGCAGTATTGCGACGAAGAGGGCATTCCGCTCCTTCGCACGAGCGAGGCGACAACGGAATTCATCGCGATGCTGGACGGTTACCTGGTCAAGGCGCTGGCACCGGAAGTATCCGTGCACGGCGTCTGTCTCAACGTGTCCGGCATCGGGGTGCTCCTGCGGGGCAAGTCGGGTATCGGCAAAAGCGAGACCGCGCATACTCTCATTCGGCGCGGACATCGGCTGGTGGCGGACGACATCGTTACGCTGAAGCGCCTAAGCCCCCATACGCTGCTCGGCACGGGCAGCGAGACGACCAAGGAGTTCCTTGCGCTGCGCAGCGTCGGGCTGGTGAACGTCGTGCGGCTCTACGGCCGCAAAGCGTTCCAAGACGAGTCGCGGATCGTGCTCGATATCGAACTGACCCGCTGGCAGGAGAACGCGCTCAACAACGAATTGGAGCTCGAGCCCGGGACAACGGAATACCTCGGCGTGCAAGTGCCGCATATCGAGATTCAGCTGCAGCCGGGAAGAGACGTGGCCGGCCTGATCGAGGCGGCGGCGAACAATTGGTACCTGCGCCAACAAGGCTACAGTGCCGCCGAAGAATTCATGAAACGCATCGGCGAGCAGATGGATACCTGATGACGGCATAGAGGCGCTCACCTAACCGGGGAGCGCCTGCTTGCGCAATCGGCACAAGCGAGCGCTGTAAGCGTCGTGCCTCGACAGGCACGTGCCTAGGCGATAGGCATTCGTTCGTTATACAGACTACGTGCTCAATAGAGTGAATCCGCACGGTCAACAAGGAGGCGGGCGTCATCATGCGTCACATCATTCATTTCCTCAAGCCCTACCGCCTGGCTGCGGCGGCAGCGCTGGCGCTTATGCTGGTCGAGCTGGTCGTCGAGCTGTGGCATCCCTTGCTCATGGCGAAGATCATCAACGAGGGCATCATGTCGAAGGATAGGGAAGCCGTCCTGCTCTGGGGTGCCGTCATGGCTGCCGTCGCGCTGTTCGGCTTCATCTCGGGCATCGTGAATTCCTATCTTGCCGCGCACGTCAGTCAAGGCTTCGGCTACGATATACGCAACGCCTTGTTCGAGAAGGTGCAGGCATTGACGTTCGCCGCGTTCAACCGCTATCCCGCGGCTACGCTGCTCACGCGGATGACCGGCGACGTCACGCAGCTGCAGAACGTCGTGTTCATGGGGCTTCGCATCATGATGCGCGCGCCTCTGCTCATGATCGGCGGCCTCGTCATGGCGCTGACGATCAACGTGAAGCTGGCGATGGTGCTCGTCATTCTGACGCCGCTCCTGTTCGGCATGCTGGTCTGGATGATGCGGCGCGGCTTCGCGCTGTTCCAAGCCGTGCAAGAGCGGCTTGACCGCACGAACGGCCTCCTCCGCGAGAATCTGCTCGGCATGCGGCTGATTAAGGCACTCGTGCGGGGCCGTCACGAACGCGAGCGATTCGAACGCGCGAACGAAGATCTGATGACGCGCACCATCTCCGCGATTCGGCTGATCGAGCTGACCGTCCCTGCCCTCCTCATGGTCATGAACCTGAGCATTCTATTCCTCCTCTGGTTCGGGAGCGTCGAAGTAACGGCAGGACGGGCGAACGTCGGCGAGATTGTCGCGGTCGTGAACTACGCGACCCGCATCATCGGCGCCTTTTCCGTCATCTCGTGGATCGTCACCGGCCTGTCGCGCGCTAAAGCGTCCGCGACGCGCGTATCCGAAGTGCTCGAGGAATCGAGCACGGGCGAGGCGGCCAGAGCGGGAGTCCCGGGCGAGCCTGCAGAGGGCGCTGAAGGTGCGAAAGATGCAGAGAACACAAATGCTGGGCTTCCCGGCGCAGCGATCGCATTCGAGCGCGTCTCGTTCCGCTACCCGGATTCGCCCGATAAGGTGCTGATCGACTTGTCGGTGAGCATCAATCCGGGCCAGACGGCGGCCATCCTCGGCGCTACGGGATCAGGGAAGTCATCGCTGTTCCAGCTCATCCCCCGGCTGTACGATCCGGAGGAAGGCGTGATTCGCATCGACGGTCAAGACATTCGCGGCATGGATCCCGCGCGGCTGCGGTCGCAAATCGGGTATGTTCCGCAGGAGACGGTGCTGTTCTCCGGCACGGTGAAGTCGAATCTGCTGTGGGGCAAGGAAGACGCGCCTGACAGCAGCATCGTCATTGCGGCGCAGAACGCCCAGATTCACGAGACGATCATGCGGCTGCCGCAGCAGTATGAGACGATGCTGGGCCAGAAGGGCGTCAACCTGTCGGGCGGCCAGAAGCAGCGGCTGTCCGTTGCCCGCGCGCTGCTGCGCAGCCCGCGGCTCCTGCTGCTCGATGACAGCACGAGCGCGCTCGATACGATGACGGAAGCGGCCATGCTGCAGGCGCTGAAGCAATACGGCGCGACGACGCTGATCATTACGCAGAAGATCGCGACGGCGATGGAAGCCGACACGGTGCTGATTCTCGAAGAGGGCCGGCTGCATGACCATGGCACGCATGCCGAGCTGCTGGCACGCTCGCTGCTCTATCGGCGCATCGTGCAATCCCAATTCGGAGAGGAGGCGGTCCGACGTGGCTAAACCGGCTGGCAACAAGCGGCAGAAGCTGAAAAATTGGCGCGGCACGCTGCTGCGGATCTGGTCGTATCTCAGGGTGCATAAGCGGCTATTGATCACGATATTCGGCTTGGTCGTCACCAGCTCGCTGCTGGGGCTGATGGGTCCTTTCCTGCTCGGGATGGCAATCGACCGGTACTTCGTCCCGGGGGATTACGAGGGGTTGTTCGTGCTGATTGGCGTTCTGGCGGGCAGTTTCCTGCTTCAAGGGGCATCGACATGGTTACAAAGTTATTGGATGATCGGCGTAGCCGGCAAGACCGTCGCCGCCATGCGCAGCGACTTGTTCCGGCAGCTGCATCGATTGCCGATGACCTACTTCGCCAAGCGGCAGCACGGCGAGCTGATGAGCCGAATGACCGGCGATATCGAGAACGTCAGCCAGACGCTGAACAGCTCGTTCATCCAGCTCATATCCAGCTTGCTGACATTCACGGGCATGCTGGGGCTGATGCTGTACCTCAGCCCGCTGTTGACGGCCATTACGCTGGCCATCGTGCCGGCGATGATCCTCGGCATGCGCTGGATTACGGCACGCACCGGAAGGTACTTCAAGGAGCAGCAGCGGAGCCTGGGCGAGCTGAACGGCTTCGTCGAGGAAACGTTGTCCGGCCAGCGGATCGTGAAGAGCTTCTCGATGGAGCGGCAGATGATCGATCAATTCCACGCGAAGAACGAGAAGCTTCGCGCGGCCGGATATTGGGCGCAGACGTACACGGGCTTCATTCCGAAGCTGATGAACATGCTGAACAATTTGAGCTTCGCGGTCATTGCCTGCGCAGGGGGGATGCTTGCCATTAGCGGCACCGCCGTGACCATCGGCATCATCGTGACCTTCTCCGAGTATGCCAGACAGTTCACGCGTCCGCTCAGCGACTTGGCGAACCAATTCAACACCTTTCTGTCGGCGGTAGCCGGGGCGGAGCGCGTATTCGAGGTGCTGGACGAGGAACGCGAGGAGTTCGATGAGGGAGCGGCCGAAGAGATCGGCGGCATCCGGGGCATGCTCGAATTCGACCGCGTATCCTTTGCCTACGAGAAGGGCGGCAACACGCTGCAAGGCATCAGCTTCAAGGCGATGCCCGGCGAATCCATTGCGCTGGTCGGACCGACAGGAGCGGGCAAGACGACGATCGTGCAGCTGCTCTCCCGATTCTACGAGCCGACGGGCGGGCGCATCCTTGTCGACGGCAAGGACACGACGACGATCAAGCGTCAGAGCCTCCGGAAGCATATGGGCTTCGTGCTGCAGGATGTGTTCCTCTTCGAAGGGACGATCCGGGATAATATCCGCTACGGGAAGCTGACGGCCAGCGACGCGGAGGTCGAGCAGGCGGCGAGGACGGCGAACGCGCATGCTTTTATCATGAAGCTACCGCAAGGCTACGAGACGGTGCTGCAGCAGGACGGAAGCGGCATCAGCCAAGGACAGAAGCAGCTCCTCTCCATTGCGCGCATGATTCTGGCGGATCCTTCGATCTTGATCCTCGACGAAGCGACGAGCAGTATCGATACGATTACGGAGATCGCCATCCAAGAAGCGCTCTATCGGCTGATGAGAGGGCGTACCAGCATCATCATCGCGCATCGGCTGAACACGATTCAGCGCGCGGACCGGATTCTCGTCCTGCAGGACGGCCGGCTAGTCGAGCAAGGCTCTCATGCCGCATTGATGGCTAAGGGCGGCCGCTATGCCGAGCTCGTGGAGAATGGCCGCCAAGGGCTTGCTTATCGGCAGTCCTAGTTTAAGAGAACCATCATGATCGCATACAGCCACACTATTATTCGTCTCAGGAGCGTGACATGATGCAAGCATGGAGATCTGGAACGGAATCGGAATCGCATGACGCGAGCCTGTATTCGATGCTGGAACGAATGTCGGACGGCTTGTTGGCGCTGGATCGGGCATGGCGGATCACGTACATGAACGATGCGGCATACGGCAGCCTGTTCCGGGTCCCGGATTCCCGGGACTCGGACGCCGAGCATGCGCGGCAGGAGCGGGAAGCGCTGATGGGGAGCTCTTTTTGGGAAGCGCTTCCAGAGACTGCGCTGCCGATCCTGCAGGATCGCTTCCTTGAAGCTGTCCGGTCGCAGACCGCCGAACGGGTGGAGTATCGCCAATCGTCCGGGACGAGGCTCGAGCTGCGGCTGCAGCCTTCTCGGTCCGGCCTGACCGTGCTGATTCTGCCTGCTGCCGACGGATCGGAAGAAGGACGGGTGCAGCTCGCGCGAAAGCTGGAAGACGCCGAGGCCAGGCTGCACTCGTTGTCCATGCTCACCCACGACATCATTATGCATATATCGCCGGACGGCACCATTCTGGACGTGTCGCCGGCTATCGAACGGCTGTTGGGCTACCGGCCGGACGAAATCATCGGCATGGCGACTTCCGCCTTCTATAAGCCGGAGCAGCTGCTGCCGACCGGCGATCAAGAATGGCTCTCCGATCAAAGCATGATGCGGCTTCGCTTCCGCCATCGCGATGGGCGCGTCATCACATGCGAGGCGACGTTCGCGCCTATTCGGAGTCCTGACGGAACGCTGCTGCACACGGTCGGCGTCTGCCGTGACATCTCGGATCAGCTTGCTGCCCAAGAGGAGCTGCGGGAGGCCAAGGATAACTTCCTCCTCGCGCAGAAGATTGCCGGGATCGGCCATTATGAATGGAATCTTGCCGACGGTTCGGTTCGGATGTCGGACGAGATGTACGCGATTCTAGGGGGATCGCGGCAAGAGAGCGTGAATGACTGGGAGGCGTTCTTCCGCATTCTGCATCCGGGCGATACGGAGAAACTGCGCGGGCATATCCGAGAGGTACAGGCGCTCGCGAAGAAGGCGGAGAGCGATATGGTGTCCGTCGAATTCCGCATATTGGACCGATCCGGCCGCGTGCGCAACATTCAATCGATCGGCAAGTTCTTCAAAGACGACCATGGGCGAACCGGGCGGTTGTTCGGCACCGTGCGCGACATTACGGGGCAGAAGGCGACGGAGGAGATGCTGCGCAAGTCGGAGAAGCTGAAGACGGCTGGCCAGCTGGCTGCCGGAATCGCGCACGAGATTCGGAACCCGCTCACCTCGCTTAAGGGATTCTCCAAGCTGCTGCGCCACGCCTCGGAAGCGCAGGCCGAGCGCTATTACCGCATCATGGAGGGGGAATTCGACCGAATCGAGCTGATCTTAGGCGAGCTGCTCGTGCTGGCCAAGCCGCATGCGACATCCTTCAAGCCTTGGGATGTGCGGCTGATCGTGCAGGAGGTAGTCGATCTGCTGAACAGCCAAGCCATCTTGAACGATGTCGTCATCCACACGGAGATCGCTGCGCAGGACGGCGTCATTCCGTGCGAGAAGAATCAGCTGAAGCAGGTCATCATGAATATCGTGAAGAATGCGATCGAGTCGATGGCGGACGGCGGGGAGCTCAAGGTGCGGGTGTGGCAGGAATCGGAAGCCGTTCACGTCTCCGTGACCGACCAAGGCGTCGGGATAAGCGAGGACATGCTGCCGAAGCTGGGCGAACCGTTCTATACGACCAAAGAGAAGGGGACGGGGCTCGGGCTCATGGTCAGCTATCAGATCATCGAGGAGCACGGAGGGACCCTTGCATTCGCCAGCAGGCCGGGAGCCGGAACGACGGTTACGATCCGGCTGCCGCTGAAGCGAGATGCCGGCCCGGGGTTATAGGCTGGCGTGATTGCGCCCTGCCGCCTTGGCACGGTAGAGCGCTTGGTCTGCCCTCCGGATGAGCTGCGTCGGCTGCAAGCTGTCATCGGGGATGCAGCTTGCGACGCCTAGGCTGATCGTGACATGCGGGACGGTAGAGGAAGCGCGATGGGGGATCTGCTCCTCCAGAACGGCTATCCGCAGCTGTTCCGCAACCAGCAGCGCTTGCTCAGGATGGAGTCCGGGCAGAATAATCGCGAATTCTTCGCCGCCGTAGCGGGCCGCCAAGTTCCGGTCGTTCCCGCTATAGGCCGTGCGGAGAACGGACGCCACCCGCTTGAGGCACAGGTCGCCTTCCTGATGGCCGTACGTATCGTTATACAGCTTAAAATGATCGACATCCAGCAGAATAATCGCGAGCGGGCTGCGCGTCAGCTTGGCTGCCTGCCACTCCGCATCCATTCGGTTGTTGAATAGATAGCGGTTGGCCAACTCGGTCAGCGAGTCGCTGGTCGCCAGCTTCTCCAGCTCGTGATTCTGGCTGATGATCTGTTCCTCGACGCGCTTGCGCTCCGTGATGTCGGAGAAGATTGCGCCGTAATAAGCGATGCGGCCCCTGGCATCGCTGAGCTGCATGATGTTCTGCCACTCCACGAATACCTCGCCGTTCTTCCGTCTGTTCCAGATCTCGCCTTGCCAGTAACCCTTCTCGCGAATGGATCGCCACAGCTTCGCATAGAATGCAGGTTCATGAAGGCCGGATTGAAGCATTCTGGGGTTGCGCCCGATCGCCTCGTCCCACGAATACCCAGTGGATGTCGTGAAGGCCTTATTCACATAGATGATCTCGCGCTTGCGGTTCGTCACAAGGATGCCGTGCGTCGTATGTTCGGCCAGCATGTAGAAGAAGTCTAGCCGCTCAGGTATTGCATATGCATCGCCGCGCATCGATATTCGCCCCTTTTCCTTGTCGATATTTGTCTACATATGTCTATCATACTCGATTTGGGAGGGGGAGAGTAGAGCGTGACGACAGACAGTTGACGGCAAGCCAGTCTCGGTGATATAGTTCGATAGTGGAATTATTCGATGGACGAACAGTTCATGAGTGAAAATGTTGCGTGCAAGGAGGGACATCATTGGATAAAGAGCTGCTGCAGCTGGTGATCAAACGGTACGAGGAGGTCTCCTTTACCGTGAACCGCCGTCTCAATGCGTTGATCCGCAAGGAAATGGCGGATGAGCTGACGCTGGACCAATACTCGACGCTGCGATATATCCGCCAGCATGGCAGATGTACGTCTTCGGAGCTGTCGGATATTTTTTGCGTGGGCAAAAGCTCGATCACGGCCATCATTACCCGGCTGTTCGACAAGCAGCTGATCGCTCGCAAGCCGGACGAAAAGGACAGAAGGGTGACCTATCTGACGTTAACGCCGGCAGGGGAACGGATGATGGACGAGATGGAGAAGCGGATTCAGGAGACGTTGTCGCGGATCATGAACCATTTTGACAAACAGGAAGCGACGCAATTCATTCAGACATTCGAGAAGCTGGCCGTCGTGTTGACGGAGCAAGAGGGAAAGGGATCGGGTGACCGCGAATGAGGACGATATTGAAATGGCGCTGGCTCGTGCTCGCGCTCTGGCTGGCAGCTGCGGCCGGATTGATGCTAAGCGCGCCGAATATGGCGGAGCTGGTGCGGGAGAAGGGACAGATTACCGTTCCTGACGACTACCCGTCGTCGGTCGCGGGGCAATTGCTGGACGAGATCGGCGGCGATGGGGGAGGCGGCGCGTCTACCGTACTCGTGTTCCATCGTGCAGAAGGCTTAAGCGATGCGGACACGGAGGCCGTCAAGAACGGCTTGGCCGCACTGCGTGAAGAAGGCGAAGCGTATGGCGTCACGGGCATCACGACGCACTTCGACCAAGCGGAGCTCGCTTCGCAGCTTGTGGCGGAGGAAGGCAAGACGATGCTTGCGCTCGTGAACGTGGACTTCGGCGACCGAATGCCTGCCGAGGTGCAGGAAGCGCTCTACGAAGCGACGGAAGGGATCGCAGTCGAGCATTATTTCACGGGCGGCTGGGTCATCTCGGAGGATGTCGTGAAGAGCTCCGAGGAAGGGCTTAAGAAGACGGAGATCATTACCGTCGTGTTCATCTTGGCCATCCTGTTCCTTGTGTTCCGTTCCGCAGTCGCGCCGTTCATACCGCTCTTGACGGTAGGATTCAGCTATATCGTCTCTCAGTCGATCGTCGCGTATCTCGTCGAGTATGCGGACTTCCCGCTCTCGAACTTCACGCAGATCTTCATGGTGGCCGTGTTGTTCGGCATCGGGACCGACTATTGCATTCTGCTGATCAGCCGCTTCAAGGAGGAGCTGTCCCACGGGGCCGATACGGCGGAAGCGATCGTGCGCACCTATGCTACGGCGGGACGCACGGTGCTGTTCTCCGGCCTTGCGGTGCTGGTCGGCTTCGCCTCGATCAGCTTCTCGACGTTCGTGCTGTACCGCTCGGCGGTAGCCGTCGCGGTGGGCGTGGCGGTCATGCTGATCGCGCTCGCCACGATCGTGCCGTTCTTCATGGCGGTGCTGGGCAAGGCGCTGTTCTGGCCGGCCAAGGGCTCGCTTGAGCATAAGCAGAGCAAGCTGTGGGGCAAGGTAGGCTCGTTCTCGCTGAAGCGGCCGTTAGGGGCGCTCGTTATCATCGCGGCGATCGCGGTTCCGTTCCTGGCGGCCTACCAGAATTCGACGTCGTTCAGCTCGCTCGATGAGATCGGCGAGCGCTATGATTCCGTGAAGGGCTTCAACATCATCGCGGATAGCTTCGGACCTGGCGATTCGCTGCCGACGACGGTCGTCGTCAAGAGCGATGCAGCGCTCGACTCGCAGGAAGGCTTGGCAGCGGTCGAGCAGCTCAGCCGGGGGCTGGCGCAGGTGGACGGCGTGAAAGCCGTGCGCAGCGCGACGCGTCCGACCGGAGAACCGATCGAGGATCTGCAGGTTGCCGAGCAGGTCGAGACGCTGGGCAGCGGCCTCGGAGAAGGCGGCGAGGGCTTGAGTCGGATCGGCGCAGGTCTCGCCGAAGCCAGCGGCGCGCTGAGCGAAAATAGGCCGAAGCTGCAGGAGGCCGTCTCCGGAGCCGAGCAGCTCGCTGCCGGCACGGAGGAGCTGCAGACAGGGCTCGAGCAGCTGAGCGCGGGCATGAAGCAGCTGCAGCAAGGGCTGGCAAGCGGCGCTTCCGGCGCAGGAGAGCTTGCCGCAGGCATGGCCGAGGCTGAGGCGAGCGCAGCGAAGCTGGCCGCCGCGAACGAGCAGCTGCTGGGCAGCTACGAACAGCTCGCCGGCGGACTGGGGCAGTTGTCGACGGCCTATGGCGAGATTGCGGCGAAGCAAGCCGAGCTTGCGGAAGGGTTGAAGGGCGTCGATGCCGGGCTGGGCGGCTTGGCAGCGAAGTATCCGGAGCTCGCGGCAGACGAGGACTATCTGCGGGTGAAGGGGACCGTGGCGGCGCTGCAGACAGGTGCAGAGCAGCTAGGCGCAGGACTCGCGGAGCTGAATAAGCAGCTTGCGGGAGTATTGGGCGGCATGCAGCAGGCGAATGCCGGCTTCGGCCAAGCGGCGGCTGGGCATCGCGCGCTGGCGGTCGGCATGAAGTCGCTGACGGACGGCTTGGCCGAGCTGAAGCGAGGCATCGAGCAGGCAGCCGGCGGGCAAGGCCAGATCGTGGCGCGCATGCCGGAGCTGACGGCTGGCGCAGCGCAGCTTGCTGCCGGCCAGAGCGAGCTGGCAAGCGGATTCGCCGCGCTGAACGGGCAGATCGGCGAGCTGACGGACGGCCTGGCGCAGAGCGCCGACGGCCTCTCGCAGGTAACCGACGGATTGTCCGAAGCGCAAGGCTATCTGAGCGAGTTGTCCGGCGCGCCGAACAAACAGCTGACCGGCTGGCACATTCCGGAGTCAGCCATCGAGTCGGAGGACTTCCAGACGGCGCTAGATGTCTACATGTCCGAGGACAGACAGACGGCGAAGTTCGATGTCGTCCTGAGCGACAATCCGTACTTGGAATCGGCGATGGATACGGCCGGGGAGCTTGAAGCTGCCGTAGAGCGCGCCGTGAAGGGGACGGTGTTGGAAGGCGCGGCCTTCGCGGTCGGCGGCATCTCGAGCATGAATAACGACCTGCGGACGATCTCGGATGCGGACTACTCGCGCACGGTCGTGCTGATGCTGATCGGCATCCTGCTGATCCTCATCCTGCTGTTCCGTTCGATCGTCATGCCGATCTATCTGGTGCTGTCGCTGATGCTGACGTATTACTTGTCGATGGCGATTACGGAAGTGATTTTCATGCGGATGCTGGGATTGACGGGAATCAGCTGGGCTGTGCCGTTCTTCGGCTTCGTCATGCTGATGGCGCTTGGAATCGACTATAGCATCTTCCTCATGGACCGCTTCAAGGAATACCGGCACTTGCAGCCGAAGGAAGCGATTCTGCTGGCGATGAAGAACATGGGTACGGTCATCATGTCGGCCGCGCTCATCCTCGGCGGAACGTTCGCCGCGATGCTGCCGTCCGGCGTCATGTCGCTCTTGCAGATTGCGACGATCGTGTTGATCGGGCTGTTCCTCTACGCGATGGTGATGCTGCCTTTGTTCATCCCTGTCATGGTGCGTACGTTCGGCGAAGCGAACTGGTGGCCGTTCATGAAGCGGCCTGCGGGGGAAGATGCCGAATCGCCCGCGGCGTCAACGGCCGATTCGCTTCGCGGCTAGTCGAATGGAGCGCTGGAGAACCGACGGGTGGACGCTGCAAGAGGCAGTTGCAAGCCGGCTATTGGCTGGACGGCAATGCGCATGATATATTAGGTAATAGCTAAATATTTAAGGCGTTGCCTAATGAGGTGAATCGATATGCTGATATGGATGCTGCGCAGCGTGATGGCCGAACGCGGCATATGGTCAGGGGCCGCGCTGGCACGGCTGTTGGAGGAGAAGGCGGGCTACGGCTTATCCGCTCCCTCCATCAGCGCCTTGCTGAACGGGGAGCCGAAGCAGCTGAAGGCCGATACGATGGATGCGCTCTGCACGGCGCTTGCCTGCACGCCTAGCGATCTCTGGGTGCATAAGCCGGGAAGACCGGAGAAGACGGATAACCCGGCGCAGCGTGCGCGATCGGCGAAGGGGGCGTAGCGGCGATGACGATCCGGACGATTCTGCCGTTCGGCGACCCGCTGCTTCGCAAGCGGACGAAGCCTGCGGACCCCGCAGCGCCGAATACGGTGAAGCTGCTCGACGACTTGGTCGAGACGCTGTGTGCCGCCGAAGGACGGGCCGGCCTCGCAGCGCCGCAGATCGGAATACTGCGCAGCGTCGCGGTCATGGATTGCGGCGGGGAGCATGGTCTGTTGGAGTTGATCAATCCGGTCATCATCGCATCAAGCGGCGAGCAGACCGGACTGGAGGGCTGCTTGTCGTATCCCGGCTATGTCGGGAGCGTGACGCGAGCGCAGCAGGTGGAGCTTCAGTACCAGGACCGCGGAGGGGCGACTCGCAAGCTGCATGCATCGGGGTACTTGGCGCGATGCGTGCAGCATGAGCTCGACCATCTGCAGGGCATGCTGTTCATTGATCGCATGGCGGACGGCTGGCTGACGCACGAACAGACCGGTCACCGCGTGCGGGTGCTGGATGTCATGCGGATGACGAACAGCGGGAAATAGATTGCAAGGCATGAAGACCGCCCCCTGCTTGTGAGGAGAAGCGGTCTTTGTGTTGTTCGGGTTCCGTTCAGCATTCGTGGCGCATAAGCGGCAGAAGCAGCAGAAGCAGCAGAAGCAGCAGGAAAAGCCAGCTGCTTCTGCCGGTATGCCGGTATGACCGTCCGAAGTAGCATCGAACATAACCGCGTACATTCGGTTGCGCAACAGAAAAGAGGCATCCTGCGGGATGCCTCTATCGCAATTGCGCGTCTCACTCGCTTGCGAGCAGCGGCGTAACGCTGCTTATACCCACTTCACGACTTCGTCGAGCGGCCGGCGCGTCTTCGAGCGCGGATCGTTCACGCGATAGCCGAAGGCAGCCATGCAGGACAGCCCGAAGCCGTCCTGAAGGATGCCTTCCTCACGGAGCACGGTCTCGGCCGGCTCGAGGAGGAAACCCTCGATCGGGCAGGAGTCGATGCCGATCATTGCCGCGGCCGTCATCATGTTGCCCAGCGCGATGTAAGTCTGACGGCTCGCCCATTCGAACGCGAGACGCTCGGATTCGGCTAAGTTCCAATCGGACGTCAAGAAGTTGCCGTACAAGCCGCCCTTGCCCTTGACGACTTCGTCAGGGAGCTGCTGAATGTCGCGCATCATATGCTGAATATGCGGCGAGTCCGGCTGCATGGCTTCGCTCTTCCGCGTAAGGAGCAGCACGAAATGGCTGGCGGTCGGCAGCGTCCGGCGAGCGCCCCACGTGACCGGGAGCAGCTTCTCGCGGATCGCCCTGTCTTGGAGCACGACGAATTGCCACGGCTCCCAGCCGAACGAGCTCGGGGACAGCCGGCCGGTCTCCAGAATGTATGCCATATCGTCGGCCGCGATCGTCTTCGCCGCATCGAATTCCTTGCACGCATGCCGGAAGAGGAAGGCGTCCAGTACCTGCCGCTTGGTCTCGTTCGTCGCGGTCTTCGCGTTCGCGCTATTGGCGAGATTCTGAGTCATGTGATCCATCCCATCCTTTATCATTTATACTGCAGCTGGTTAGCTGATATTTCCAGTATATATGATATAATCGATTATCATAAGTACGCACAATTCTGTTATGTAGTATCAATTTATATACTATGGGAGAGTGGCATGCATGGCGAAGAAGCTGAAGAACGGACACGGCTTGAACACGGAGTCGGCCGGATGCCCGGTCGAGTATACGCTCGGCCTGATCGGGGGCAAGTGGAAGGGCGTACTGCTCTATCATCTCATCGACGGGGAGAAAAGATTCAACGAATTCCGCCGCATCTGTCCGTCCATCACCCAGCGCATGTTGACGCTGCAGCTGCGGGAGCTGGAAGAGGACGGCTTGGTGCATCGCGAGGTCT
>JAEZCJ010000115.1 GCA_023433615.1 Bacillota bacterium | reverse complement strand
TCTCCTCCTGAATGATAAGCCGGCACTCCCACGATGGTTCCAATCCCACAGCTTCGCTTGTGATTCGAGGTCCGTTGCCTCAACCAGCTCAAACATGGTCATTGGGGGTAGTGGGAGAACAGTTTTTGTGACGGGGTCCTTGCCCCTAAAACCGCCGCGTTCTCCCGGCTACCGCCATCATAATCCGGCCATAAAAAAAGGCCAACCAGAAATTCTGGCTGACCTGATAATACGAAAAAACCGCGAAGCAGTTTGGCTTCGCGGTTCTCATATGCGTCCAGCAATGGATTAATACCAGCTGATCTCCTTGACAGACTTGTACACTTCGGTATTCAGTTTGGATTTCAGTACAGTATACTGGTTGTTTTCTTCAACGACGACGGCGACCGTGCCTCGGCGGCTGAGCACGATGCGAATGAAGTCGATGAACGGCTGCAGCGCGGCGTCCTGCGACACCGATACTTTTTCCAGTACAATCACATATTTGGCGTTGTAGATATGCAACAAACCTTGCAGACACCCTACCAAATACGGCTGCGTATGCTCCGTTAAGTATTTGTACAGCGTAATGATGATTTTGCCGCTCTCCATGCTGACATCGAACGGCAAACCGATCGCTTGCGGATCGACGATTTTCTCATACGCGAGCTTGGACTTGGATTTTTTGGCCGCAGGTTCCAGATCGGGGTCTTTCGAGGCCTGACTGCTAGTCACCTTCGCAGCCGATGATGGAACGGAAATCAACGACTCGGGCAAAATTGACTTCAAGACCTCATCCACTTTCTCTCTGGTAAACGGCTTAATGATATAATGTTTTGCGCCAAGCTTTATCGCTTCGTAAATCAAGTTGCGCTGCTCGACCGAGCTGATCATCACGATGCGTGCCCCAGGATCGAACTCTTTGATCATCCGCACCGCTTCTATTCCGCTTTTGCCGGGCAGCTGAATGTCCATCGTCACCAAATCGATTCTGTGGTCGCGGTACAAATCAAGCGCCTCCTCGCAATTCTGCGCCTCGGCCACCACCTCGTGGCCGCTCTCTTCGAGAATCTCGCGCAGGCTGCGTCTTATAATCGAAGAATCATCGACAATCATAATCATTGCCATTGGTCTCGCCCCCTCAGAATTGAAGTTATTGAATCGGAAATGTAAAACGAAATATCGTTCCTTGCTCGGCGTCGCTTACGACAGCGTAATCGCCTTGCAGCGCAACTATCGCATGCTTAACCGCGCTCAAACCGAAGCCGCGGCCTGATACGTGGCTGACAGCCCGCTTCGTCGAGAACTGCTCGTGAAAAAGATACCGGAGCTGCTCGGCGCGGA
The DNA here is from genome assembly GCA_023433615.1 of Bacillota bacterium. Lineage (GTDB taxonomy): Bacteria > Bacillota > Bacilli > Paenibacillales > Paenibacillaceae > Paenibacillus_I. The sequence goes on along the minus strand of JAEZCJ010000115.1, from coordinate 57,062 downwards.
TGGCCGCATCAAAATCCGCGGCAGTCGCCAGCCCTTTGATAAGCGCGATGCGCTGGATGTCCGCCGTATCGATGACGCTGCCGTCATTCGCAATCGTGATCGTTACCACCCCGTCGCTCTCGTCGATTCGGCACGATATCGAACCGAATGTGTCCTTGCCGATCGAAGCGCGATCCTCCGGCGTCTCGATGCCGTGATCGACCATGTTGGCAAACACATGGCTAAGCGCGCGGGCAAGCGGTAAGAATTGTTCGTGATCGACCGTGAACTCACCGCCAGCGACTGCTACAGGATATACCGACTTACCCAGTTTAGCTGCCAGCCGCTGGACATAGTCCGGATAGATCGCCAGCAGGTCGCGGAACGGCTTATGATGGAGCCTCTTTAACTCGTCGACAATCCACGCTCCCTCGGAGGCGGAGAACAACTCGGCAACCTTGTGCTCGAGATGGAGCAGCTTCGTCTTCCTCACGACGATCGTCTCGGTCTCGTCGTCGAATTGATCTCCGAGCGTCTCGCGCAGCACCTGCATATCCGATTCCAGCCAGCCAGCGTAGTCGATTTCCGTCACCCATTCTGCAAAAAAAACAGCCGCCAATACCTCTTTGCTCCCAGCCTCCATTCGCTTGCGCCATTCCAGCAGCTGCGTTTCGAATGCGTGCAGTTTCTCAACCACATCCATAAAGTCCAGTTGGGCAAAATTGCCCTTGAGCGTATGTACAACACGCATCATCTCGTCGATCCGCTCTTCCATCGTTGCATCCTTCGCAAGGAGCTCACGGATGCCGGAAGCTGCAAATCGTCGATAGTCCTCGATTAACTCCTTGAACATCGCATAGTGCACCACGACGCGCACAACCATCCGCAGCATGCGCCGCTCTTTCTCCATCGTCTGCTCAAGCTGGCGCCGGTCGCTTATATCGGTCATCATCACCATGATGCGGTCGGGCAATCCGGCTTCGCTGCCCAGTTTCTTATACTGCAACTCAACATGCTTGCCCTTAATCTCGACTTCGCTGGACAACAGCGAGAGTAGCACAGCGACCTGCAACTCGTCCTGCTCGTGAATAATCTGCATCAACAGCTCCTCCAGAAACCGCCGATCGGTCAGATCCGCCGGGTAAACCAGAGGAGCGAACTGCTTCCCGGTCAACTCCCCTCCGAATATACGCTCACACTCGACACTGTATTCCGGCATAACAAGCATATCCTCGGCAAACGATAGGAAGCCTTGCCCCGCCTCATCGAGCAGGTTGCGAATCGCGAGCGTGCGCTGCAACAACTCGTTCTCTAGCGAGCTGTTCCATTGTGCCAACTGCAAATGAAGCTTGACACGCGCGAGCAGTTCTTGCCGCGAGATCGGCTTGTTGAGGTAATCGTTGGCGCCGGAGCTGAACCCTTCGACCAGATCCGCCGTCAAGCCTCGAGCCGTCAATAGCAGAATCGGCAGTTGGCTGCGCGTAGCATAGTCCAATCGAAGCCTCTGACACAGCTCATACCCGGTCAGGCGCGGCATCATCACGTCAAGAAGGATCAGATCCGGCTGGAGGCCTTCTTGGATCAACGCCAGCGCCTGAAACGCACTGGACGCTTGAACGACTCGATAACCTTCCAACGTCAGAAAATTGTCTAGCACTTGCAGATTTACAGGTTCGTCGTCGACAACGAGAATACAGGCTTGCGAAGGCGATTCAGGTATGTCTGAGTCGTCTCGGGCGGCCATTACGGCGTTGTCCACTTGAGCAAGCGTCGCAGTCTCGTCCTGTAATTCTGCCTCAAGCTTCTCCTCGATCAATGGCATCCCGCTGCTCTCGTCAGCGAGGAAGCTAGTTGCGTGCTTCGATTCCTGCGGCAATTCCGCAGCCGGAAGCTCGAACGAGAAAGTCGATCCTTCTCCGACAACCGAAGCAACGGCGAGGCTGCCGCCGTGCAGCTCGACCAGCTTCTTAGAGATCGAGAGCCCGAGGCCGGTACCGCCGTAATCCCTGGCAATCGAACCGCTTCCCTGAGCGAACGATTCGAATATGGATTGCTGCTGCTCCGTCGCAATACCAATGCCAGTGTCTGCAACACCTACTTTCCACCCGAGCGTCGTACGTTCCGCGGTTACCTCGATTAACCCTTCCGTAGTAAATTTGATCGCGTTGCCGATGATATTGTATAGAACTTGATGAATGCGCCCTTCGTCGCCATCTACATAACAATTCACCGGCAGTTTATTCACCAACCGCAGCGACTTCGCTTGCCACAACGGCCTCAGCACCATCGTCACCACCTCGACGCTCTGATGCATATCGACCGCTTGACGCCTTAGCACGATCTCCTCATGTCGCAGTCTCGAGAAATCGAGAATATCGTCGACAAGAGAAGCAAGCCGCTTGCCGCTGGCAACGATCATCGCAACATGATTCAACACTTGTTCGGGCAACGGCCCGGCCGCACCGACCTCAAGCGATTCGGCGATGCCTATTATGCCGTGCAGCGGCGTACGCAGCTCGTGAGACGTATTGGCGAGGAAATCATCCTTCAACTTGTCCAACCGTTGCAAGGCGACATGTTCCTCATTAAGCGTTATATCCTGAATCAGAATGATCCAGCCTTCTATCTCCTTCTCTTTCGTGAAGACGGCACTGACACTGGCGCCGTAAAATCGCTCCGTATCGTTCCTTAAGGAAAACCGTATATCTGCATTCCTAGGATCAGACAGCTTGGTCAGCTCCGGCGGCCACTCGCTGATCTCTGTTATCTCACGGCCCTTGTGGAGATGGGATAAACCCGGCATAACCAGATAAGCAGCCGGATTTGCGCTTACAAACAGCATATCTTTATCGATCAGCACAAACGCTTCTTTAATCGAATTTAGCGCCATTGCAGATGCTTGGGGTAAAATGTCGAAAATGTCGTATCGTATGATATTGATAAAGAAGAGTAGGTTTAAGACAACAAGGGACACCGGCGTGTAGTTGATACCAAACACATTCAGCTTAACGACATAAAGAATATTGGCGATGACTGGTATGAACACGCCCAGAACCAATAGCAACAGCTGTGATCTGTATCGCTTCCCCCAATGAATCAACCTATGAATTAATATTCCGCCAGTAACGATCATGCAGATGAGCGCGAAAACATGATTCATATAGTACAGCTTGCCCGGTTCCATTCCCAGATGATGAATCGGCGCATCCAATGTATATAAGTAAGAGGAATAGATGAGATTGTGATACTCGGATGTCCAGACAAGCACAATCACAAGGGATGGAATCGACAATAGCGGGAAGAGAACGAGCGGGCTCAAAATCCGCACTTCGCAGTAATCCGCCGCAAACAGAAGAAACAGCGGCGAAAAGAAAGCGGAACCCAAATACATGACCTTTGTTGCTGTCATGCCGCCATCCGAGGACGTTGCCGTAACCTCCAAGAGGTAACCAAGCACGAAAAGAAAGACAGATATGGACAGTAAAATAAAATACACTTTTTTTGAGCTCTGGCAGTACATTAACGCAAAGACGGCAAGAAATAAGGTTATCAGCAATGCGACAGACAAAATAGCCGCAACCGTAATATTTACCACGATACATCACCTTCGGTAGATCGACATGTCTAGACAGTATTCTTCTAGTCTACAAAACGAGAATAAAAGAATAATAAAAGAAACATGTCGATCGGCGCGCAAACGTAAATAACCGCGAAGCCGTTTGGCTTCGCGGTTCTATCTAAGCATCCAGCGATATCGAGAATGATTCGTATAACCGGGTCAGCTCCTCAGACGGACGGATGCCCAATTCTTGATCGAGTAGCTTTACATAGTCGTGATAGAGATCGGTCACACCTTTGCGATCTCCTTGTTTATTCCGTATCGCGATGAGCTGATAGACGATGGATTCGTCGAACGGATTGTGCTGATTCAGCTTGAGCAACAGCTTCGACGCTGCCGCTGGATCTCCTTGCTGAAGCAGCGCATGGGCGAGCCTCTGGGCGAACATAGCGTACAGTCCAGCATAACGCTCCGTTTCGTTCGTCGCCCATACGTACGCTTTATCTCCGAACAACTCGCCCGTATATCGCCGTTCCGTCTGGATCGCTTGTTCCAAGTTACTTGCATCGATGATCGGCAAATCTCCGACTTCTCGCTCGAAATCCGCGAAATCGATGACGGCGGCCTTCCATTCCAGGGCGTAGCCATCGTTCTCCGAACGGATCGCGCCATGCAAACCGAGCGATTCGAGCGATTTGCGCAATTGGTATACCGTCGTATTTAGATAATGGACCGCCCCCGCCGATTGCTCCGAATCCCCGAAAATATCGGTGAGCAATCTCGAGCGAGGAATTCGTTTGCCTCGATTTAGAAGCAAGTAGGCGAATAGCTCCGTACATTTCCGTGAAACCCATTTGATTCGGCTCGTTCCGTTGCTCACTGTCATGTCGCCAAGCGCTGTTACGACGAACTTCCGCTCGGTTGGCGCCGCGTTCGCTTCTTGGGAGGATTTCTTGGCCTGATAATAGGCCAACGCCCGCTGTACCGATCGCGCCAGCCGTTCCTGAGAAACGGGCTTAACCAAATAGTCGAGAACGGTCAGGTCGTACGCCTCCAAAGCGAATTCCTTATGGGAAGTGACGAACACGACCTGCACGGGCAATGCCAGCGCTTCCAGCTTGGCCGCGAACATCAACCCATTCTCTCCTTGCATCGAAATATCCGCAAACACCAGTCCGATCTCCGGATTGACGCGCAGAAACGCAAGCGCCGATTCCGCATCCCGGAAAGCGCCGGCCACTTGTATGCCGGGCAGCTTGGCGAGCATTTTACGCAAAATCAGATGCATCGCCGGCTCATCGTCTACCAAAATCGTCTTCAAGCGCCTTCACCTCCGTTCCGTTCGTATCGCTCGGTTCCCGGATGCCCGCCGAGGTCGGCAAGGTGAACGAGAATGTCGTTCCGACACCTGGTGCGCTTTCGAACCTGAGGCTGCCGCCATGGATGCGGACGAACTCACGGGTAAGCACAAGGCCGAATCTCGTATCTCCCGACTCGTCTTCGAACATGGGCAGCTTAAAGAACGGCTCTTCCGTACGAAGCGTCTCCATCGTTTGCTCATCCATGCCGATACCGTTATCGCGAACCGATATGGTGACCGACGCTTGGCCCAGCACGGCCTCGATCTCAATGCTGCCGCCGATTCCGGTATATTTAATCGCATTCGAGAGGAGATTGCGGAGAATCAACTCGAGCATCTCCTTATCGGCGAAGACGGATATCTTCTTGTCGATACGTTCCATCATCCCGATGCGCTTCATGCCGGCCCTCGTGCCTGCAAGCGACATCGCCTGACGGACGACTTGCTGCAAATTCCAACTGATCGGGCGAAAAGAAACCTTCCCCTTCTGGCTCCGATACCAATCCAACAAATTATCGACAAGCTGGAACGTGCTCTGCACTTGCACCCGAAGCTCCCGCAGCAGCTCCGCCTGCTCGCTGTCCGAGACCGTCATCTCGTCGTCGAGCAGCTCGGTTAAGCTGACGAGAAGCGCGATTGGATCGCGGATATCGTGAGTCACGACGGTGAACAGCTTGTCCTTGAACGCGTTCAGCTCGGACAGTTGACGGGCGTTCTCGCGAAGTCTCGCTTCATTCTCTTTCAAAGCGGTAATATCGCTTAGAATGAGCAGCTTGCCGATCGGCTCGTTCGTCGAACCGTAGAGGAACGACAGGCTGCAACTGTAGTGTTTGTTACCGTTCACGTCCTGCGTTTCGATCGGAAACCGCTCATCTCCGCTGATTGCCCTACAAAGATGGGCGACCAGCTCTGGCCTCTCCGAAAGCACCTCGCTTGCGGCGGTCGCTTGCTTCCGCATCAAGCTTAGTTCAGGCAGCACTGCTTCAGCGGCTTTGTTATAATTGACGATTCGATCGTCCGAATCGAGCAGCACGACACCGTCGCCAATCGTCTCGAATACTTTGGCGAGCGCGAGCGGTGTCAGCCGAAGTAGATTGAAGCGCAGAACGCCCCAAGCATATGTGATACCGGTAATCGCGAAGCCGAACGGCGTCAGATCGACAGTTACGCCAAACCAGAGCGCCATATTGAAGAGCATCGGCGCGATTGCCCCCAGGAATAGGATGACGATTTGCTTACGCACGTTTGGTAATGCTTGAATGTACATCGGAATGAACAGCGCCATGCCGAAGAACATGACCAAGTAGTTGTACAAACCGTGCACCGTGTACCAAGGTCCCTTGACCATGTTGTATAGCGGGATCGTTCCGTTCAAGTTCAACTCGTATTGCGTAAAATAAAGCCGATGCCAATCATTCGTCAAATGGACAAAAAACACGAGCGTCGGGACGATGAACAGCGCGATCGTCAACTGCTTGCGATAGTTGGCACCGATATTGGCAAGCTGAATGATCTGCATCAACCATAACGTCGAAACGAACGGGATGCCGATGTATTCGATTTGCAGCGCCAGCTTCACTTCGCCCAGACTGCGACTGAGTACCTCGAATGCATATCCGAACGCGTAAAAGGAGGCTGCAGACATCGTCCATACGATTGATTTGGCGATTGGCAGGTGTCGGTTTCGAAAACATAATAATGCGACGAACATCATCAACGCCGTCGCGATCAAGAGAAGGACCGCCATTCCAAGCCTGATGTCCACAGACAGTCCCCCTCGCCCGAAATCACGATTTAAAATAACATAGCTGTATTTTATTTCTAGAAAACGATAGCTGTCAATCAAAGCCGGATCGCCACAGAAGAAAGATTCCTATTCCCCCTACAGCGGTAGGCTCACCATAAACGTAGTACCTTTACCGATGACGCTTTCCACATGAACCGTGCCGCGTGCGGAACTCACAATATTTTTAGCGATCGCTAGTCCTAACCCGTGTCCACCGATTTGCCGCATCCTCGACTTGTCCTGTCTATAGAAGCGATCGAAGATATGGGGAAGCGCTTCGGGCGCGATGCCTATCCCGTTGTCCTTGACCTCAACGATCATGATCCGCTCCCCCTTTACCGTCATATCGGCGAGCTTGACTTGTACAGCTCCATTCTCATGCGTATATTTCACGGCATTGTCGACAAGCAGCGTAAGCAGTTGGGAGAATTTCTCTTCGTCCCACTGGGCAATGAAGTCAGTTGGAGCAGCCAGTTCGATTGTGATGTGCTTTTTTTCCCCCAACGGTCGGAGGCGATCGATCACCTTCTCTGTGGCTAGGACCACATTAAATGATGATCGGTTGTGCATAAGCTCCCCTAAGTCGGAACGGGCAAGCTGCAGTAAATCTCCTGCAAGATTCGTCATCGATCCGACTTCCTGTTTCATTCCTGCAAGGATTTTATTGGCGAGAGGGATGTCAGCAGCGCCTTCTTCGAGCTCTAGTTGGAGCGCTTCAATCGACGTTAGAAGCACGCTTAGCGGCGTTCTCAGCTCATGTGAGGCATCCGCTGCAAACTCCTTCTGTTTCGCATAGGAACGAGCGATCGGGACCATCGCCTTGCGCGACATCCAAAAACTGAACCACAAAGCTAACAAAAAGAACAGAAGCGCCATGCCGATCAGCAGAATGAGCAGAGAGCGGAACAAATTGTGCTGGAACGTAACTTCTTTCCCGACATACAACACACTACTTTGATTCCCATTCAACGCCAGTTCTCGGGCGGTAACCAAAAATTGCGCATTGTGTGCCGACGCACCGCTGAATGTCTGCATCGAAATTACGGAATAATCGTTCCTCTCAAACAGCCCCTGTGAGATTGCCTGCATCACCTGCTCGCGCAATTGAGGCTGAATTTCGCCGCCTAGCTGGACGTTCCCGCCGGCGCCGATCAAATAATAGAATGACTGATCATTGCTGATCGAGAAAGCATCCTCTACAACACGAGGGACCGGACGGCTCGAATCGCCGTCTCGCTCGCTCCATTGCTTCAGCACTTCAAATTCGCTATCAGCGATTTTGCCCAGAACAGCTCGCTGCTCACTCCAAATAATCGCGTACAACAGAACATACACACCGATAATGAACAGGCTCAAAAATAAAATAAGCATGCTGCTGTATTGAAGCGTCAGCCTATTGCGCGTCATGGCGAATAGATCGCCGTCCGTCTTCCCCTTCTTGATCAAGTTCCATTTATGCTTCAACGCGATACCCAACGCCTCTCACGCTCATAATGAGCCCCCGTGAAGAGGAAGTCCCGAGCTTCTTACGAATTAATTTGACGGTCGCATCAATCGTCTTCAAATTCACGTCGGCGTCAAGCCCCCACACTTTGTCCAAAATAACTTCCCTCGTCAACGTAAGATTCCTATTCTGTACGAGCAGATCCAATATTTGAAACTCACGGGGAGACAATTGTATGTCTTCGCCGCCACTCTTGACTATCTGGTTGTTTCTGTGAAGCTCCAGCTCGCCAATCTGGATAACGTCCTCTTGAAGCGGGACGAACGTTCTGCGCGTCAATGCCCGCAAACGAGCGAGCAACTCCTCGATTTCGAACGGCTTCACCAAATAATCGTCAGCCCCCGCATCAAGACCTTCAATGCGATCCTGCAGCGTATCTTTCGCAGTCAGCATCAGAATTGCCCCGGCATACCCGTTCCTGCGGAGCTTCGCGCAAGTGTCGCGGCCATTCCCATCCGGCATCATCCAATCGAGGACGACCACTTCGTAGCTGGAAGCGGTTGCGTAATCGTATGCATCATGGCCCGTCGTCACCCAGTCGACCGTGTAGCCTGCTTTCTTTTTCATCAGATGTGTAGTCAACTCGCCTAACCGGACATCGTCTTCCGCCAGTAGTATTTTCAAGGGTCTCCCCCTTTTCAGGATCAATATACAAAAAAAGTATATCCGATAGCGTTCACGCTTTCACTATATTTTCACCAAATCCAAGTACCATAGCGATCATGAAAGACAAATAAACGATGGAAGGAAGAGAATGAATATGAAAAAGAGTACAAAGTGGATGGCGGTTATGTTGACAGCAGCAGTAATCATCGGGGGAGGGGCGGCTCTTGACGGTTCCAATCGCTCAATGGCAGCAGCTCCATCTGGACAGAACGATTGTGTTCGCCCGCCTAAACAATCCGGACCCGCAAATGGAGGCCAGGCTACGGCACCGACTGACGCCCCTTCGTCCAGTAACTTAACCACTGTCACTACATCAGAGGATGGCACCGTATCCGTTGCCATCTCAGGAGGTTACGAGACCGACCCGCAAGATCATGGCCGACCAGTCGTTCTTATTGCCGCAGCCCTTGGGGTTCCGACTGAAGTGTTCCGCGAAGCATTCAGCGGCGTAACGCCAGCCGAACTAAGCAGCGGCGGTCCGACCGCCGAAGAAGCGCAGCGTAACAAAGCCGCTCTGTTGAAGGTGCTGGCTCCTTATGGCATTACCAACGACCGATTGGACGAAGTATCCAACTATTACAGGTACAATGGACAGCATTCGAAAACATGGAAGATTACTCCGGCAACCGCCACCGCGATTGTGAAAGACGGCGTCGTAACGGGAATCTCCCTCTTGAACCCCGGCTCCGGCTATTCTTCGGCACCCACGATCACGATCAAAGGTCCGAATGGTACGACAACAGCAAGGGCGACGGTTTCTTACTCGGAAGACGTTGCGAAGAACGGCAGCATCTCTTCCATCACGCTCAACTAGGTGGACCGAAAGATCGAGTTTAAGTCCATCCAGAGCAAAAAACGCAGTCCATGATGATGGACTGCGTATCTTTATTTATAGTGGTGGAGCCTAGGGGGATGTATGAATCCTGATTAAATTTGCTGACGAGGATAATCCGAAGGGGCAGATCGCAGCGTGAAGATTCAGACGCTGTGCTCGGCCGCACTGTGCCCACGCGGCACAACGCTCGCGACCTGCGCGCGGAACGAACCCTTCCGGTTCGCACCCCTAACACCTATTTAAACAAACACCCCGATCCATTGATGGCTTGGTTTAGTTTATATGGTGGAGCCTAGCTCCGCCACGCATTCGCTCGGCTTCGCGGATGGGATGTCCTAATCCTGATCTCACTTGCTGACGAAGCCTTGCCCGCGATGACGATCTTAGTGGTAGATTCAGACGCCGTGCTCGTTCGTTTGATGCTGAATCGAAGATGCGATTCCTTCCACTGCCTGCGCGCGCATGGATAAACCCGCTTAGACAGATTGATCTCTGCTCAAGCGGGATTGTCCATGAAATTATCTATCGATTGAACCTAGCGTTTGCAGCATTCTCATGAATACAACCGCCGCTTGTGCGCGTGTAGATTCACCCTTAGGATTGAATGTATTCGCGCTTGTACCTGTCATGATGTTCAGCTTCACCATCAGTCGAACATCCTCTAGGTAGGCAGTATCCATGCTTCTAATATCCTTGTAACCATCCAAGCTGACGAATTCCTTCGTTACCGACACCTTTTCCAGCGTAATCGCTGCCGCGATCATACTTGCCATTTCCTCACGGGTCAGCGGCCTGTCAGGCGTGAAGTTGTTACCCGTCACATAACGGAGCAGCCCTAGTTGTTTCGCTTTTGCTACAGCACCGAAATACCATGCGCCAGGCTGGACATCTCCATATGGTGCCATGTTGTCGATGCTCGATGTATAGTGTCCCAGCGCATTGACTAGCATAGCAGCAAACTCCGCTCGAGTCACTGCTTGGTCTGGAGCATACTTTCCGCCTCCGATTCCGTTGACGAGTCCTTTCGCCGCTGCAAGCTGGACGGACCATTTACTCCAATGCGATCGCACATCCGTAAAGCTTACTTCATTATGCGTGACGACATACACACTGTTGGAATTAGAGTGAATCATCACGTACCATACGCCGTCGATCCTAACCGACTGGGCAGGAACAAATTCAAACTTCTTGGCGGACTCATTATACCGGAATGCGCCCCATTGCTCGGGCATTGTTGTCAGGTTATTCTGCATAGGAATGATTCTGACAAGCGACTTGGTGAACTGTTCCGCGGCTCCTATACGCTTGCCGGTTGAGTTGTTTATGATTTCGATACTGAAGTCTACGATCGCGCCCATCGTTTTCCCGTTAGGCAACCCGCTTGCAAGTGCTTCACGGATACCCTCATTGCCCGACATGTCGGTCAAGAGGATCTTAAAGTTAATGTCCTCGGGTTTAAGGTTGTTTGCGATCAACAAGTCCTCTAGCCCTGGAATGAGCGAGGCCAAATTGACCGGGACCTGATAGCTGCCGTATGGAGTCTTGATTTCGATCATGAAGGCGGCGTTTTCCCCCTCAAGATTCGCCAATATGCTAGCAGGGAATTTGGCGTATGCAACGCCGTCCTTAGGTGTGATTTCAAACGTAATCGATCGCTTGTCGGTATCGATCGTGTCCGGGTCAAATGAGACACCGTTCAAGTCGATAACGGGCTGGATAACAATTGGTGATGAACCACCTCCACTGCTAGGCAAGCGAGTAAAAGCAACTTCCACCGACTGGTCTAAAGTCACGTTGTCCGTCGTATCCTCGGCTGCATAGGTAACGGTTTCCGCTTTCGTGTTCGTCACCGTGAATACGGCTTGACCATCCGCATTGGTTGTCGAGTTAACGGCCGTGATCACGGAGCTGCCGCTTCCTTGCGTCAGGCTGACCGTGTGGCCTGCGATCGGGTTGTCGTTCGCATCCTTGATCGTGACGGTCAAGGTGCTGCTGGCCATTCCGTTCGCCTCGGCACTCGCGACCGAAGCCGTCAGCGTCGATTGCGCCGCATTCGCTGCCCCTGGGGTAAATGTCACCGACGCGGTTTGCGCCACCGTCACGTTGTCCGTCGTATCCTCTGCTGCATAGGTGACGGTTTCCGCTTTCGTGTTCGTCACCGTGAACACGGCTTGACCATCCGCATTGGTTGTCGAGTTAACGGCTGCGATCACGGAGCTGCCGCTGCCTTGCGTCAGGCTGATCGTGTGGCCTGCGATCGGGTTGAGATTCGAATCCTTGATCGTGACGGTCAAGGTGCTGCTGGCCGTTCCGTTCGCCTCGGCACTCGCGAGCGAAGCCGTCAGCGTCGATTGCGCCGCATTCGCTGCCCCTGGGGTAAATGTCACCGACGCGGTTTGCGCCACCGTCACGCCCGTCGTCGTATCCTCGGCTGTATAGGTGACGGTTTCCGCTTTCGTGTTCGTCACCGTGAATACGGCTTGACCATCCGCAATGGTTGTCGAGTTAACGGCCGTGATCACGGAACTGCCGCTGCCTTGCGTCAGGCTGATCGTGTGACCTGTAATCGGATTATCATTCGCATCCTTGATCGTGACCGTCAAGGTGCTGCTGGAAGTCCCGTCTGCCTCGGAACTCGCGAGCGATGCCGTCATTATCGATTGCGCCGCATTCGCTGCCCCCGGGGTGAACGTCACCGACGCGGTTTGGGCCACCGTCACGCCCGCCGTCGTATCCTCGGCTGTATAAGTGACGGCTTCCGCTTTCGTGTTCGACACCGTGAATACGGCTTGACCATCCGCATTGGTTGTCGAGTTAACGGCTGTGACCACGGAGCTGCCGCTGCCTTGCGTCAGGCTGACCGTGTGACCTGTAATCGGATTATCATTCGCATCCTTGATCGAGACGGTCAAGGTGCTGCTGGCCGTTCCGTTCGCCTCGGCACTCGCGAGCGAAGCCGTCAGCGTCGATTGAGCCGCATTCGCTGCCCCTGCGGTGAACGTCACCGACGCGGTTTGCGCCACTGTCACGTTGTCCGTCGTATCCTCGGCTGTATAGGTGACGGTTTCCGCTTTCGTGTTCGGCACCGTGAACACGGCTTGACCATCCGCATTGGTTGTCGAGTTAACGGCGGCGATCACGGAGCTGCCGCTGCCTTGCGTCAGGCTGATCGTGTGGCCTGCGATCGGGTTGTGATTCGCATCCTTGATCGTGACGGTCAAGGTGCTGCTGGAAGTTCCGTCCGCCTCGGAACTCACGAGCGATGCCGTCAGCGTCGATTGCGCCGCATTCGCTGCCCCCGGGGTGAACGTCACCGTCGCGGTTTGCGTCACCGTCACGTTGTCCGTCGTATCCTCGGCTGTATAGGTGACGGTTTCCGCTTTCGTGCTGCTGACGGTGAATGTCGCCTGACCGCTTGCATTCGTCACCGCCGATACCGGTGATATCGTCGAGCTGCCGCTCCCTTGCGATAAGTTAATATTATGACCCGGAACCGGCTGGTCGAACGCATCCAACCTGGTAACGGTCAGCGTGGCATTGTCCGTGCCGTCAGCCGCCACAGTCGAAGCCGAAGCCGATAGCGAAGAGAGCCCGGTACCGGCCGCGTCAATCGTATACGGACTGGCTAACGTTCCGGTCCCTGAGAACATCAAATCTGCATTCAAATACAGGGCAGGACGAACATGCACACCATTTCTGGCTGAAGCGGCATTAATACGGGTGTTTTCTACGGTTCTTACTGCAAAGGAAGAACTGGACACTGCATCTCGCAGCCAATAACCAGAGATTGCGTGTTGCACGTAATCCTTACCATCGTCTACGGCGTCTTTGTTGACTAAGTCTATGATTTCCTTGATGGAAAGCAGAAAAACGCGATCCGTCGTCTCCCTGTAATTGGCCATATCATAATTCTGATACGCATCCGAGATCGGTGCCATCGTATAAGTGTGACTCTCCGATCCTCCGCTTTTAACCGGATCGTCAATTGGGGCAACTAACGATTTGTGCGTAACCGGTTGAATCAGAGCTCGCTCATAAGTCGTAAAATTGCCGTCGGACAGGAAACCGGGCTCATGACTGTACCCGATAACGGCAACATGAGAGTCATCCGGCGCTTGATGACTGTACGTCACGGACTGTTCGCTGGAATTCAGCCACTCCCTAAGGTTGGATTTCTCCCAATAATTACTCCCATAATCATTCCTACCGGCATCCGTGCGTCCATCCGTGCCGTCGCCGTATGCATCGAATGATTTCGTTCCGAGTGATCCAGCCGTGAACAGCATATAGCCGTTGGCGTCGATGTTGATGACCTGCCATTTCAACGGCTGCCCCCCGTAAGAGCCGAACGTCACATAATCACCTTCCTCGACAGTCGCCTCTGCCGATACGCGATCGCTCGGAAATCCCAAAAAAATGAATAGATTCGATAGCAATAAAATCGCGATTAGCGCTCCTGACAAATAGGATCGTTTTATATTATGCATCCTTCACATTCCCTCATCTCTCGTTAATGTCTTTTCGATTTGTTCTACAATTCCTTTCTATTAAACTTCTAATTCTAGCCCTTTAAGTGTATGCGAACTAACTTTTAGACAACAATTCTCCTTTGGGGGTATTTTTGGTATGATAATTATACCCCCTGTAGAATCGAGGTAAATCATGGATTCATATCCAGATGCGTTCACAGATATTCACATGTTCCGAGCTAAATTAATGCCACCCAAGCCGATCCGTCAACCTTACATTCGGGAACGTTTACATATCCGATTGAATCAGGCTTGGCAACGGACAATTACTGTTGTTCAAGCACCATCCGGATACGGGAAGACGGTCCTTCTGAAGAGTTGGGCAGACCACCAGCTTCAGCCGATCGGCTGGCTGCGGCTTGATTCGGAGGACAACGAGCTCCGGCGATTTATGTTCTATTTTCTACATGCGTTACCGTTGCCGTCTAACGAGGAACTACTACACGATTGGTCCGAGCGGATAAGTCGATCGGATCGCGATGGCTTATCGCCGGAGCTCGAATCGCTGGCGGCAGAATGGGTGGCTTTGCTGGAACAACTTGAACAACCGCATATGATGATCCTTGACAATTTCGAATCGATTCGGAACCCAGACATCATACGCTTCCTCAACCTATTCTTCCGTAATGTTTCTCCTCACCTTCACGCGATCCTGTCAGGCAGACATATAGCGAACTTCGGCCGCGCGATGTACGAAGACGGTGAAGGAGCCTCTATTGCCGCGGAACAATTGATTTTAACGGACCAAGAGCTGCAGCTTTATATCCTCAATAGGACATCCTTCCGGATGACAGACATCGAGGTCAATGATTTGCAGCAGCGTACGCAAGGTTGGTTCGTCGGGGTTAATGCCTACATTCCTCTTATATGCGAACGCGGCTATTTATTCGATGAGACTCATTATCATAGCAGGGCGGAATATGATATAGCCGCTTTCTTCCGCAGTCTGCTTCAAGCTGAGAATCGTTCCGAATGGTTTCACATACTGATGCACCTATCCGTTGCCAGGCAGCTAAGTGAAGGTTTAGCCAAACGATTAACAGAGGACGTGTCGCCGAGAATAACGCTTGCTGAATTATCGCGAGAAGGATGGTTCTTATTCCCGTCACATCAACAACCAGGGTCTTATGTATTCCATCCGATGTTCAACGCCTATTTACTCCAAGAGCTGCAGCAATCGTCTGGCGAACGGTATGCAGCGCTCATGCTGAAATGCATGGTTCACGCGGAAGAATCGCATGAATATATTCAGGCGGTGGGGTATGCGCTAGATGCGGGTTTTCGTGATCATGCCGCCGAACTGCTGCTCCGCTATGCACCCGAATTAATGAAGAACAGCTATCTGAACACTTATCTTGCTCGATTTACGAAGGCGGAATTGATCAGGTACCCAGGACTTGCCATCATATTAGCGGATTCACTCATTCATGCACGCCAAATCCACAGGGCTGAACAAGTATTAAGTTTACTGGATTCCATTGTTGCTGACGATCCGCAAGTCACTTTCACTCCGACGAGTGAGCCGCTGCATGGCTATTTGGCCGCGCTTCATTCCATGATCCATTTTTCCAAAAGAGAAACAGACCTAGGTTTATTCTATATGCAGAAAACGGCGGAACTGCTAGGCGGTCCAGGTCAGTTGCATCGACATTCGCTTTATTTCCACCCCTATACCGCTTCGTTGCTTCGAGGAAAGTACGGACACTATGGGGTCCTGGAGTCTGCCATTGCTACATGCGAATTCGGCTTGCCTCGATGGGGGCGCAAGGATACATCGTATGCTGTCATGTTGATTTGCTTGGGAGAATGCCGCTATGAACAGGGAAGAATGGAGGAATCGGAGCCGTATTTGTTGGAGGGTCTTAAGCTTAGTCTCGACTTGGACATTCCGGGATTGTTCGTTCCCGCTTACGTCGCATGGGCTCTATTAAAATACGGCAAGGGTGAGAAGGACGCTGCGTGGGCAACGCTGCAACAAGCGCGGAATCTATTGATACACCGCAATCTTGATGAACAGCTTGCTGTTGTCAATGCCTGTGAAGCAAAGCTTAGAATGATGGAAGAGGATATTCGGCACGTCAGAAAGTGGATGCACTCCGCCTCGGTTCGGTCGCTTATCTCATTTTCTGCTCCTCAAGAACGGATATTTGAAGCTTTTGTCATCTTAAGAGCTCACCTATTCACAGGGAACACCTCTGAGGCATTCCTATTGGGGGAAAGCCTCTTACAAGCAGCACTGCGGGTAAACCATCCCAGAGATCTGATCGAATCCCATCTGTTGCTGGCACAAATTTATCATAAACAGGGGAAGACCGACATTGCGGTAGAGAAAATAATGCTCGCGGCATCGGAAGCTCAGGCGCATGGGTACATTCAGATGATTGCAGATGAAGGGGCTGCTCTGGTTGTTCTGCTGACTGCTAGTCGCAAGCGCTATAGGCTTCAGGGCAATCATGAGCTAGACAAGTTTGTTGCTAAGCTGCTCAGAGTGATGCCTAAAAAAGGGGGAATTTCCGGTACAAGCCTCATTCCCAATGGCATGTTAACGCGACAAGAACAACGGATTTTCCAATTGTTAATCGAAGGTGCATCTAACCGTACGATCGCGGATGTGCTGGCCATCACCTTGGAAACCGTAAAAAGGCATTGCAGGCATGTGTACCAAAAACTAGGCGTTGCAAATCGAAAGCAGGTTATACAACAATTTTCTAAGAAGCGGTAGATTCAGACGAACCTTAAGGGGTTCTCGTCCCCTATGGTGTCCACCACATAAAAAACGTAACCCCTGTAGGTTGCGCAGTATGTATTATATGGTGGAGCCTAGGGGATTCATCTCGTTAGACTCGATTTTCCCCAGGAGTGGATGTCCGAATCCTGATTTCACTTGCTGACGAGGCCCTGCCCGCGATGACGATCTTAGCGGTAGATTCAGACGCCGTGCTCGTCCGTTCGATGCTGAATCGAGGATGCGATTCCTTCCGCTGCCTGCACGCGGACGAACCATCGGGGTTCTCACCCCCTAGGCTGTCCATGGTGGAGCCTATAGCTCCGCCGCGCTTCACTCGGCTTCGCGGAGGGGATGTCCGAATCTGATCTCACTTGCTGACGAAGCCGTGCCCTCGATGACGATCTTAGCGGTAGATTCAGACGCCGTGCTCGTTCGTTCGATGCTGAATCGAAGATGCGATTCCTTCCACTGCCTGCGCGCGGACGAACCCACCGGGGTTCTCACCCCCTAGGCTGTCCACCGCATACAACAAGAAAACCACGCCGCAATTGGCGTGGTTGTTTGTTGTATATTTGGTGGAGCCTAGGGGGATCGAACCCCTGACCTCATCGCTGCCAGCGATGCGCTCTCCCAGCTGAGCTAAGGCCCCATTGAAATGACGACAAAGATGATGATAGCACGGTTGATGCCGGGCTGTCAACCGTTTTTGTCGCCAGGGAACGTATGCTTGGAGAGCAGGTTGTTGAGCTCCTTCATGAACATATTGATGTCCTTGAATTGACGGTATACGGACGCGAATCGGACGTAGGCCACCTCGTCTACCGGATACAGCTGCTCCATGACGAGCTCGCCGATATCGCGCGATTCAACCTCGGCATGCGCCGTCGTACGAAGCTCCTTCTCGACCTCGGACACGATAACCTCCAGCCGCTCGACGGACACCGGACGCTTCTCGCACGCACGGATGAGACCGCGCAATATTTTGTCACGGCTGAACTCCTCGCGGCTGCCGTCCTTCTTAATGACGATCAACGGCGTCTCCTCGATCATCTCGAACGTCGTGAAGCGGCGGCTGCAGCGTTCGCATTCGCGGCGGCGCCGGATCGACTTGTTCTCGTTAGCGGGCCTCGAATCGAGTACCTTGGTGCCGGAATAGTCGCAATACGGACATTTCATTCGTAGTCTTGACCCCCAATCTAGCTTGATCTTACGCGCTTTACGGTCGATTGGCAACAATTCCCCGTCCGAAGTCGTAATGAACTCCGGAATATCGCACATAATACAGTTACCAACCGCAAGGAGGTGAACGACAATGGCAGGGAATCGTAACAGCAACCAACTGGTCGTCCCGCAAGCAACTGCAGCACTCGACCAAATGAAATTCGAAGTTGCACAAGAGCTGGGGATCTCCATCCCGCAAGACGGCTACTATGGCAACATGGCAACGCGTGATGCCGGCTCCCTCGGGGGTTACATCACCCGTAAGCTGGTCCAAATCGCCGAGCAATCGCTGGCTGGACAATTCAAATAATTCAAGGCTTCATCAAGAAGGCTTTGGCGCACGCTTCCCGCAAGGGGAGCTGCGCCAGAGCTTTTTATCATCATCCGATCAGAAGCTCGGATACAACTCTTTGTACTTATTATAATAATAAACAACCCGTTGTACATAGTGTCTTGTCTCACCGAACGGAATGCTGTCGCTCGTCTCGATCTTACCGTCCCATGTCTGCGAGCGCAGCCAGCTCCTGACATTGCCGGGTCCCGCATTATACGCGGCAATCGCCGCGATGGAATTGCCGTCGAATTGGTCATGCAGCGAATGCACGTACCACGCTCCCAGCTCGATCCCGACATCGGCTCGATGCCGAATGTCGTCAAGGCTCACATTCCGAAAAGCTGCCTGCTCGATGATCCATGCGGCCGTGTCCGGCATAATCTGCATGATGCCCACAGCGCCTTTATGCGATTCCTTGCCAGTCTTATAGTTCGATTCGGCTCGTATGATGGCAGCGATCAGATACGGATCCACGTCTTGCGTCATTGCGCTTGCTCGAATATCGCTCGCATAGTGAATCGGATACATCCACTTGCCGAGCCAGGATGAATTCACGAAGAGCAGGACGAGTACGCCGACTAGCAGCAAAACCAGCACTCTTCGCTTCCGCAGCCACCTCATCGCCGCCTCAATCCGTCCAAGAACGACTCCACCTGCTGCCCGGTCTCTTCGAGCGTACCGCTGTTATCGATGACCCAATCCGCCAGCTCCCGCTTACGTTCGATGTCCATCTGCGCGTTGATCCGCTGATTAGCCTGCTCGGCACCCATGTCCGGATTCCGCTGGAGCAGCCTGTCCAATTGCATGGCCCTCGGTATGTAGACGACCAGCACGCCCTCATACAGACGCTGTTGATCGGTCTCGTATAAAAGCGGGATATCGGCTACGATGAGCTTGTCCGGGTCCTTGGCCTGCGCCTCACGCATCTGCTCCCACATGTACGAACGGATCGCGGGATGCAGGATGCTCTCCAATGTCCGGAGCTTGTCCTTGTCCGCGAATACGATCGAGCCGAGCTTCGCGCGGTCAAGCGTCCCATCCGTTTGCAGGACGCCATGCCCGAATGCGGCGGTCACTTGCTCCAATGCGGGCATGCCAGGGACGACGACATCCCTGGCCGCTTGGTCGGCATCGACGAGCAGCGCGCCGCGTGCAGCCAGCATGGAACCGACCGTGCTTTTCCCGCAGGCGATTCCGCCGGTCAACCCGATGATCATTGCTTCACCTCATCACATTCATAACAATCTAGTAATACCCATCACGATGAGGATCAAACCCGGCAGCACCGAGAATGCCCTCACGCCCGTGAACGAAGCGTACCGTATGCCGACGCGCATGCCCGTCAGCAAGAAGAATCCGCTGGCAAGCGCTATGAATCCGGCGGTAAGGAGCGGCGAGAAACCCAGCATGGCCGCGCCGAGGCCTGCTCCTAGCGCATCCAGCGACAAAGCCAGGCCGAGCAGCACGGCTTCCGAAGAGGAGATCGTGCCGGAACGGTCGACGTCGGCCGCCTGCGGCGTGCGCAGAATCTGGATGACGAGGCCGAATCGTTTCAATTCGATATTGATGAGCGTAGCCAGGGCCTCGTCGGCGACAGGCGATCGCTTGGACACCTGTTCGTCCTCCTGACGAGGCCGATCTTGCGTGTCGATCGTCCCTCGTTCCCCGCGGCTCAGATACAGCTGAGCAAGCGCCCAGCAGCCGATTCCGATCAGAATGAACGCGCCGAGGAATCGGGCGAATGCCGGCGACAGGAATGTCGTGATCCAACCGCCTGCCAGCATGGAAAGCCAGATCACGCAGCCGGAACAGATCGCGATGATGATGACCGATATGACAGGGATACGTATCTGACGAAGGCCATAGGTGACGCCGACACCGAATCCATCCAAGCTTACAGCCAGTGCGAGCAGAAACAACGGCAGCAGATGAGCGATCATACGATGTACCTCCCGGAGGGCCGCTAGAGACGGCGCCCAAGTCTGTAAACATCATATGCGTTCCCTACGGCCGCGTGCACACCACCGCTCTCAATCTCCGCGAACAGCCATCCGGGCAGCGATAACGCCCTTCGATCGCTTGCCGCCAGCCTTCCCATTCTTATCTGCGCTCGTCTTCGCGGCTCTGCCGGCTGACGCGCGCTTCGATGACTTCGCGCCGGACGGCTGGCATTTCGGGCAGACATGTGTTCCCCGCCCGCCGACAACCGATTTCTCGATCGGGGTGCCGCAGGTGCGGCATGGCTCTTGCTCGCGCCCGTATACCTGCAGGCTGTACTGGAACATGCCCATCTCGCCCTGTCCGTTCACATACGACTTCACGGACGATCCGCCGGCATCGACTGCGCGGCCGAGCGTCTCGCGGATCGCGGCATACAGGCGCTCCCATTCCGCCTTGCGAAGCGAATCGGCCGGCCGCTCGGGGTGGATCCCTGATGCATGCAGCGCCTCATCCACATAGATATTGCCTAACCCTACCACGTAGGCTTGATTGAGCAGCAGCGGCTTAATCGGTCCGCTTCGCCCGCCGAGTAGCCCGCGCAGGGCTTCCGACGTGAAGGACTCGTCCAGCGGTTCTATACCCAGCTTATTCAGCGGCGCCAACGCGAATTCCTCGCCCGGCAGAAAAATATGCATCGTCCCGAACTGGCGTACATCCTTATAGCGGAGCTCGGTTCCATCCGTAAAATGAAAAATAACATGCGTATGCTTCTCGACCGGCTCGTCCGAACGGTAATGCCCGTATCGCCCTTCCATCCGAAGATGCGACACCAGCACCAGCTCATCGAGCACGATACGCAGAAACTTCCCGCGACGCTCCACGGTCTTGATCGTCTGTCCGGCCAGCATGTCGGCGAATTGCTCCGGCTCCGCCGGCCGCTGGATAATGCGCGGCAGCGATACCGTCACCCGCTCGATCGTCCGGCCTGCGACAAGCGCGATCAGCGTGCGCCGCACTGTCTCAACCTCCGGCAATTCCGGCATTACTGTTCACCTCACTGCCCCATTATACCCGATACGCATTATTTCGCTTCATACCAATTGCTGCCGAAACTGACATCGGCCTTCAGCGGAACGTCCAGCTCGATCGCCGATTCCATGACGTCCGGCACGAGCTGCTTCATCGTCTCCAGCTCGTCCTCCGGCACCTCGAAGACGAGTTCGTCATGCACCTGCAGCAGCATCCGGCTCTTCAAGCCCCGCTCCCGGATCGTCTGATCCATCTTCACCATCGCCAGCTTGATGATATCGGCGGCTGTGCCCTGAATCGGCGTATTCATCGCCGTACGCTCGGCGAACGAACGCAGGTTGAAATTCGATGCCTTAATCTCAGGCAGGTAACGGCGGCGTTCGAGCAGCGTCGTCACGTAGCCGTCTTCGCGGGCCTGTTTGACGATATCGTCCATATAGCGGCGAACCCCTTGGAACGCGGCAAAATATTGCTCAATGAACTGCGCGGCCTCGGCTCTCGTAATGTGCAGGTTCTGCGATAAGCCGAAGTCGCTGATGCCGTACACGATGCCGAAGTTAACGGCCTTCGCTTGCCGGCGCATATTCGCATCGACCTGCTCCGGCGCCACGCCGAATACGTCCATCGCCGTCTTCGTGTGAACGTCCATCCCGGTTTTGAACGCTTCCTTCAGTCCCTCGTCCCCCGAGATATGCGCCAGTACGCGCAGCTCGATCTGCGAGTAGTCCGCCGCAAGAATCGACCAGCCCGGCACGGACGGCACGAACGCCTTACGAATCTTGCGGCCCTCCTCGAGTCGGATCGGGATGTTCTGAAGGTTCGGGAATTGGCTGCTTAGCCGCCCGGTTGCCGCAATCGTCTGCCGGTAATACGTATGGACCTTGCCCGTCTCCTTGCGGATCTCCTTCAATAGACCGTCGACATAAGTCGACTGCAGCTTCGCCAACTGGCGATAATGGAGAATGGACCGCACGATTTCGTGGTAGGGTTCCAGCTTCTCCAATACTTCGGCATCGGTCGAATAGCCGGTCTTCGTCTTCTTGATGACGGGCAGCCCCAGTTTCTCGAACAGAATCTCGCCCAGTTGCCTCGTCGAGTTCAAGTTGAACTCGGTTCCCGCATGCTTATAGATCTCCGTCATGAGCCGCGCGATTTCGGTCTCGAGCTCGTTGCCGAGCGACTCCAATTCGCCGCTGTTCACTGCGATGCCTTGCTTCTCCATGCCGCATAGCACGGTCGACAACGGCTGCTCCAAGTCATAGTACAGCCGATTCATGCCGAACTTCTCGAGTTCCTCTTGCTGCTTCGGCGCTAAGCGGCGTACCGCGTCCGCCTTGCGCGCCAAGTACTCGGCCAGCTTGTCCGGCACAGGAACGGCAAATTTCGCGCCGCGGCCGTAGAAATCATCGTCCGCCTGTACCGTCGGCAGGCCATAGCGGGATGTCAACGCATGCAGGCCGTAGTTATTGTCTGTGGGGTCGAGCAGATAGGCGGCAAGCTGCACGTCGAAGGAAGCCCCTGCCATCGACAGACCGTGCCATGCCAGCACTAGCGCAGACTTATGCAAGTCGTAGCCCGTCTTCGGCTTATCCGCATCCGCCAGCCATGCGCGCAAGGCAGCGGCCCCTTCGCTGTGAAGCGTCTCCGTCGTCACGACGTACGATGCCGAGTCGCAAGAGATCGCAAGGCCCAGCAGCGCGGCTTGGTGCGGATTCTCCCCTGCCGCTTCGATCAGCAGGCTGCATGCCTCTTCGAGCTTGACCGCTGTCAATTCGGCACCGATCTCGTCTGCCGTCAACAGCCGAACGTTCAGCTCGGCAGCAGCCGTCTCGCCGTCCCCGTCGCCCGTTCCGCCGCCGGTCGGCAGATCCAGCCGTTCCGAGAGCGAGCGGAATTCCAGCTTGCGGAACGCTTCCGAGAGCGATGCCGGATCATAACCGTCATAAGCCATCTCCGCTTCTCCGCGGTCAAGCGGCACTTCGCGGAAGATCGTCGCGAGCTTCTTGCTCATGAGCGCGCTTTCCTTATGCTCCTCGACCTTCTCCTTTATCTTGCCCTTCAGTTCGTCGACGCGTGCCAGCACTTCCTCGACCGTCCCGTAATCGTGCAGCATCTTGAGCGCCGTCTTCTCGCCGACGCCGGGAATGCCCGGAATGTTGTCGGACGCATCGCCCATCAGACCCTTGAGATCGATAATTTGCTCCGGCTTGAGGCCGTACTTCTCGCCGATCGCCTCCGGCGTGAACCGGTCCACCTCCGTGATCCCCTTGCGCGTAATCGCTACCGTTACGTTGCTGGAAGCCAGCTGCAGCATATCCTTGTCGCCGGTCACGACCAGCGTCTCTCGGCCCGCTTCGTCCGCCAAGCGCGTGAGCGTCCCGATAATGTCGTCCGCTTCGTAGCCGGACAGCTCGTATTGCGCGATGCCGAACGCGTTCAGCAGATCCTTGATTAGCGGGAATTGCTCGGACAGCTCGGACGGCGTCTTCTGCCGGCCGCCCTTGTAATCGCCGTAGCCCTCATGGCGGAACGTGATTTTGCCCGCATCGAACGCGACGAGCATATGCGTCGGCTTCTCTTCCTCGATGAGCTTTAGGAGCATCGTCGTGAAGCCGTACACGGCATTCGTATGCAGTCCCGCCGAATTCGTAAGCGGCGGCATGGCGTAGAACGCCCGGAATACGATGCTGTTGCCGTCAATCAGAATCCACTTCTCCATAGAGGACACCTCGCCTGTATTGTTCTATACGCTATCATAGCATAAAATCCAGCGCGAAGTCCGAAGGCAAGACGCGAAATCGATCCTGTTGCCGGCATCGGCCGAATGCGAAACGAAGGATAGCCAGACGCTCCATATTATGGTGTAATGGTCATAGAATTGAAGTCGGGGACTCTACCGAATCGAAGGAGATGGAGCATGATGATGGAGTGGGCAAGTCAGGTCGAGGAAGTGTGGCAATATGCCATCTTGTTTCTGCTCGCGATCGCGCCGTGGATCGACGTCTATCTCGTTATTCCGCTCGGCGTCGCATGGGGGCTCCCACCCGCTGCCGTCGCGGTCGTCGGCTTCGCCGGCAATTTCGTGACCGTGCTGCTATTGGCCCTGTTCTTCCGCGCCTACTCCGAGTGGAGACGGAAGCGGCGTCTACGCAAGGGGCTTACAGAGCCCAGCAAGAAGGAGACGCGGGCCAGGCAAGTCTGGGAGCGCTATGGGCTGCCCATGCTTGCCTTGGTCGGACCGATTATCGCGGGCACCGATATCGCGGCCGCCTTTGCCCTTACGTTCGGTTCGTCCCGGACACGCGTCGTCATCTGGATGGCGATCAGCCTCGCGGCCTGGAGCATCGCCTTGGCTGTCGGCTCAGCCTACGGTTTTGCCTACATGGATTGGATTACATTATAAATCGCGAACAGCAATTGGATTAAACAAAGGCCGATTGTCAGCGCCTCAAGCGTCTCCGAAGGAAACGCCGCATCGGAAGCATATGCTATTCGCCAGCGTTCAAGATTCGCCGTCGAATACGCTTCGTAGCGTTACTTCGCAATCACAGTCGGCCCTGACCCCTTCGAGCGGGGCGGCCTAACAAGTATCCTTGCCCATAATGCACCCCCATGTTCCGAACCGTCTCTAGTTCCTCCGACTGCTCGATGCCTTCGGCGATCACCTCGATGCTCATGCGGCTTGCCAGCTGGACGAAGGTGGACATCAGGTGCTGCTTCATCTCGTCCCGGTGAATATTCTCGACCAACGACCGGTCTATCTTCAGGTAGTCGGGCCTAAGCTCTACGATCGATTGCAGCGAAGAGTAGCCCGCGCCGACGTCGTCGATCGCGATTTGATACCCTTGGCTGCGATAATGATCCAATATTTTCTTCGCTGCGCCAAAATCCTCGATCGACGTCCGTTCCGTCAACTCGAACACGACGTTGCGCGGCGACAGGCCGCAGCGTTCCAGCAAGACCAGCGTCTGTCCGGACGTGAAATGCGGATCATCCATGATACGCGCAGTAACGTTAATGAACAGCTTCCGCTGGCTGCCGGCAATCGCGCAATCTGCGATGGCCTTCGCTCTCGCGATGCGATCCAGCGCATAATGTTCGCCTTCCTCGTCCGCGAACTTGAACAACGGCAGCGGACCGTCGAACGCCTCGCCGGGCTCAATGCGCGTCAGCGCCTCGAAGCCGAACCCCGCTTCATGCTGCAGCGATACGATGGGCTGGTAGACCGGGTAGATCCGCTGCTCGCGAATGATCCGATGGAAGGAGTAGCGCTTCAAGCTTCGTTCGATCGCCTCCGGCATCTGGCCGTGGATGAGCGCGCGTTTCATCGCATCATACCATTCCGCCTGACCCGGAGCTGCCTCGCTCGATTGCACGAGCGCGATCCCGGTGTGGATACGGACATCGGCATGCCGATCCTCCCATAGCACGCTCCGGGCTCTCCCTTCCCAATCGTCCCGTATGCGCCCGGCCATGCCGAGCATCCAAGCCTCGAGCTCGGCCGCTTCAATGCCCGGCTTGCGCACGTGCAGATACAGATCGTCTCCCAGCCACTGCATGCCGACCCATCCTTCCGACCGTCTGCGCAGCTCTTCGAAGCTTCCTTCGGCGAATGCCCGCCATAGATGCCGCTTCGCCGACAACTCGCCGGTCTGGCCGTGCCATGCAAGATAGACTAATCCCGCTCCCGCTCCCTTTCCTGCAGCCGCTCCATTCCCGTAATCCAAATCTTGCTTCCCAACGACGTCTATTCGATTAATGATGTGCGCTGCTCTTCGTGTCATGTTCGTCCCTCTCCATACCCGGTTGTCCGATGCTGGCCTTCATATAGCAGCTTCCTGCACGTGCTTTGGCTTGCTTCTTCAGATGCGCTGCGCGTTCCGAGAATACCTCGGGCGTCACTTGCGCACGTCCGTCCCAGGTCATGAGCGACAGCGAGATCGTGACGCCCTCGCGATCCACGGCCTGCCCGTTCCGCTCGGTCACTTGCTTGATCTGCGTTCCGTCATACAATGCCTTGATGCCGCCGTCGAACCGCCAGATGATATGCCGGCAGATCGTATCCGCATCTTCCGCTTCGGTCATGACGATATAATCGTCGCCGCCGATATGACCGACGAAATCGTCCTTCTCGCCGGAGAACGCCAGCACTTGCCGAAGCACTTCCGCCGTATAGCGAATCATCTCGTCGCCCTTGCGATAGCCGAAGCGATCGTTATACCACTTGAAATAATCGAGGTCCGCGTAGATCACCGCAAAAGGCTTCGCTGCCCGGATCCGGCGCTGCATCTCCCGTCCGATCCCCTCGTTGCCCGGAAGCCCGGTCAGCGGGTTGGCGCCTCTGGCTGCCTCCGTCCGCAGCTTCGTGATCGCTTCCAGAATCGATCGGATCGATGCCACGCCGGCAAGTTCGTCCCGCTTCGTAATCGTCACCACGTCGTACAGCTTATCGAATTCGCGCGCCATCGCCATCTGGGATACTTGCTCGACCGGCAGCTCGCTGTCGACGATCAGCGGTTCGCTGTCCATGACCCGGGATACCGGCCGACTCCAATACAGCGGCAGCCCGAACTGTCCGGCGAGCAGCTGATGCAGCCTCTCCTTCATCAGGATGCCGACCGGCCGCCGGCCTTCGACGATGACGACGCCCTGCGCTTTCGGATCCCGTTCGAACATGCGCGCGATGATCGATACCGGCGTGGACGATTCGTAGACCGGTATCGGAGCCGCAAGCTCGCCGATCGTAATCGAGGACGCATAATCCGTCCTCAAGACCGACGCTCCAATCTTGCCGCCATTGCCCAGTCCACCAGCCGCTGACGCAACTCGTTCCGGCGATTCCGAATCTTCCCGCACGCGCACTCCTGCGCTCGGCTGCGCATGCAGCATCGCCTCCTTCAACGCATCGTAGATCAACGTCTCCGCCGATCGCACGCTGCGGTTCGGCTTGAGCTTGCTGCTGCCGAATGCCAGCTCCTCCCCGGCCTGTACCGCGTGCCGCCATTCCTTCCATCTTCCGCGAATATCGGCCAGCGCTATCGCTAGCAGCGCATCCATTTTCTCGCGCGGCTCCAGCCTGCGCAGGAAGAAGACGTAGTCGCTGCCCATCCGGGCGTACCAATAGACGCGCGGCTCGCCGTGCGTCCATTCCTTCAGCACCTGCGCGGCAGCATCCGTCCCGTCCGGCAAGCGCAGATACAGGACGCCCACGCTGCCGTGTTGCCATTCTGCCGTGGTACGATGGATCAATTCTCGGTTAATGAGTCCATACCCGATCTCATCCACGCTCATCCTGTCTCCCTCTCGAATCCTGTCGCTTCTTCAACACTAGCAGAGAATGATGAAGAGAAATGCCGATAACCGTTAAATAATTGTAAATGTTCCGGCATTCCCCATTGCACAACAAAAAGCATCCGCTCCGGCTAAGGAAGGGATGCTCGGTGATCGTGTCAGCCTGCAATCGTCAACGGCCGGCCTTACACGTTCAGATCGGGACGCTTGCCCGTTACAAGATACGCGACGCTCTCGCCGATATTCGTGGCGTGATCGCCGATCCGCTCCAGATATCGGCCTACGAAGCTGAGCAGCATCGACTGCGGCGAGCGCTTCGGATCCTCCAGCATGAGCGCGAACAATTCGCGTAGAATCTGGCTGTACAGCGCATCCACGATGTCGTCGTCCTTTGCCATCTTGTAGGCAAGATCCACATTCTCCTGCAGGAACGATTGAATGGACTCGTACGTCATCGCCTGCACGAGCTCCGCCATCCGCGGCAGATCGATGAGCGGCTTGATCAATTCCTGCCCTTCGAGCCTTACGACCACCTTCGCGACGTCTACGGCCAGATCGGCCATCCGTTCCAGATCGCTCGATATTTTGAACGCAACCAGAATGCGCCGCAAGTCCTTCGCTACGGGCTGCTGCGTCGCGATCAGCTTCGAGCCGAGCTCCGTGATCCGCTCCTCCATCGCGTTAATCTCGGGATCTTCGCGAATGATCAGCTTGGCCTTGACGACGTCGATGTTCTGAAGCGCCTCCATGGACGCCGCAATCGCCTGCTCGACGCGAGACCCCATATTGCTAAGCATTTCCTTCAATTCATCCAGTCCATGGTCGAATTCCACGCGTTTGGTCATCATCTAGTCCTCTCCCCCTCAGCTCCCGCGAGTTAGCCGAAGCGTCCGCTGATATAGTCTTCCGTGCGTTGGTCCGTCGGCGTCGAGAACAGCTTCTCCGTGTCGGCATATTCGACGACTTCTCCATTGAGGAAGAATACCGTCTGATTCGATACGCGCGCGGCTTGATGCATATTGTGCGTCACCATGACGATCGTGTAACGGTCCTTCAGCTCTTGCGCGAGCTCCTCGATCTTCAGCGTCGAGATCGGGTCGAGCGCGGAGGTCGCCTCGTCCATGAGCAGGACGTCCGGATTCACGGCCAACGCGCGGGCGATGCAGAGCCGCTGCTGCTGACCGCCGGAGATGCTGAGCGCGGAGCGCTTGAGGTGATCCTTCACTTCGTCCCACAATGCGGCCGAGCGCAGGCTCTGCTCCACGATTTCGTCCAGCTGCTGCTTCTTCGTCACGCCGTGAAGGCGCGGACCGTACGCGACATTGTCATAGATCGATTTGGGAAACGGATTCGGCTGCTGGAACACCATCCCGACCTTTTTGCGCAGCGTCTCCACGTCCACCTCGGTCGAGTAGATATCGGTACCCGCGATCGCGATTCGACCTTCGATCCGCGTGCCGGGAATCATGTCGTTCATCCGATTGAGCGTGCGCAGCAGCGTCGATTTGCCGCAGCCCGAAGGACCGATGAATGCGGTGATCGCTTTCTCCGGGATTTCCATCGATACGTTCTTCAGCGCGTGAAAATCCGTATAAAATAAGTTCAGCTTCTTGATGTCGATCAACGTACGGGTTGCTTGTGCTTGCATGGTTGCCCGCTCCCCCACCTATAGATTTTTCGAGAATTTGTTGCGCAGCATGATGGCCGAGAAATTCATGAGCAAGAGCATCGCCAAGAGCACGATAATGCCGGCAGCGGCCAGATTATGGAACTCCTCCTGCGGCCTGGACAAGTAGTTATAGATCTGGATCGGCAGTACGGTGAATTGATCCATCAAGCTGTCGGGCAAGAATGCCACGTAAGTCAATGCACCGATCATGACGAGCGGCGCCGTCTCGCCGATAGCGCGGGACATGGCCAGAATGACGCCTGTGAGGACGCCCGGCAGCGCTGACGGCATAACCGAACGAGCAACCGTCTGCCATTTGTTCGCGCCCAGCGCATAGGAGGCGTCGCGGCGCGACTTCGGCACCGCACGAATCGCCTCTTGCGCTGCCACGATTATGATCGGCAGCACCAGGATGGTCATCGTCAGCGCACCGGCCATCAAGCTGCGCTCCAAGGCCATCAAGCGTACGAACAAGGTGAGTCCCAAGATCCCGTAGACGATGGACGGTACGCCGGCCAGCGTGCTGATGTTCAGCTGAATCAATCGCGTGAAGCGATTCTTGGGCGCGTATTCTTCCAGATAGATCGCCGCCCCTACGCCCAGTATGAACGAGATGGGCAGCATGATGAGCAGCATATACAGCGTTCCGACGATCGCCGACTTGAAGCCGGCTTGGCTGGCTCGGCGGGACGGATATTCGCTGAACAGCTCCGGCTGCACGCGGGCGACGCCGTCTACGATGATATCGACGATGAGCGCGATCAGCGCGATGACGCCGATGGACGTCGCGGCCACGAACAGGAGGTGCAGCATCCAATCCATCCTGCGGCGACCGGCGATCTGACCGCGATTGGCATCTTGTAACAGGTCCATATTAGTACTCCTCCCGGAATCGTCTCGCGACGTATTGGGCAAGGATATTGAGTAGGAACGTGATGACGAACAGCGTCATGCCTACGGCAAAAATCGTCCCGTACTCCAACGAGCCCCGCTGCGTATCGCCCAGGCTGACCTGTACGATGTATGCGGTCATCGTCTGAATGCTGTCGAGCGGGTTCGCGGTCAAGGTCGGCGTGGCTCCTGCAGCGACTGTCACGATCATCGTCTCGCCGATCGCGCGGGAGAACGCCAGCACGAACGATGCGACGATGCCCGACAGCGCGGCAGGCACGACAATCTTGAGCGCGACCTCGAAGCGAGTCGCGCCGAGCGCGTATGCGCCGTCGCGCAGGCTCTTCGGAACGGCGCTCATGGCATCCTCGCTGAGCGAAGAGACCATCGGGATGATCATGACGCCGACGACGATTCCTGCGCTCAGCGCGTTGAACACGCCGATGTCCGGGAAGATCGATTGAATGATCGGCGTCACGAAGCTGAGGGCGAAGTACCCGTATACAATGGTCGGTACGCCGGCCAACACTTCCAGAATCGGCTTAATGACGTTGCGAACCCGCTTCGGTGCGTATTCGCTTAGATAGATGGCACTTGCAAGCCCGATCGGAATGGCGACCAGGCAAGCGAGAATCGTGATCATGAACGTGCCGCCGAGCAGCGGCAGCACTCCGAATGCCTTCGGATCGATCAGCGGCGACCACTTGGTGCCGAACAGAAAATCGATAATCGGTATCTCTTGAAAGAAGTGGTAGGTTTCGGTAACGAGCGTATACACGATGCCGACGGTCGTAACGACGGACACCGCAGCGCATAGGGCGAGGAAGACCGGCATGATCCGATTGAGCCAAGACACGCGGCTGTTCTTGAACGGATACGTCTCTGCCTTGCTATGGGTTGCATTCTTGGTCAGCGCTTCGCTTTGCATCTTCGCGACAACTCCTTGCTTTACGATTCATTTACAATTCGTCTGAGAAAAATGTGATGCCACTCGCGACACCACATTGTTCTCGTGCTTATGGGTATTCTCGCCGAAGTCTTACGTTACGCTTTGAGCTTAGCTGCTTCTTCTGCGTACTTCTCGTCCGGCATCGGAACATATCCGACTTCGCTGGCCCAAGTGCCGATATTGTTGATGTAGAAATCCACGAACCCTGCAACCTCCGGACGCTCCGCCAGCGCATTCTTATCGACGTAGATGTAGAGCGGGCGGGACAGCGGCGCGTAAGAGCCGTCCTTAATCGTATCCAAGCTTGGCGCGATCGGACCCGAACCGCCGTCGACAGGCACGACCGTCAGCTTATCGGCATTCTCCTCGAAGTATGCATAGCCGAAGTAGCCGATGCCGTATTTGTTGCCGGATACGCCCTGCACCAGCGTGTTGTCGTCTTCGCTGAAGCTGATCTGCGCATCGTTGCGAATGCCTTGTTTCTCAAGGATAGCCTCATTGAAGTAATCGTACGTACCGGAATCGGCGCCTGGCGAGAACATCTTGATCTCCTCTGCCGGCCAGCCTTCGCGCACGTCAGCCCAAGTCTTTACCGTGCTTCCGGTCACGAAGATCTTGTTCAGCTCTTCAACCGTCAGATGATCGACGAAATCGTTGCTCTTGCTGATGACGACCGAGAGTCCGTCGTACGCAACGCTCAGCTCGATCGGCTCGATGCCTTTGTCGGCGCAATTTTGCGCTTCCGCGTCCTTAATAGGGCGGGAAGCATCCGCGATCGGAATCTCGCCTGCGCAGAAGCGCTCGAAGCCGCCGCCCGTACCCGATACGCCAACCGATACGCGAACGCTCTTCTGCTCTTTGCCGAATTCCTCGGCAGCCGCTTCCGTCAGCGGGAACACCGTACTCGATCCGTCGATCTCGATCGTGCCGGACAATGCTGCGGCAGCCGGCTCTTCGGCTGGCGTTTCGGCCGCATTGCTGCTTGCTGCAGGCTTCTCATTCGCCGCATTGTTAGCAGCCGCACCGTTCTCGTTGCCGTTGCCGCAAGCCGCCGCGACAACCATGACCATAATCAGAAGCACCATCAAGATCCCCTTACGACCGTTACCGTTGAACAACTCTACCACTCCTTATGATTTCTCTAGTTTGGGATAACCCGTTCCACATTTCTTATCCTACAGGGCGATTGTTAACCCTTAACGCATGATTTGTAATCGCTGTGTTAAAAAACATACAAGCATTCGACAGGCTATCTTCTGCCCGGCTGACGCAGCTCCTCGGCCAGCCGTTCGATGTCCCGCTTCACATGCGACACGCGCTCGTAAGCTCGCGTGGATAGCTGATCGATCTCCTTGGCGCTGCTTCTGTTCGCTGCCGATTCATGGAACAATTGCTCGAATGCGCCGACGGCCCGATCGACTGCCTCCGCGCTCTCGAGGGCTTCCGCACGGCCTTCTACGACAAGCTTGGCCGTCTTGCCCACCGAATCCAGGATAGCCTTGATCATCGACGAGATCTCGTCCGCGGAGCGCTTCGTCTCGACCGCCAGCTCTCTGACCTCATCCGCGACAACCGCGAAGCCTCTGCCGTGTTCGCCCGCCCTTGCCGCTTCGATCGTAGCGTTCACGGCCAGCAGATTGCACTGGTCGGCCAGCTCGCGGATCAGCGTCGACACCTTGTTGATCGCATTGGCACGGGTCTGCAGCTCACGGATCTGCAACTCCTGATCCTGATGGCGGCCGGACAGCCTGCCGAAGGACCGGCTGACCGCGCCGAGCTCGTTCCTGCCCGTCAATGTCAGATCGACCATCCGCTCCGACAACGTCTCGCCTCTAGCTCCTGCGCTGCGCACTTCGCCGACTGCCTCTTCGATCTCCTCCAGCATCCGCTTCGTGCCGCCGATCGTGCGCGTCTGCGACTCTGCCGCCTGCTTGGACAGAATGCGCGAGATGGATAACAAGTCGGCGATCGTCAGAATGCCCGCATAATTCTGCTGATCGGTGACGATCACGCAATCGTACAGCGACTGCTCGTCCCGGCCGAGCGCGCGGTCGAGCAATACCTGCGGCGACGCATCCTTCTCGATCATGAACGGCTGCGGGTCCATCAGATAGGAGACCGGCTTCTCATAGTAGAGATCCGCCCCGAACCGGCGGCTCAACCTCCTGAAGAATCGATCCCTCATAATCAGCCCCAGCGGGACCATGGACGCATCGCACACGACGATGCACTCGGACTGCGGATGCTTCTCGAATGTCCGGACGGCTTGCTCGCAAGTCTGATCCGGCATTACGACAGCAGCGTGACGAAGAGCTTCCCGGATTAACCGTTCGTCATAGCGTGCCTCGACGGTGCGTTTGACCCGATTCGATGCTTCTTCCTGTATGGCCTGCGAGCCTGCCTGCGCCTGCGTTCCTGTCGATCGTCCGTTCCATATAGACGTCATTGCCAAATCCCTCTCACTCCTCGCTCCTCGAATCTCTCTGTTCTTCTTGCATTGTAGGTCCGAACGATCAAGCGCGATCCCGACTAACGTAAATGCAATGTTAATTTTCAACAGAATCCGCCATTAACCGACCTAAACCGAAAATCAAAAAGATTAGATTGCTCCGATAGCCGATCGATTATATAATGACGAGCAGGTTTCGTGTCGAAGGAGGAGGTCTGCGACCACGCCAAGTCGTGACGCAAGCAACGGAAGCAGCAAATTTCGGCATTCATTAATATAAGAGGATGGTCGTACAAGATGATGGTCCCGGCAATATTCGTATTCACTCTTACCCTCGTATTCGTAATCTGGCAGCCGAAGGGGCTATCGATCGGCTGGACCGCTGCGGCCGGTGCAGCGCTCGCCTTGCTGCTCGGCGTCGTCGACTTCGGCGATGTGCGCGATGTCACGGAGATCGTCTGGAACGCGACGCTCGCTTTTGTCGGCATCATCCTCATCTCCCTCATTCTGGACGAAATCGGTTTGTTCGAATGGGCCGCCTTGCATATGGCAAGGCTGGCGCGCGGAGATGGGCGCCGCATGTTCATCTACGTCGTGCTGCTCGGCGCGGCGGTGTCGGCCCTGTTCGCGAACGACGGCGCTGCGCTTATCCTGACGCCGATCGTCATGGCGATGGTCCGCGCGCTGAAGTTCGATGAGCGAAGCGTGATCGCGTACGTGATGGCGAGCGGGTTCATCTCCGATACCGCTTCCCTGCCGCTAATCGTAAGCAACCTGGTGAACATTGTGTCTGCCGATTTCTTCGCGATCGGATTCGTGGAATATGCCGGCGTGATGGTCATCCCGATGATCGGGTCCGTCGCGGCCAGCCTGCTGGTGCTGTTCTGGTACTACCGTTCCTCGATCCCGCCCTTGTATGAAGCAGGCGAGCTTCGCGAGCCCGTTGAAGCGATCAAGGATCGGAAGCTGTTCAAATTGTCTTGGATCGTATTGGTTGTCCTGCTCGCTGCTTACTTATCGAGCGAGTGGATCGATGTCCCGGTATCGTTCATTACGCTAACCGCCGCGGCTATACTGCTCATCGCCGCACAACGCAACAAGGAGCTGCAGACCGCCCGTCTCGTGAAGGATGCTCCGTGGGCAGTCGTCTTCTTCTCGATCGGCATGTACGTCGTTGTATACGGGCTGCGCAATGCCGGCCTGACCGATATTCTCGGCGAAGCGTTCCAATGGGTCGCGGACCAGGGCCTCTACGCAGCCGCAGTCGGCGGCGGGCTGATTGCCGCGATCCTGTCGTCCGTCATGAACAATCTGCCGACCGTCATGATCGATATGCTCGCCATTCAAGCAACGTCGACAGAAGGCGTCGTGCGGGAAGCGCTAATCTACGCGAATGTGATCGGCTCCGACCTCGGTCCGAAGCTGACGCCGATCGGCTCGCTGGCTACGCTGCTCTGGATGCACGTGCTGGCGCGTAAAGGAATGAAGATTACGTGGGGGTACTACTTCCGAGTCGGAATCGTGATCACGCTTCCCGTCTTGCTCGCGACTTTGTCCGCGCTGGCGCTGTGGCTTGCCATTATTCGATAGAAGCGCGAAAGGCCGCCGCTCCCTTGCCGGGAACGGCGGCCTTAGTGCATCCGTGATTATTCTCGTATTCATTCCTCATTTGCGCCGCATGGCACCCCGCCATCCATCTTGCTAACTCGCACACCGCACGATGCCGCGCCATCGCCATCCACCCAGCTTACTCTCACCGCACGATGCCGCGCCATCGCCATCCACCCAGCATTCTCCCACCGTTCGGCGCCACGCCAGTGTCTTCCCCCCAGCTTACTTGCACCTCGTCATCACGCCATCCAGATTAGCTGGAATTCCTCCCGCTAATTTCTCCATTTCAGCGAAATCCGACCAATTATAGGGAAAATCTCCCACCAATTCATCTCATAACCGCAATCCATCTCATTTTGCTTAGGATTAGCCGGATCTTTTCCAACTAATCAGCAGAACACCCTCATCCCCGGGAAATTACATGGAGAAATTCCGATAAATCCATCCACCTCACAACCCCCGCCGCCTGCCGACGTCAATCCAAGTACTGCATCGCCCCTCTAACCAACTGATAACGCACGACCCGTTCGCCTTCGCTGCCGACGATCGGAGCCAGCCATCCCTTTTCGCACAATTTACGCAGCATGGCTACAGCAGTCTTAAGATCGATTCGATAGCGTTCCGCCACATCCTTCGGACGAATCGGCTGAACAGACTGGATCGCATACCGGATGATATCCTTCTCAGCCAGTATGGCGCGAGATACTGGCATCTCCTCGGGGCTGTACCGGCTGAGCACCATTCGCAGTAGCATCATGCATAAATCCGGCCGCTGCTCAACGTCATCGTAAGCCAAGGATATCACTTGATAGCCCATAGCGTGCAGGAACGTCTCACGGTTCAACTCGTTGCTGTACTTGGCGCGATCCATATCCTGTACATGCGAACGGAATCCTTTGATTTCGATAATAAGTGTAACCAACCCTATCTCCCACACGAAATCAGCGTAATACGACCTTCCCCGCCAATCCGACACCTCATATTCCGGATGGATGCCGTCCAGCGTGCCCTTGAGCGGCCATATCGCGTTGCGTAGAAACAACTGCTCCGCATGCCGATGCCCCCTCTCCAGCCGGCCGCGTCTTTCACCTGTTCGGCTTGCGAGATGCTGCCTCTAAAATTGCTCATGCACCGCTTCGTACGTCATCAATATTCCCCACTTGAATATTAGAAAACGTCCCAAATCACTCCACGCCCATATCTGCCCTCACTAACGAGGTAAATTCATTCCAATGCTCGATCGCCGCCACAGGCATTACGCCTCTCGCCTGCAGTTGCTCGCGGTCCGCGCGATAGGCGACGAAAGGCACGCCTGCACCGGCGGCAGCCGCTCCGTCGATCCATGAATCCCCGACTGCCAACCACTCTGCTGCGCCGATGCCTGGACAATGCCGCAGAACCGCAAGCACCGCTTGCGGCGAAGGCTTGAGCTCCGGCACGTCCTCGCGGCCGAGAATGAGCTCGAACCGCTCCAGCACGCCGGTCTCCCGCAGCGCACGGTCGGCGGCCGCGCGCGCATTGTTCGTCAGCACCGCCAACTTTAGCCCCACGATCGTCCCCAGCTCATCCAGCATGGACAGCACGCCTGGCTCCAATCCCGCACCCGCCATGCCGGCCGTCTCATGCTTCGCGGCGATTTGCCACACGGCAGCAAGCCCTTCGCCCGCAAGTCCCCGCTCTCTTGCGTCTCGGATCATCGTCGACGTGGTCGCTTCATGCACCGGATAGCCGGTTGGCAGCAATCCGCTGCCCGCCAGCCATGCGTACACTTCCGCCTTCATCGCCGCGTAATCGATATTCGACTGCAGCAGCGTATTATCCATGTCAAAAAGGATCGCACTCGTCCGCACGTTCATTTCACACGCCTCCATTTTACCCGGTAAGGCCCAGCACGATAATCCCGCAAGTAATCACTATCGTGGCCATGATCCGCCTTAATCCTTGCTGCTCCTTCAATAGCCATATCGCGCCGACCGTCCCGAACACCGTCCCGATCTCCCGCACGGGAGTCAGCAGCGCCACAGGGCCATAGTGAAGAGCGAATAAGAACAACAAGTAGCCTCCAGGTGCCAATATCCCCGCCGCGATCGCCGACCGCTTGTACTGTGCCCATTCCGCACGAGCCGCTCCCCCAGCCAACGCAGCCGAAGTTAACGCAATCGCGTTGCCGATGTTCCCCGTCTCATTCAGCACGACAGCCGGCACATATTGCAATGCTTGCGCATCGACCAGCGTGTAGCAGGTGACGGTCAGTCCGACTGCGAATGCGTATGCAGCAGGCATGTCGATTCGCATTGCGCCGATTCGCCTCGGCTCTTGGAGCGCCGCAATACCGATCACGATTCCTGCAATGCCGATCCATCCCCATGGAGACACATGCTGGCCGAACAGCAGGACGGCGCCGAGCGGCACCAATAATGGGCTCGTCCCCCGCATGATCGGATAAGCCTGCGACAAGTCGCCGACCGTGTAGGCTCGTGCCAACAGCCACACATACAGCCCATGAAGCAGCGCAGAAGCGAGCAGGAAGCCTCCGGCTTCCTGCGTATAGCTCCAATCGCGCAATGCCAGGATCGTCCACGGCAGGAATAGCGCAATTGCGATCAGTTGACAGATCCACAGGAAAGCCGCTTTATTGCCGCTGCTCTTGGCCATCAAGTTCCACGTCGCGTGGCACAGGCCCGAAGCCAGCACTAGCGTTAGCGCAGCTGCCGTCATCCGCCCTCACTCCTCCGCCGCCATTTTCCTGATTATACGACCTGACGCCCGCCCGTACAACAACGAAAAGAACCTCCGCCCATACAGCAGCAGAGGTTCAAGATACAGCGACATATTCTATTTCACGTACAATCGAGCCGTCTCTTCCCAGATCTCGCCCGGCGCCAAGCTGAACAATCCGATCTCGTCGGCCGGCAGCTCGGACATCGGCGCATTGACGAGGTTGACCTGCGGCTCCGGACAGAAGAAGCCCTCTTGTCCGCCGTTGTTCCAGATCATCCACTGCTTGTAGGACGTGCCGACATCGTACACGAGCGTGAGGCCCAGCTTGTTGTCGGTCAGCTCCATCCGGTTGCGTCCGTTCTGCGGAAGCGCCGTGTAGTGATTGTCCATCGGCTCGAAGAACGGATTGACGCCGTCGCCCTTGATCCGCTCTTCGTCGGCAGACAACTGCTGATAAGCGCCGGTCGGCAGCATGCGGTCGTTCAGCTCCCAACGGTTGCCGATCGTCGCCTTGAACGTATAATCCTTCGCTTCGCTGCCCGGCGCGAACGGTGCGTTGATCGCCGTGTGGAAGGCCAGCAGGCACGGCATCTCGTCCTCGCCGTCATTCTTCACCGTCAGATGCTGCGACAAGCCGTTCGCGCTGAGCGAATAGCGCAGGCGAATCGTGAATTTATGAGGCAGATACTTATAGATCAAGTGAGACTCGTCGACCGTAAGCGCGACCTCCGCATAGCTCTCCTGCTCCGTTGCCCCGTATTGGACGAGCGTCCATTCCGATTGATGCGCATACCCGTGCAGGTGGTTGCCGGTCTTCGCTTCGTTAACGGGGAATTGGTACACCTTGCCGCGCCAAGGCAGCTTTCCGTCCTCATAGCGGTTCGGCGGGAACAGCACCGGAATGCCGTGTACCGCTGCATTCGCTCGGAATGCATCCATCTCCGATTCCTCCGGCTCACGCAGGAAGCGATGCCCCGTATCCGTGTCGCGGAACGCGATCAGATTGCCTCCGACGCCCGGCAGCAGCGCTGCCTCGTATGTGCCGGCTTTGAGCCATACGGCCCGCTCGCCTTGATAGATCCCTTCGAATGCCGTGCAATGCGACATCTTGCAAGCTCCTCTCCTATGGAAAATCTCCGTCATTTCCCTTCTACCTCAGGCCATGATTTTCCTGCTTGCGGTGCCAGCATTCTGCCGATTAGCTGCGGTATGCAGCCAGCGCCTCGTTCAAACCGCGCGTTGCCGCATACACATTGCGATAAGCCGCGAACAGGCCCTTGTAAGCTTCGACCGCTTCCGGGTTCGGCTGGTAAGTCGCTGCGTGCTTCACGAATCGATCCGCGCATGCTTCCAGGCTGTCGAACCATCCGCAGCCGTAGGCAGCCAGCATCGCCGCGCCGAGGCCCGGTCCCTGCTCGTTCTCGAGCGAGACGACTTCCGCGCCGAAAATATCGGCCTGCATCTGCAGCCACACCGGGTTCTGCGCGCCGCCGCCGATCGAGACCACGCGATCGACCGTCTTGCCGGCTTCGCGGAAGATCGCGACCGACTCGTTCAGCGAGAACGTGATGCCTTCCATGACCGCCCGCGCAAAATGATCCCGCGTATGCGCGCCGTCCATGCCGATGAAGCTGCCGCGAATCGTCGGATCCGCATGCGGCGTACGCTCGCCGACGATGTACGGCGTAAATAACAGTCCGTTCGCGCCAGGCTTAATGTCGCCTACGCCTGCAAGCAGGCTGTTGAAGGATTCATCGGCCGCGAACGTCTGCTTGAACCAACTGAGGGAATAACCAGCCGCAAGCGTAACGCCCATCGCGTAGAAGCTGTCTTCCTTGCCGTGGTTGAAGAAATGCACCTTGCCCGCGTAATCCGATTGCTTGTCGTTCTCGTACGTCAGGATAACGCCGGACGTACCGATGCTGCAGAGCGTCAGGCCTTCGGACAGAATGCCTGCGCCGATCGCGCCGCATGCATTGTCCGCGCCGCCCGCGAATACGCGGGTAGCAGCCGTCAGGCCGGTCTTGTCGGCCATCTCAGGCAGCAGCGTGCCAACCTGACCGTGCGATTCGACAAGCGGCGGGCAGAAGCTCTCGGACAAGCCGAAAGCGGCCAGAATATCCGTGCTCCAGCGCTTGCCGGCCACATCGAGCAGCAGCGTTCCGGCGGCATCGGAGTAGTCCATATGCAGCTCGCCCGTCAGGCGATAACGCACATAGTCCTTCGGCAGGAGGAACAGCTCCGCGCGGTCGAACGCCTCGCGCTCATGCTCTTGTACCCATAGAATCTTCGGCAATGTGAAGCCTTCCAGCGCCGGATTGCGCGCCTGGTCGAGCAGCTTGCTGCCGAGTACTTGTTCGATCTTGCGGCACTGTGCCGTCGTCCGCGTATCGTTCCATAGGATCGCGTTGCGAACCGGCTGCCGCTTGCCGTCGAGCAGCACGAGGCCGTGCATCTGGCCGGAGAAGCTGATGCCCTCGACGTCGCCGGCAGCGACGCCTGACGACTGCAGCACCTCGCGAAGCGCTTGCACAGTGCCCTCTACCCAATCCTCCGGCTTCTGCTCGCTCCAGCCGGAATGCTCATGGAATAACGGGTAGCTGGCCGAAGCTTCGCCCTTCACTTGTCCCTCCCGATCGACGAGCAGCGCCTTGACCGCGCTTGTGCCGAGATCGATGCCGATTACATAACTCATCTATGAATTGCCTCCTTCGGATAGAGGAACAGCCGGCCTGGCCGACCGGCTGATCCTGTGGGTTTGATGAATCGAACGAACGTTGCTTATACGCTGTAGATGACTTCGTTGATAGCCGTCTGCAGGCGCTCTTGGCGACCGGATACGTTCTTGATCGGGTTGTTCTGCAGCGCGTATTGCTCGAGGCTTGCCAGCGTAGCCTTGCCAGCCACGATGTCGGCGCCGATGCCCGAACGGAACGTTGCGTAACGATCCTCAACCACGCTCTCCAGCGTGCGGTTCTCGATCAGCTTCGCAGCTGCCTTGAGGCCCCAAGCGTACGTATCCATGCCCGCGATGTGCGCGTGGAACAGATCCTCAGGCTCGAACGAACCGCGGCGTACTTTCGCGTCGAAGTTGATGCCGCCGCGGCCGATGCCGCCGGCTTTGAGAATTTCGTACATCGTCAGCGTCGTGCTGTACAGGTCGGTCGGGAATTCGTCCGTATCCCAGCCGAGCAGCAGGTCGCCTTGGTTCGCGTCGAGCGAGCCGAGCGCGCCATTGATTGCCGCTACGCGGATCTCGTGGTCGAACGTGTGGCCTGCCAGCGTCGCATGGTTCGCTTCGAGGTTCAGCTTGAACTTGTCTTTCAGGCCGTACTTCTGCAGGAACGACAGCGTCGTAGCAGCGTCGAAGTCGTATTGATGCTTGGAAGGCTCTTTCGGCTTCGGCTCGATCAGGAATTGCGCATCGAAGCCGATTTCGTTAGCGTAAGCGAGTGCCATATGGAAGAAGCGTGCCAGGTTATCCAGCTCAAGCTCCATATCCGTGTTGAGGAGCGTCTCGTAGCCTTCGCGGCCGCCCCAGAATACATAGTTCTCTGCGCCGAGCTCTTTGCCGGCTTCGAGCATTTTCTTCACTTGCGCGCCTGCATAAGCATAGACATCCGCATTCACGGACGTTGCTGCGCCGAACACGAAGCGCGGGTTCGTGAACATGTTCGCCGTGTTCCAGAGCAGCTTCTTGCCGGTGGACTTCTGATAATCCTTCAGCATCGCGATGATGACGTCAAGGTTCTTGTTCGTTTCTTGCAGCGTATCGCCTTCAGGCGCGATGTCGCGGTCATGGAAGCAGTAGTAAGGTACGCCGATTTTCTCCAGGAATTCGAAGTTCGCTTCTACGCGAGCCTTCGCCAGATCCATGCCGCTGAATTTATCCCAACCGCGGATTGCCGTGCCGACGCCGAACGGGTCAGAGCCGGAGCCCGTCAGCGTATGCCAGTAAGCAACTGCATAACGGAGATGCTCTTCCATCGTCTTGCCGAGTACAACTTCGCTTGGGTTGTAGTGTTTGAATGCGAACGGATTGTCAGAACCTTTGCCTTCGTACTGAATCTTGCCGACATTGTTAAAGTAAGCCATTCTGAAATAACGCCTCCCTATAATGGTTTCCGTAGTAAAGTGTGCTGATGATGACGCTTCCTTATGTATTGTACCACCATTTAACTTGGTTTGTCTATTAAACAAACTAAGTTGTGTGATATAATGTTCACAATGTACTTCCGGCCGTTATCCCATTGCCTCAGGAAGACGCCTCGCTGGGGTATAACAGCCTTTGAACAAGAAGTTCGCATTGATGGTGACAAAGAGTTCGCATTATTGCAATCGTCGACTTCGTTCACAAGGATGCGCAACAGCACCTGAAGCTCGCGTTAGCGGTCCCAGCGACCGGTATCA
Organism: Bacillota bacterium; assembly: GCA_023433615.1. Taxonomy (GTDB): domain Bacteria; phylum Bacillota; class Bacilli; order Paenibacillales; family Paenibacillaceae; genus Paenibacillus_I. Next base: position 14,600 of record JAEZCJ010000115.1, on the reverse strand, counting down.
GGTTCACCACCGCTGCGCTAGCAGGCAATAACGGTCCTGAGGACCGCTATTGGGCACAATCGTAATGGTCAGTTGCACCTGATAAAGGCATTAGCGGTCCGAGCGACCGTTATCAGGTCCTTCAATGCAGCGTGAATAGGCAATAGCGGTCCCGAGGACCGCTATTGCGCACAACCATAAAAGGTCAGCTGCGGTCTCATGGACCGGAATCCAGACCAACATTAGTCAACACACGCATTATAGGATAGAGAAGTATAATTTCAACTTCGGAGGCTACTAATAATTATGAATAAACCGACTGGCGATGCCGCACTCATCAAAAAAATCAATACCGCGATCGTGCTGGAGTGCGTGCTGACCCAGGCGCCCCTCTCGCGTACGCAAATATCGGAACGCACCGGACTTAACAAGGCTACGGTATCCAATCTCGTTCAGGATCTGATCGCGGGCAATCTCGTGCGCGAGATCGGCATGGGCGAATCAAGCGGCGGACGCAAGCCGGTCATGCTGCTGTTCAACGAACAAGCCGGCTACGCCGTCGGGATCGATCTCGGGGTCGGCTATTTGCGCGGGGTTCTCGCAGACCTGAAGGGCGGCGTCGTCCGAGAGGCCGAGCGTGCCTTCAAGAGCCGCAGCGTCGACGACGTCGTGCCGCTGCTTCAAGATTGCATTGCCGAGCTGATCGCCGCCGCCCCGCCGAGTCCTTACGGGATCGTCGGCATCGGCATCGGCGTGCCGGGCATCGTCGACAGCGACGGCTCGATGCTGTTCGCGCCGAACCTGGAGTGGAAGCATGTCCCGCTCCGCGCGATCGTCACCGAGCGCTTCGGCGTGCCGGTCACGATCGATAACGAAGCGAATGCCGGCGCTCAGGGCGAGCAGCGCTACGGCGCCGGGCGCGGCATCTCGAACCAGATCTATGTCAGCGTCGGCATCGGTATCGGGACGGGCATCACGATCAACAAGGCCCTCTATAAAGGAACGAACGGCTTCTCAGGGGAGCTCGGCCACTTATCGATCGCGCTGGACGGCAAGGCCTGCCGCTGCGGCAACCGCGGCTGCTGGGAATTGTACGCTTCCGAGAATGCGCTGCTCGAGGAAGCCGCCCCGCTCGGCATGGACACCGTGGAAGCGGTCGTCGAAGCGGCGCAAGCCGGCCAGCCCGAAGCTGTGCGGCTCCTGAACACGATCGGCGAATACCTCGGGATCGGCATCGCCAACATCGTGAACGTGTTCAACCCGGAAGCCGTCATCATCGGCAACAGCCTGCGCTTGGCAGAACCGTTCATCGATGCTTCGCTCCGGGCAACCGTCGAGCAGCGCACCCTCTCGCAGCATCTATCGGGCATGCGTCTGTTATACGCCGAGCTCGGCAAGCAATCTGCCGTCCGCGGCGCCGCGTACTACGCGATCAGCGAGTTCTTCGATAAGGTCAAGGGCGGGGCTTAAGCCCCTTCCTTGACCTTATGCTGTATGACGGCCGCAAGCTGCCTGATCGTCGGGTACTTGTAGATGGCGGCCCGTTCTACGACGAGCTCCTCCTTGTCGATCTCGATCTCCAGCTTGATCGCGAGCATGGAATGACCGCCGAGATCGAAGAAATTGTCATGCACCCCGATCCGTTCGACCTCCAATAGACGCATCCATATCGCTTCGAGCCTCGCCTCCATCTCGTTCCCCGGCGCCTCGTACTCCGCCCCGGTCTCGATTCTGCCGTTCGGCTCGGGCAGCGCTCGGCGGTCCAGCTTCCCGTTCGCAGTCATCGGCAGTTCATCGAGCTGAACATAATAGGACGGCACCATGTAGGACGGCAGCCGGGCGCCGGCGTACTCCCGCAGCTCCGATACCGGAAGGGTCTCGGTTCCGACATAATACGCGCACAAGCATTTATTCCCATCGCTGTCCGTCCGATCCGAGACGATGATCTCCGTGATCGACGGATGCGACAGGAGCGCCGCTTGGATATCGCCCAGTTCGACGCGGTAACCCCGAATTTTGACCTGATGGTCCATCCTGCCCAGGAACTCCATATTGCCGTCCTGCATCCATCGGGCCATGTCGCCCGTCCGGTACATGCGGCCTTCGCCTTGCGGCCGGAACGGATCCGCCGTGAACCGCTCCTCGGTCAATGTGCGCGAGTGGTAGCCTGCTGCCAGACATTCGCCTCCGATATACAGTTCCCCCATGACGCCTATCGGACAGGGATGTCCGTCCATATCGAGAATATAGTAGCTGGCGTTCTGAATCGGCTTGCCGTAAGGAATGCTCACCCAATTCGGATCGAATGTCTCTACGGTGTAGGCGTTCGACCAGATGACGGCCTCCGTCGCGCCGCCGAGCGCCGTTAGCTGCACCTGAGGATAATGGCGGCTCAGCTGCTCCGGCAGCGAAATCGGTACCCAATCGCCGCTCAGGAAGACATGGCGCAGCTTCGACTCGGACGTATTCGGAGCGTGCTGCTCCAAGATCGTCAGGAGCTGCCCGAAGGCAGCCGGAGCGGAATCCCAGAGCGTGATCTCCCCGCAGTTCACCATTTCGAGCAACCTGCCCGGGTTGCGTACCTCTTCGTCGGAAGCGATAACCACCTGCCCGCCTGCAGCCAACAAACCGAACACGTCGTAGACGGAGAGGTCAAAGCTGGCGGACGTGACGAACAGCACGCGGTCCCCGTCCGTAATGCCATGCGTCCTGTTCATCCATTCGATCAGGTTAATCACGGGCGCATGCTGGACGACGACGCCCTTCGGCTCGCCGGTCGATCCTGACGTGAAGATGACATAAGCACGGTCTTTCGGTGACGCGACCGCTATGCCGGGACCGTCACTCCCAACCGCTCTTGCTACGTGCCAGCCCGTGCTGATCGGCCTCCCTATGCCCGCCCCGGCATGCGTATCCGCATGCTGATCATCGGTCCGCTTACGCAGCATCGCGTCGAATCGGTAACGGAGCTCGTTAGGGAACAGCCGCTCGTCGCGCTGGATAATCGCCGCTTCCTCAATCTGTGCATGCTGCTGCTTCAAGTACGCAACGAATCCCGGGTGGCAGTGCAGCTTCCCGTCCTCGAGCAGCGGCGGCTTAAGTCCCGGCATATGGAATTCATAATGAGAGGCAAGGGACGCCTTGAACTCTTCTTTGCGCGTCTCATCCAGCAAGTCGGCAAGCAGCAGAACGCCTCCCGCAGCCAATACGCGCAGCGAAGATGACACGACATGCTCGAAATAGAGATAGCCCGGGAAGAATTGCGCCGTACTGGCGATCAGGACGACATCGAATGAGTCGGCAGGCAGCGCGTCCAGCTCGTCGGCATAGCCGGTAATCAGCTCGACATGCGTAAGCCGCTCCTGCTCCAGCCAGCGCCGATTGCCCTCCTGCGTCTTGGCCGAAGGATCAAGCCCGACATAGTGCGCCACCTTAGGCGCGATCGCATGCATCAACAGCCCTGCCCCGCATCCGATCTCCAGCACTCGGGAATCCCCTCGTAGATGGAGTTCGAGCAGCCCGAGCACATGATCCCGGTAGCGGTCGACTTCTTCCGGCGAGAAGAGCTCTCTCGTATAGCTGCTGACGAAGCCGCCTGCGCTCTCACGGTTGGTCGCAGACTCGGCGATCAGATCCCAGAGCTCCGATTCGCGATGCGGCTCTAACGCCTTGGCATTCAATTCCGGCTGCCCGACATCCAGACAGACGAAGTGCTTCATCGAAGACAAGCGCCAGAGCAGGTCATAGATCCTGGGCATATGGTGCGATGCGGTGACGATTATCGGGATCGAGAGCGAGCCGGCCATCTGCTCCAGCCTGGGCTTCGGCAGCGCCGGGTCCAGCGGCACATAAGCGCCGCCCGACTTCAAGATACCCAGCATCGCGACGATCAGCTCTATCGAACGGTTCAGCAGGATACCGATATGCGTGCCCGGTCCCGCACCGGCGGATACCAACGCGGCGGCTAACCGGCTCGCGCGCTCATCCAGCTCACGGTACGTGATCGATGTTTCGTCGTAACGTAACGCTACGGCCTCCGGCTGCTTGGCGGCTTGACGCTCGAACAATCCGTGTATCGTCATGTCCGCCGAATAGGGAGCAGCATTGTCGTTGAAATCAAGCAGCACCCGCTTACGCTCCTCCTGCGACATGATGTCGAATTCGGATAACGGCTTATCGGGGCACGATGCCGCAGCCTCCAGGAACCGGGCGAGATGCGCGCCGATCGCATCGATCGTATCCTCCCGGTAGCGGTCCGGCAGGTAGTCGATGCGGCACGAAATCGTGCGAGCCTCGTCTTCCGCGAGCTCGAACACGAACGCGATCTCGCTGTGCATGCGCGTAAGCTGCGATTCCTCTTGAATCGATGTCAGCAGCACCGCCGTATGGATGCTCGGCTCGCCGGATTCGTTCACATCAAGTCCTAGAAGCTCCGCTGTTTTACGCATAGGAAGCTGCTGATGTTGGATGGCCTCCTTGAACGTCTCCCGTACCGTTAGCAAGTAGTCCTTGAAGCTCATGCCTGCATCGAGACGGCTCCGAATAGCTACCGCATAATTCGGGACAGGCTCTCTGCCCCGTCGGACAACGGGCGTGCCGATCGTAATGTCGCGAGTGAACGAATATTTATGCAGAATGAACGTGACGGCCGACAGCATGACGATCAGGATCGCCAAGTCGGATGACTTGCACAGCTGATGAATCTTGGCGCTCGTGTCGGGCGGCAGCGATGCATGACGGCTGACAGCCTCGCCGGTCGCATCGCCGCTCGCGCTGCGGCAGTCGGACGGGAACTGGCTGAAGCTCCAGTCGCCGGCTAGCTGCCGCAGCCAGTAGCGCTGGTCCGCTGCTGTCGAGCGGCTCTCGTTCAACGGATCGATCTGTTGTTCGCTCGCGAAACTCCTACTCATATTCGTGCCTCCTATTATCGATTAGAATTGAAAATCGAGTGCGTCCTCCCAATCGCTGACCCGCGATGATGACGGCGATGAAGCTGCAGCGGATCCAGCCGGGCTCATACCGTTCAAAGACTCGAGCGCCTCGATCACATGCGTCAGAGCTGCAACCTCCAGCGCCTCCATCGACTGCAGCTCGGATACGGCCGTCTGCATGTAGGACGTCTCTTGCGAGGCTGCGGTCTTGACCGCATGCCCTCTGATTTCGAATGCCAGTCGTTCCACCTGGCCATAATCCGCAATCAAACGCGGGTCATGCGGCAGCCAGCCGTTGTCCATCAGCCAGCGGATACGGGCCAGCATCAGCTTCTTATGTTCCCAGAGGAGATGGAAGGCCCTGATATCCATTCCTTGCCTATTCGCATGAACATTGTCCGCATACGCCTGGAAGAGCTCATTGACGCGCACGCCGAACAGATCCTGACGTCTGTCCCGCCGCAAGCCGTAGCGCAAGCTCGTATCTCGGCTCAGCACATAATCTTTCAGCAGCTCGATTACCGGCTCCAGATGAAAGTGCCAATCCGGGTCGTTCGCAGCGAATAACTGCACATTGTCGTGATAACTTTTGCTCATATGTTCCGACGGATGGAATGCCATTTCCATCTGTTCGAACGTTGCTTTGCTGAGCCGGTACGTGCCGTTCTCGTCATAGCCTTGCAGAGCATATTCCCTCGTCTTCGCGTCATAACCGCTGATCAAGGTGTCGTGTGCCAGATGGGTGCCGTGTACGTGGCTGTATCGATTCGGAATGTAATATTCGTCAATGAATGCGTACACGTGGAAGCCGCGGTCAATGCTGTCTATGAGGAACTTATCCAGCCTGCCGTATTCGACGATCATTCTTTTGCTGAACCAGATGTGATTCAAGAAGGGGCATACCGTCGGCGCATTGTGCGGGTAGTGATAATGGAAGAAGTTGAATGCCAGCGCAGAATTCTTATAGGTCGGATCGTAATGCAACTGGATGTAATTGCTGTACAGCCATGGCAGCGACGCCGGATTATTCAGTATGATCGAGAGCGGATACGCATGATGGACGAATCCCGTAATCGGGGGATGCTTAATCGGCAAGAGAACGGCTGTCATGAATGTGATACCTCCTATAGTTACTCGATATCGATACCATCGGTTAGAATTGGAATTCGACGGCGCTTTCCCACTCGCCTGCTGCATCGGCCGCGTTGCCGCCGAACGCTTTGGCCTCCAGTTCCTCGATCAACCGGGTCAGCACGGCAACCTCCTGAACGGATATCGCCTGCATCGCTTCGCCCGTCGTGGCCAGGAACGTCATCGACTGCGCGGTATTCGCCTTCAGGACGTCGCCTCTTATGCCGAAGCACGCGCGCTCGACCGTCGCATAGGCTTCATGCAGTTCCGAATCCTTCTCGAGCAAGCCGTTTTCGATCAAGTACTGGATCCGGTCCAGCATAAGCTTCTTATGTTCCCAGAGCAGATGGAACGGCCGGATATCGAGTTCCATCGCGCCCGCCTGCACGGCTTGCAAGTACTGCATGAACATCGGATAGACATCCTTGCCGAATTTCTTGTTCGTCGGGAACATGCGAATGCCGTAACGCAGGCTCGTGTCGCGTCCCAGCACGTAATCCTTCAGCAGCTCGATGACAGGCTCGATATCGAATTCGAAGTGGGCATCCCATCTCGAATAAGTCATGACCATGTCGTACCAGCTCACGTCGAAATGCTCGCTTGGCATCGCCGACTCCTCGAACTGCTGGAAGCTCACCTTCGTGTTGCGGAACGTGCCGTTCTCGTCATAGCCGTAGATATAGTACTCGCGCGTCTCAAGATCGTACCCGTATATCATGTTGTTATGGATATGGTGACGCTTCATATAGGCGGAACGATGCGGAATATAGTATTCGTCGCAATTGACTGACACATAGTCCAACTGGTCGATGCTGTCGATGACGTAATCCCGCAACGTGCCGTACTTCTGGATCATTTTCATGCTGAACTGCTTATGGTAGATGAACGGACTTATGTATTGGCCGGCCAAGGGGTAGTTGTAGTGGTAGAAATTGAAGTCCGTCGCATGCATCCGATTCTGTTCCCAGATCGGAAAATACAATTGAATATAGTGACTGTACAGCCAAGCGGGCGATTTCGGATCTTCCATCATGATCGACAATGGATAGGCATGATGCAGGTAAGTGACGACGGGCGGAACTTGAAGCGGCAGCAGCACTTTGGACATGGTATCCCTCTTCCTCTGACATGGAATGGCCTAGAATTGAAAATCGATGGCATCGATGCCCCGGTCTGGCGCATTCACGGAATCGGATTCGAGCGCGATCTCGCGGACCGCGATGCCGGGATCCCGTACGACTGCGCGCGCGATCGCGGCGAAGTCTTCGCCTAACCGCTCGATCGTCTCCCGATGATAGAGCGATGGATAGTAGCTGATGACGAGCGTAATCCCTTCCGCATGCTCGAATGCCTGAACGACGAGCTCGAATCGCGAATGCTTGCGTGCATAATCGAATGGCGTAAGACAGAGCTTCGACGTCCGCATCGGCACGAAAGCCAGATTCTGCAGGATGAACATCGTGTCGAACAGCGAAGAGCGGGCTGCATCCCGCATCCCCAGCTCGAGTGCCAGCTCTTCGATCGGATAATCTTGATGGGCGTACGCGCCAAGCGTCGTCTCCTTCATCTCCCCCAACAGCTGCGCGTAGGTCTTGTCGGCCGCGGGCCTGCAGCGCAGGGCAAGCGTGCCGGCGAACATGCCGACGACGCGCTCCAGCTCGGGGCGCCCCCTGCCTGCGTGCAGCGAACCGATCACGACATCCTCGGACGCCGCATATTTGCCGATCAGGATCGAATAGACGGTCAGGAGCGCCATATGGAGCGTGACGCCGTTGTCTGCGGCCGTCAGGCGCAGCGAGCGAGCCAGCTCCTCGTTCAGCTCTATCCGAATGCGATCCCCGACTGAAGCGTTCGCTTCCGTACGCGGATGGTCCGTCGGCAGCCTCGATGGCGGCAGCTTCCCTTCATATTGGTTCAGCCAATACCGCTTGTGCTGCGCAATGGCTTCGGCAGGCCGATTCCGGCTCCAGCTCACGTAATCGATGTATGTGATCGCCGGAGACGGCAGCGGAACCGGCAGTGTCCCTCCATTATCCTCCAGCAGCAGCATCAGTTCCTCGAGAAGAATGCCGAGCGATACGCCGTCGGCCGCGATGTGATGGACATCGAACAGAAGCATGCAGGGAATGTCGGCCCCTTGGAAGAGCTTCACGCGCAGAAGAGGCGGATGGTCCAGCCGAAAAGGACGGATGAACGCGTCCATCGCCTGCTGCAAGCTGCTCTCGAACGAATCCGCAAGCTCCAGCTCGAAACGTACATGTTCATGAACGCGCTGCATGGGCACACCGTCGACCAGACGATACGACGTGCGAAGGCTCTCGTGACGGTCGACCAATTGCTGGATCGCGGCTTCCAGCTTGGCTGGCGGCAGTTCCCCTTCCGCCTCGAAGGCAAGCGCAAGGTTGTAGCCCGTGTCGTCCGGCGCCAGATGCTGGATGACGAACAGCCTCTGCTGCGCGCTGGACAGCGGGCAATCGCCTTGATGCCCCGCGCGTGCGATTCGCAAGGAATCAGCGGTTGCTGCGCTCGGCTCGGGCAGCGCTTCGGCCAGCAATTCGATCGTCGGGCAGCGGAAAATCGTCTGCAGCGGCACGTTCACGCCCATCTCCGCATGCAGCGCATTGGCAAGCTCGGCAGCCTTCAGCGAATGTCCGCCCAGATCATCGAAGAAATGATCGGTCACGCCTACCTGCCGCTCGCCGAGGACGGCCTGCCAGATCGATGCGAGCGCTGCCTCCGCAGCGTTGCGCGGGGCCATATATTCGCCTCGCTCGCCGGGAGCTGGCAGCGCTGCGCGGTCAACCTTGCCGCTTGTCGTTAGCGGCATCGCCGGAAGCCGCGTGATATGCGCTGGAATCATATAATCCGGCAGTCGCGTGCGCAGATGGATCTTCAGCGCGCCGGCCGCGATAGGCTCGGAAGCCGTGTAATACGCGCACAGCACCGCGTCCCCGGAAGCCGTCTTCCGCGCGATGACCGCGGCGTCGATCACGCCCGGCAGCTGCAGCAGCTGTCCTTCGATCTCCCCGGTCTCGATGCGATAGCCGCGGATCTTCACTTGATGGTCGATGCGGCCCAGATACATGACCGTGCCGTCTTCCAACCATCTGCCCAGATCGCCGGTACGGTATAGCCGTTCGCCGGCTTGCCATGGATGGTTCACGAAACGTTCCGCGGTCAGCTCCGGACGGTTCAAGTATCCTTGCGCGATCCCTGCGCCGCCGATGCAGATCTCCCCTACCGCGCCGATCGGCTGCATCTGCTCGGGGTAGGTCGGGTTCACGATATAGATGCCCGCGTTGGCGATCGGCCGGCCGATCGGGACGACGCCTTGCTGAACGTCCGGATTCGACATGTTCGCCGCGCACCAGAACGTGGCGCAGACCGTCGATTCCGTCGGTCCGTACGCATTGATGTACCGGACATGCGTTCGCCAGCGCTCGACCAGCTCCCGGGAAGCTTCCGAGCCCGCCGTAATCAGCATCCGGAGCGAAGGAAGCGATTCCGGCCGCAGATAGGCGGCATAGGGCGGCGGCAGCGTCGCCACCGTGACGGAGCAGCGATTCATCCATGCCGCGAACTGCTCCGGCTGCGAGACGGCCGCTTGGCCGGGCAGGCAGAGCGTCGCGCCGGTTAAGAGCGCCATGAACGTCTCCCACACGGAGGCATCGAATGACGCGCTGGCGAACTGCACGATCCGGTCCTCAGGCCCGATTGCCAGCTCCTGCTCGAAGAATGCCTTCAGGCTGGCAACGCCGCGGTGCGGGACGACGACGCCTTTCGGATTGCCCGTCGATCCGGAAGTGTAGATCACATAAGCGGGATCTTCCGGGGCAGCAGCCCGCTGCACGATCCTCGGGAATCCAGCAGATGCGCCTGGTAGGAGCTGCCCGTCAAGCGGCGGCATCCCTAGCGTGAGCGAAGTGCCCTCGTACCCGTCGGGCAGCGAGAGGTGCGCTTGCCGAAGCACAAGCTCCGTTCGGCTGTCCGCCAGCATGTACCCGATGCGTGCGGACGGATAGGCCGGATCGAGCGGCAGATAAGCGCCGCCCGCTTGCAGGATGCCGAGAATCGCGGCGAACATCTCGGTTGATCGCTCCGCCAATACGCCGACCGGCATGCCTGCTTCGACGCCTCGATCGCGCAGCACGGCCGCGATAGCCGAAGCCTGGTCGTGCAGCTCTCGGTAGGTGACGACAGATTCGCCATCCGTCAGAGCCGGCCGGTCCGAATGCCGCTCTGCCTGCCGTTCGAATAGCTCTGCAATTGTCCGCTCGCGCTCGTACGGCAGCGCGGTGTCGTTGAACGATTCCAGCACGGTTCGCTTGTCGGCGTCCGTCACGAAGGAGAACGCAGACAGCTTGGCGTCGACCTGATCCAGCGCCTGGTTGAGAAGATGCGACATGCTCTTCACCAAGCGCTCGACCGAATCCGTGCGGAACCGATCCGCCCGGAAGCAGGACGACACCGCGAAGGCTCCGTCTTCATGGCGGAATTCCAACGCCAAGTCGCTGCCGTGCGCCTCGCGCAGCGCGCCGAGGCGGGACGCATCGTGGATGCCGCGATAGGCAGCCATAATCCGGAATAAAGTCGACTCGCCGAGGCCGAGCAGTTCCAGCGCGCGATCCATCGGGTAGTATTGATACCGAAAGGCATCCGCGGCTGTAGCGTTCACCTGCATAAGCAGCTGCTTGAAGGTAATGTCGTCCTCCCATCGGTCGCGAAGCGGTACGCCGACGTTATACTCGGCATCCTGATCGAACCCGTAATGGATCGGCGAGCCGACCGTAATGTCCTTCTGACCGGTATAGTAGTGCAGGACCAGCTTAAGCGCGGATACGAAGATGACGTATACGAGCAAGTCCTTGCCTCTGCCGAGCTCGGCGACTTTCCGCGACATCTCCTCCCCCAATCGAATATCGATCGTGCCGTACCGCGCTTGTATCGGCCCGTCGAACGAATCGGGCTGCAGCGTCGTATCGGGCAGTTCGCCAGACAGCTTCGCCAGCCAATAGTCTCTCGCCTCGCGGAACGACTCGAGCTCATCCAGCAAGGCGGCGTTCGTCCTCACTGCCATTTATCATTGTCCCCCTATGCTAGTAGAGTAGGCTGATAGATCATATCCTCATATCGCCGGATGACCGGCACTTGCTCCAGCGCCGTGAAGAGCGGGTACTTAAGCGCGTGGCAAGTATTGAACAGCACGACGCGCTCTCCTTCCCGGATTTCTCCCCGATCGGCAAGCACGGCCAGCGCGGCAAGCGAAGCCGCTCCTTCCGGCGACGCCGATACGCCGAGCTGCCCCATCATGCGCTGGGATGCCTGAATATCGGCAGCGCTGACGGAGACGGCGGCTCCGCCCGTCTCCCGCAGAATGCGGACCATGAGCGCCGCATCCGGCGGCTTCGGTACGCGGATGCCCGTCGGATTGGAGCTGACCTCGGCAGCGGGCGCTTGTTCGCTCAAGCCCCCGGAGGCATGAAACGCCTGCACGATCGGTTCGCAGCCTTGCTCCTGCACGGAGATGAGCCGCGGCAGCTCGCCCTGTACCAGATTCATCGCCTTCAATTCCTTGAACGCCTTCCATAGGCCGATGATGCCGGAGCCCCCTCCCGTCGGATAGAGAATGACGTCGGGCAGCTCCCAATTCAACTGCTCCGCGATCTCGAAGCCCATCGTCTTCTTGCCTTCCGGCCTGCCCGGCTCGCGCAGCGTTCCGATGTTCGTCCAGCCTTCGCGCTCCTTGCCTTCCTCGACGATGCGCGCGGCGTCATGAATGTACCCGTCCACCAGATACGTGCTCGCGCCGTAGTGCATGCATTCGTGCACGATCATCTCCGGGCAATCCTTCGGCAGGAATACGTACGCCTGCATGCCCGCGCGAGCCGCGTAAGCGGCCAGCGCAGAGGCAGCATTGCCGTTGGAGGGAACCGTCACCTTACGGATGCCGCGTTCCTGAAGCAGCGTCACGGCGACGGAGAAGCCTCTTGCCTTGAAGCTGCCGGTCGGATTCTGCTCCTCCCGTTTCACGTAGATCGGCCCCCTATGCATGCGTTGCTCTAAGGATTGGAGCCGTAAGAGCGGCGTCCCGCCTTCTCCCAGCGAGACGATGCAGGACGGATCGCGAATCGGCAGCAGCTCGCGGTAACGCCACATGTCGAACGTACGCTCCGCGAGACTCTCTCTGGTCATGGTGCGAGCGGCCTGCTCCAGATCGTACTCGACCAACAGCGTTCCGCCGCAGGAGCATGCGGGAAGCAGATTGTCGAAAGGAATCGTGACCCTGCACAGGGAACAAACATAATGGAAATCCTTCAACGCGCTTCCCCCTCTACCCACAAGTGGGCTTATTGAACAACCGCTAAAAATCAAACGTGTCTGTCAACTGTCGGCGCGCAATCGTCACGTCCGCAAGCTTCTCCCTCTCATCGTCCTCCAGCAGCTTCAGTGCCCGGATCGCGCAATCCGGCTGTTCGGCCAGCTCATTCAGAAGCCGAATATAGCGGGAAGCCATCTGTTCGGCCGCGCTTCGGTCGATCGCAGCGCCGCGATGCTCCCAGCGCAGCTCATATCCCCCGTCGCCGTTCTCGAATGCTTGCAGCGCCAAATCCGACTTCGCGGAGATGCGTGCCGGCCGTACGCCTTCTGCCCGCAACCCCAGCAACGAAGGAGGCTTGACATCCGTATTCTGCATGACGAACATCGCTTGAACGAGCGAATGGCGGCCGCTTGCGATCGGACTCGGGAGCGCGCGAAGCACATGGTCGAACGGCACGTCCTGGTGCTCGAACGCCTCCAGGCACGCGCTCCTGACCTCGGCAAGATAAGCTTGCGCAGTCAGCTCGGGCAGCGGGCTGTTGCGAATCACAAGCGTATTCACGAAGAGTCCGATGACCGATTGCAGTTCCGTTCGGGTTCTCCCCGCCACCGGCGTACCGACGGCAATATCTTGCTGTCCGGTGAACTTGCTGAGCAGAATCTGATACGCCGCGAGCAGCACCATGAAGAGCGTCGCCTCGGACTGACGGGCGAGCCGCTTCAGCCGTCCAGTCAGCTCGGGATCGATGCGGCCGATCAGGAAGCCGTCGCCTTGCAAGCAAGCTTCGTCGCCGAGTCGAGGGAATCTGCCCTGATTCGCCGGGAAGCGCAACGCTCCGCGGTAGTCGCCGAGTCTCGCTTGCCAGTACGCAAGCTGAGATGCGGCAGCAGGCGAAGCAAGCTGCTCCTGCTGCCAGTTCGCATAGTCGATGTACCGAATGCCTGACTCCGGCAGCGGATCCCCATTGTAGAGCGCTTCGAATTGGTCGACGAGGATGCGCGTCGAGACACCGTCGCTTACGATGTGGTGAACGTTGATCAGCAGCAGATGCTCCTCCTCCGCGAGCCGCGCGATTCGGACCCTAAGCGGCGGCTGCGACAAGTCGAAGGGCTCATCCAGCCAGCTCTGAAGCCGCAGCATCGCCTCTTCCGGCGGACAGCCGAGCACGGAGGCATCGTCCCACTCGATCACGGGCACGTATAGTGGATCGATGCGCTGCACGACCTTCCCATCCGCCATGCCGAACATCGTGCGAAGCGCTTCATGCCGGGCAGTCAGCTCCCGGATCGCGCCTGCAGTTCGATCGGCATCCAGCTTGCCTGTCAAGCGGAGCAGCAGCGGGATATGATAGCTTGAGCTTCCCGGATCGCTCTGCTGCATGAGATACATGCGCCGTTGCGCGGATGATGCCGGATAATGCGGCTGTTCCTGGACGGGTCGGATGGCGCTCCATTCGCTCCGATCGCCGCTTTGCATCCATGCCGCCAGTCCCCGGACGGTAGGCGTTCGGAACAGCTGCCGCAGCGGAAGTTCAATCTGGAAGCGTCTCTGCACGTTCGATGCGAGGACAACCGCCTTGAGCGAATGGCCGCCCAGCTCGAAGAAATCGTCATGGACGCCGATTCGATCCGTCTCCAGCAGCTCCAGCCACATCGAGACGAGCGCCGCCTCCAGCTCGTCGCCTGCCTCCTCGTACGGCACGGCGGAAGCGATCGAGCCGTCCGGCTCGGGAAGCGACTTGCGATCCGCCTTGCCGCTTCGCGTCGTCGGGATCCGATGCAGCCGAACGAAGTGCGACGGCACCATGTAATCCGGCAGCTCACGCGCCAACTCGCTGCGAAGCGCTTGAATCGTAAGCTCGCGATCCGAGACGAGATAGGCGCATAGATAGGCATCCCCGTGCTTATCCTCGCGGGCAGCGACAACGGCTTCCCGAATGGCTTCGTGGCGGAGAAGCTTCGCCTCGATCTCGCCCAGCTCGATGCGGTTGCCGCGGATTTTTACCTGATCGTCGATTCTGCCGAGATACGCGATCGTGCCGTCCGGCAGCCGCTTCGCGAGATCTCCGGTCCGATACAGCTTCTCGCCGGGCCGGAACGGATTGTCGATGAATCGGGAGGCGGTCAGATCCGGCAGTCTCCAATATCCTGCCGCCACGCCATGGCCGCCGATCCACAGCTCGCCCTGCACGCCGATCGGCACCGGCCGGCCGGTCTCGTCGACGATGTAAGCCTGCTGCC
>JAEZCJ010000131.1 GCA_023433615.1 Bacillota bacterium | reverse complement strand
CTGCGGCGCTGGCCGCCCCCCCCCCCGCTTCGTGGTTACAGCTCGATCGTGCCTGCCGCTTCGGCGCCGGTCATGCCGGCATGGTAGACCTGCAGTTGCTTGTTCGCGTCTTCGACGACGAGATACGGACAGCAATCGTATAGGATAAGTCCTCTGAGCGAGCCCTTGATCCGCACGGATTCATGATAGCCCTTCGAGATATCGCCAAAATCATTCGCCGTGAACGCGACTGCTTCATCGCCTTGCATCTCCGCATAATGGTGTTTCGTCTTGCTCCAGAGCTTCGCGAGCGGGCGATTGAAGACGCGGCCGCTGTAATACTCTTCGCTAGGATCCTGCTCCTTGCCCTTGGCGAATTCCGGCCACAGGTCGCTGAAGATATTGAAGCTTCCCGAATTGTCCGAATTCACCATGATGAACGGAATCTGCTCTTCGCCGTAGGGGAGCACGAATAGATCGACAAGTTCGCCGTTATGGAATTTGCCGTTCGTCTGGAACAGTTGCCCCGTATCATTGTGGACCGAGATCGTCTTGCCGACTTGGAGGGCTGCGAAACGGCCCTCGGTCGTCAACTTCGTCTTGACTAGAGCGGTGTCTCCCTCAGCGGCATTCGCTGACAGCGGCAGTACGAGCAGTGCTGCCGCTGCAGCGGCGAGCAATGTTCTCTTCATGCGATTGTCTCCCCTTTAATGAATGAATTCGGCTGCGATGCCGCGCGGTTAAGCTTGCCTGTCCAGATGCAGTAGCCCATAGCCACATACGGCAGCCCCCAGAAGAAGGCGAAGAAGCCGGTCCAAGGCAGTGCCATGGACAGCAGCATCAGCGGCATGAGCCCGATGACCCAGCGCGGGTATACCTTCGCTCGCCAGGATAGGATCGGCAGTAGAACGGCCCCGCCGAGCACGCCGACCGATGAGATAATCCTCGTCAACATGGTCAAGAATGCGCCTTCATCGCCATAACTGCCATACGTCATGTAGCCCCACAGAATGCATGCGGTCAGCATGTTGCCGACCATGATGCCCAGTACCGTGATCAATCCCAGCACGCCGGTCTCCTTGGACTGCACCATGTAGAAGGCGATGCTGACGAACGCCATCAGGATGCATGCCGTGAACCCGAATGTCAGCTCCTGCGGACTGTCGAAGCCCCAGATCATACTGGTGGGGGTCATGCCCATGCGGGCGACCCCGGCGGCAATGCATCCGAGTCCCAGCCACCTGATTACTTGTTCCCAATTCATGCGATCGAACCTCCAATTCTCGTATTATGATGCTCGAATCGAGTATAGGATGCGGCCGTTCCCGCGCACTAGGGCAGCGTTATCCCCATCCGTCAGGATTGGGGACAGGAACATTCGGGAAGCGGCAGCTTGATCCGGGAAAAAGCGGGGTTAGTCTATTCAGCATTCGGCGAAGTTGGTACAATGATGGCATGAATAAGCAACGGCTCCTCCAAGCACTCGTGCTGCTGTTCGGTACGGTATCTCTCATCAGCTATCTCTCCTTCCTGCCGGATTATTACGAGCGGTTAGCCGCAGATTGCGTGCTCGACGGCTGCGGCATTACGAGTCCGGCTCCGCCTACGACGCTCGCGCTATTGCGCGAAGCGGGCTTCACCGTGAACGGCTATGCGATGTGGTTCGTCGTGCTCGACAGCACGTTCACGCTGCTCTACGCTACTGCCGCCTTCGTCATCCTGTTCAAGGGCTGGCGCGAACCGATGGCTATGCTCGCATCTGCCATGCTGATCGCATTCGGCACGACATTCCCGCAGCTGATACATGCAGCGGCGGAGGCTCATCCATTCTGGTATGCGTGGTTCGACGGAGTAGGCTTCATAGGTTGGATAACGCTTTTCCTATTCTTCGCCATGTTCCCGGACGGCCGATTGCTGCCGAAGCGGGCAGCGATGCCGATCCTCGCATTCGGAGCAATCAAGCTGGCCGGCATGCTGCTGCCCGGGTCTATGCTTGACCATAATACGTGGCCGTTATGGCCGTCGGTTCTCTTGTTCGCCGTTCCGATCGCAGCACTCATTTACTCCCAGTTCTATCGCTATCGCCGCATGTCGTCACCCGAACAGCGACAGCAGACGAAGTGGGTCGTGTACGGGCTGACGGTCGGATTGCTCGCGTTCATGACGATCAGCATCTTGTTCGACCCGGATCTGTACCGCTCACCCGTTGCCTTCATCTATCTGAACGGCGCGCTGCATTTATTCCTGCTCGTTATCCCGCTTACGCTCTGTCTAGCCATTCTTCGGATGCGGCTCTGGGACGTCGACCCGGTGGTGAAGCGGTCTATCGTCTACCTGGCGCTTACGGCCAGCATCGCGGCGTTGTACGGGTCTTCCATCCTGTATTTCGGTGCCTTATTCCGAACGGGCGATCGATTCGCGCCGTCGCTCATATCCGCCATGCTCGTGGCCGTCCTATTCGCGCCGCTTAAGAGCAGGCTGCAGCGAACGGTGGATCGACTCTTAAAGGGCAGGCATGACGATCCATACGGCATGCTGTCGGAGCTGCGAAGTCTGCTCGTCAAGCCGCTGCCGCCCGAAGCGATGCTCGAGACGATCGTCCGTTATGCCCGTCAAGCGCTCCGGATCCCGTATGCGGCAATCGCGATTAAGCTGCACGGGCAAGAGCGCTTGGCGGTTGCGGATCCGGAGCACGCCGCGACGGATCAGAATTACAGCGTGCCGATCGTTCATCGCGGGATGGATGTCGGGGTATTCCATGCTTCGAGTCGTCCGGGAGAGCCGTTCACGCAGGAGGATCTTCGGTTATTGGACGTATGGCTCGGCCATGCGGGGCCAATCGTCGATAACTATCGGATGACGCGCGGCATGAAGCTGCTGGCCGACGACCTGCAGCGCTCGCGCGAGAGACTCGTGCTCGCGAGGGAAGAGGAGCGCAGGGCGATTCGCCGCAACCTGCATGACGAGCTGGCGCCGCGCCTTGCGGCGATCGGTCTCCACGCAACTGCCGCGGAGATGAATGTGCGCACGAATCCTGCGGCCGCTACCGAACAACTCGGCGAGCTTCGCGAAGTCGTCCGTTCGAGCATCGCTGATATACGTGCGCTCGTGCGCGACATGCGGCCGGCAAGCTTGGACGAATGGGGCTTGGTGGGGGCCGTTCAGGAGCGGATTCGCGAATTGACCGCTCCGCTGCAAGTCATGGAAGCGTCGGATGGGGACGACCCGGCGTATCGGGGGCTGCGTATCGCGTTCGATGCGCCGGAGCGGCTGCCGCCGCTGCCTGCCGCCATTGAGGTAGCCGCGTATTGGATCATGACGGAATCGATCGCGAATGTCGTGCGGCATGCGCAGGCATCGGTGTGCAAGGTGAGGCTGACGTTATCGCCGAAGCGGGGGGAGCTGACCATTGAGGTCACCGACGACGGCATCGGAGTTGATGAACGAATGGTTGGTGCAGCTATCGGGACGGGTGAACGAGCAGCGTCCGGCGGAACGGCTGGCGGTATCGGATTGGGTTCCCTGCGCGAACGCGCAGCCGAGCTCGGCGGCGAATGCGTGATCGAGCGCGTCGCGTCCGGCGGTACTTGCGTTAGGGCTATCCTGCCTGTCTCGATCGATTCGATTCGAGACGCATGAGAGGAGCAGTTACGTGATATGAGAATCGTCATTGTCGATGATCATCCTTTATTTCGAAGCGGCGTGCGCAATCTTATCCAAGCGACCGACGACCTGGTGTTGGCTGGCGAAGCCGATTCAGGCCAAGCGGCGATCCGGGCAGCCGAGGAGATTGGGCCGGACTTGATGCTGATGGATATCCGCATGCCGGATATGGACGGCATTGAAGCGACGCGACGCATTCAATCGCGCTACCCGAATGTCCACATTCTCATCCTGTCGATGCATCAGGATGACCGCTCCGTATTCGCGGCAATGAAGGCCGGCGCGCGCGGCTACTTGCTGAAGGAAGCGGACGGCGTCGAGCTCCTGCAGGCGATGCGGATTGTGGGCAGCGGAGGCGCCGTCTTCAGCACGGGCATCGCGTCTCGCATGATGCGCTTCTTCGAGGATCGGCCGGTGCCGGCGAACCCGCTGCTTGCGCAATTGACCGGCCGCGAGAAGGAGATTCTGGAACGGCTCGCGGAAGGGGACAGCAATGCGCAGATCGCGCAGCGTCTCCATCTGAGCGTCAAGACGGTCGCGAACAACGTGACGAACATTCTGAACAAGCTGCAGGTCGCGGACCGCAACGAAGCGCGCCTGCTCGTGAAATCGATGGAAGAGGAATAGGACGCGGAGGCGCATCGGTGAATTCGTGTAAGAAAGTATCCTTATTTACCGAGGAATTCGACAGGACTAGTCAATAGTGTACAATAGTACAACTATTCCTAGGGTTGATCGCCATCTGACCGATATGGCCGTTTATAGTGGCAGAAAATGCATCTATTCACTGGATTAAGCCAATCTCGAGAGAAATAGATGCACTTTTTTACATTATTCGTGGTGCGGGGCCGCCATTCTTTCGCTGCAGGTCAGCAGCCCGCTCTGCATGCATCCACACCGAATCCGAACAATTAGCCGCAATGTTTATGAAATGGCGATAATGCTTAAAGATAAGAAAGGGTGCATGGCATGAGCAGGATCATATTTACCGGGGGCGGATCGGCTGGCCATGTGACGGTGAATATCGCGCTAATTCCGCGATTCCAGGAGGTTCGCTGGGAGATCGACTATATCGGGTCTGCGGAGGGAATCGAGAATCAGCTCATCGCGGCGCTTCCCGAGGTCACCTACCACCCGATCGCGGCAGGCAAGCTGAGACGATATTTCGACTGGCGTAATTTCCTGGATCCGTTCCGAGTCGCGCTCGGCATCTATCAAGCCTACAAATTGATCCGCAAGCTCCGGCCCGACGTCGTGTTCTCGAAGGGCGGGTTCGTGTCGGTGCCGGTCGTGCTCGGCGCTTGGCTGAATCGCGTGCCGGTTATCCTGCATGAGTCGGATCTTACGCCGGGACTCGCGAATCGGATCGCGATCCCGTTCTCGACGGGCGTATGCACGACGTTCCCGGAGACAGCCGACATGCTGACGCAAGCGAAAAGCAGGCATACCGGCGCCGTCATTCGCGATACGATTCGTCAGGGCAACTCGAATATCGCGCGAACGATGTGCAACTTTCATGCGGACAAGCCCGTCCTTCTCATTATGGGCGGTAGTCTGGGGGCTCGTCGCGTTAACCAAGTCGTTCGGGCCGTGCTGCCGCAACTGCTGGCGAACTACCAAATCGTACATCTATGCGGGCAAGGCCAAGTCGATCCGGCCATGGCATCGGCCGGGTATGCCCAATTCGAATATGTCCAGGATGAGATGCCGCATCTGCTCGCGATGGCGGATCTGGTCGTCTCTCGTGCCGGATCGAACGCGATCTTCGAGCTGCTGGCGCTCCGCAAGCCGATGCTGCTGATCCCGCTAACGAAGAAGCAGAGCAGAGGCGATCAGCTCTTGAATGCGCGATCGTTCGAGCGCGCTGGCTTCGCCGGCGTGCTGGAGGAGGAGCGATTGACGGAAGCAGCCTTGCTGGCTGCCGTTGATGCGCTATTCGAGCAGCGCGAGTCATATCGGCATCGAATGTCGGCCTATCGGCAACAGGATGCGATCGATGAGGTCTATCGGACCATACGCCATGCAGCCCGCAATTAACAAGTACGTTTCGGTACATAAGGAGGGATAACGATGGAACAGAAGCGGTTCACGCTAGAGGAAGCGAATGCGTTGCTTCCTGCGTTGCAGAAGGATCTGAAGCAACTGCAGGCACTCACCAAGGAAATGGAAGAGCGGAATCGGAAGATGAACCAGACGAAGGCCAAGCTGAAGCAATCGCCGATTCATCTGGATATCGGCATCGACCCGTTCTTCGAAGAAGAGGGCCAGCTCGAATTCATGCGCATGGAGATTGAGCTATTGATCTCGAACTTCTCGCGTAAGGGCGTGCTGCTCAAGATGATCGAACCCGGTCTGTTGGATTTTCCGGCGGTCGTGGACGGCGAAGAGGTGTTGATCTGCTGGAAGGAAGGGGAAGCACGCGTCTCGCATTATCACGGCTGGCATGACGGGTTCGCGGGGCGGAAGCCTTTTCCATCGGATATGCAATAGAATGCCAATCATTCGACGTTTCCTCCATTGATGCCTGTCGCTGACTTCGATAGAGTAGGCTACAGCAGGTATCGATCATGAGAGGTGGAGAGCGAGATGAATCTATTCGAACGCGAGATAAGGCTGGAGAACGACAGAGCGAGGCTTGTGCCGTTCGATGCCGTCTATAAGGACGGACTGCGGCAAATTATTTATGACGAGGAAATTACGCGGTTCGGCGGCGGACTGCCGTTCCGTACGGAGCAGGATCTGGACCGATACATAGAAGACACATGCAAGAGCAGAGCGACCAAGCAATCGTATCCCTTCATTGTCATCGATAAGCAGACAGGGGAGGTTGCGGGTTCTACCCGCTTCGGTTATATCATTCCGCATAACAAGCGGCTGGAAATCGGCTGGACGTGGTACGGTGAGGCGTATCGCGGCACGGGTCTGAACAAGGCATGCAAGTACGAGCTCTTGAAGTTCGTATTCGAGGAGCTGGGATACCGCCGCGTCCAGCTGAGCGTGGATATCGATAATGTCCGTTCGCAGCGGGCTGTCTTGAAGCTCGGCGCCACGCAGGAGGGCATCTTTCGCAGCAACTATATCGGCGCGGACGGGAGCAGCAGGGATGACGTCTACTTCAGCATCATCCACACGGAATGGGATCGGATCAAGCGTGAGGTTTTTACGGAGTTTGCCTGAACGGAACGAATGGGGAGGACATCTCGGCTAATGCGGCCGGATGTCCTCTCTTGCATTCCATCCATGGAATCGGGTTACAAAAAAAGGATAATTGACCCTCCCCCTCGAATAGATTAGATCAAGCGTCTGATGCGGAATTCAACATCGAAGGGGGTTCATAATGGTCACTACCATCATCTTATATGCCTTGATCGCGATCGGCGCTCTGCTCACGTTCGCGGGAGTAACGGTTGCGTCTCGCATATTCTGGGTGGCAGGACTCGCCTTATACGCCGCCAGCTACTTCGCTCCTGCGTCGGTCGGACCGTTCCTTATCGCGTTGCCGATCATTCTATGGGTTTGCGCCTTGGCGGGGCTGTTCCGACTGCTGAAGAAGCCGCTCTATTATGCGATAGCCGGGGCTGTCGGAGTCGTCATATGGCTGATCTGTTATTTGACGTTGGAGGAATGGTTCTTCTATCCGATCACATGGGTTGTCGACAATGCCTATGACCTGCTGCGGAAGGCGATGGACCAGGGGGAATAGGAGCTTCCTCTTGCGCGATCCGACTGTAAGTAATACAATATTCGACGGACATAACGAAATGGAAGGGGTGGAAGGATGAGGAAGCGGCGCCTTGGACAGCACGTGTTGCAGCTATTCCTCGTATTCCCCTTCATACGGACACTAAGGCATTCGTGCTTTAGTGTTTTTTTATGTTCACTTAAGGAGGGATGAGGATGAGCAATTATCGAAGGGTGCTGATCAAGCTCAGCGGCGGTGCAGTGGCAGGGGAGAACGAATTCGGCTTCACGCCGGAACGGCTTGAGCATATCGCGCGCGAGATTCTCTCCGTCGTCGAACTGGGCGTCGAGGTGTCGTTGATGATTGGCGGCGGTAACATTTTCAGAGGGAATATGGCGGAGACTTGGGGAATCGAGCGGGCGGAGGCGGATAACATCGGCACGCTGGCTACGGTCATTAACAGCTTGATGCTTCGCGGCGTGCTCAAGGCAAAGACGGAGAAAGAAGTTCGCGTAATGACGGCGCTCCCGGTTGCCTCTGTGGCAGAACCGTATATTCGGCTGCGTGCCGTGCATCACTTGGAGAAAGGGTATATCGTCATCTTCGCTGGCGGGAACGGACAGCCCTACGTTACGACGGATTACCCATCGGTGCAGCGCGCGATCGAGGTCGGCTGCGACGCGATTCTGGTCGCCAAGCAAGGGGTGGACGGCGTGCTGGAAGGCGATCCGAAGCTCTGCGCTAATCCGAGGAGATTCAGCGCGCTGCATTACGACGATGTGCTTCGGTTGAATCTGAAGGTGATGGATCAATCCGCATTCATCCTGGCTAGAGACTATAATCTGCCTATGCATGTATTCAATTTCGACCGCCCCGGCACGATGAGGGATATCTGTAAGGGCGGCAGTCATGGTACGATAATCAGCAGAGCGTCCGTGATGCAATTGGAGTAGAGGAGGAGCACAGGCATGACGACAATGATCTGCGAATCGCAGCGGCTGGAGGACTATCTCGAGGAGACGGCGGAGGTCGATTATCGCGATCCTGGCGTAGCCGAGCTGGCTGAGCAGCTGCACGCGCAAGCGATTGACGAGGCGGACTATGCAAGGCGCGTGTTCGAATTCGTACGCGATGAAGTGACGCATTCGTATGACATTCAGAGCTCGCGCGTGACTTGTCGGGCATCCGAGGTGCTCGAGCATCGGGAAGGAATATGCTATGCCAAGTCGAATCTAGTGGCTTCCTTGCTGAGGGCCAAGGGGATCCCGGCAGGGTTCTGCTACCAGCGGCTCACGCTTGGCGATACGCCGGATACCGGCTATTGCATCCATGCGCTTAATGCGGTGTATATCGCTTCCCTTCATCGCTGGATTCGCGTGGATGCGCGCGGCAATAAGGAGGGCATCGATGCCCGGTTCTCGCTGGATGCGGAGAAGCTGGCATTCCCGATTCGACCCGAATATGACGAGCGGGATTACGGCGTCATCTATGCGAAGCCGAATGCGAAGACGATCGAGACGCTTAGAAGCCACTCGGATTGCGTTCTTATGTATCGCAATGGATTGCCTTCCGACCTGTAACGGAAAGATCGAATAACGTGGAATAGAGAGGAGTTGCTGCCATGCCTGTGAATCCGTTAATGATCGATTTTCCGCATGAGCTGCATACCGAGCGTCTGCATATCCGCATGCCGATGCCTGGAGACGGTCTGGTCGTCTGGGAAGCGATTCAGGCCTCGCTCGCCGAGCTTCGGAAGTGGATGCTGTTCGCGCAGGTCGAACAGACGGCGGCCGACGTCGAGGCTGTCATGCGCGATGCACATACGCAATTTTTGCAGCGCAAAGACCTGCAACTGCTCATCTTCCATCGCGAGACAGGGCAGCTCATCGGTTCTTCGGGCCTCCATCGCATCAATTGGGAGGTGCGCAAGTTCGAGATCGGGTACTGGATCGATACGCGGCATCGCGGACTAGGGTATATGACGGAGGCCGTGAAGGCAATCAGCGCGTTCGCCTTCACCGATTTGCAAGCGAGGCGGGTAGAGATCCGATGCGACAAGCTGAACAAGCGAAGCCGGGCGATCCCGGAGCGGCTGGGTTTCGAGCTGGAGGGCGTACTGCGGCATGACGATCTCGCGATGGACGGACAGCGGCTGAGGGATACTTGCATCTATTCGATGATTCGTTAATCCACGGAAGGAGCGTATGGCATGAAGCTTAGCGAACTAGCGGCATTGATCCCGAATGCGGTATGCATCGGGGATAGAGAGCTTGAAGTGCGCGGCATCTCGATGCATTCGCGGCAAGTCGCGCCGGGCGACTTGTTCGCGTGCATTCCGGGCATTCCCGGATTCCAGGAGGACCGCCACCCGTATGCGGGCGATGCGGTGCAGGCAGGTGCGGTCGCGTTAGTGGTTGAACGCGAGGTTGATTGCGGCGTACCTATGATTAAGGTGCCTGATGCGCGTCATGCGCTCGCGTTGATGGCCTCCCATCTGAACGGATACCCCAGCAGCAAGCTGAAGCTGATCGGAGTAACGGGCACGAACGGCAAGACGACGACCGCGCATATGATCGAGGCGATTCTGGCGCATGCAGGCTATCATACGGGCCTAATGGGGAATCTGGGCACCAAGATCGGCAAGACGCTGCATGCGTCCGACCTCAACACGCAAGAACCGCCGAGCTTGCAGGCGAATCTTAAGCGAATGGCGGACGAGGCGGTTGAATATGCGGTGATGGAAGCGAGCTCGCAAGGACTGGCGGTCGGCAGGGTCATCGGCTGCGACTACAGGACGGCCGTATTCACGAATTTGACGCAGGACCATCTGGACTTCCATGGCACCATGGAGGCTTATCTTGCAGCCAAGGGGCTGCTGTACGCGAGGCTCGGGAACGCGTTCTCGCCGGACCCGGACCGGCACAAGTTTGCCGTCCTCAATGGGGACGAGGAGGCGTCCGCGTACCTTCGTCAGGTTACGACGGCACTGGCGTTCACGTACGGCATCCATAGCGAACTAGCCGACGTGCGCGCCGTGAATGTTCGGCTAACCTCCCGCGGTACGAGCTTCGACGTCGTATCGTATGCAGGCACGCTGCCGTTCGAGATGCGGATGGTCGGCACGTTCAACGTGTACAATGCGCTGGCTGCCATTACGTGCGCGCTTGCCGAGCAGGTGCCGCTCCGTGTTATTCGAGAAGGGCTCGCGCAGTTCGGCGGCGTTCCCGGACGGATGGAGGTCATCGACGAAGGACAGGATTTCATGGTATTGGTCGACTATGCGCATACGCCGGATGGGCTCGAGAATGTGCTGTCGACAGTGAGGGATTTTGCCGAGAGGCGGGTCATCACGGTGTTCGGCTGCGGCGGCGACCGCGACAGGACGAAGCGTCCGATCATGGGCAAGCTGTCGGCGACGTACAGCGATTATGTCGTCGTGACCTCCGATAATCCGCGCTCGGAGGAGCCGAATCGGATTCTGACAGACATAGCTGTGGGTCTGGAAGAGCGCGGCTGGACGCAGGAGCGGTACATGCTGCTTCCGGATCGGGCGCAAGCGATTGTCGAGGCGATCCGCATCGCGGAGCCTGGCGACGTCGTCATCATAGCGGGCAAGGGACATGAGACGTACCAGATCATCGGCGGAGTGACGAACCATTTTGACGATCGGGAAGAAGCGAGGGCAGCGATCCACGGTAAGGGATGAAGCGAGAAATTAGGGTTGACACAATGCGTTAGCGATCCTATACTAACTACAATTAACAGGAAAAGATTTTCCATATCAAACGCTTGGACCGGGATTATTAAGGTGTGACTACTGTACAGAGAGCTGCCATACCGGTGGAAGGCAGCCATTAGTCCCCCCCAACTCACCCATGAGCGGTAGGATTGAAAGATCAGTAGATCTTAACGGGTCGCCTCCGTTATCGGGTCCGAAGGATTCGTATGTTTCTGCGAATCAAGAAGAGTGGTACCGCGAGCCCATCGCCTCTTTGCAGGCGATGGGCTATTTGTATTCTCAACGACATAGGAGGGGAATCGGCATGGCAGAGAACGTAATCGATTACTATTCGCGATTCGATGAATGGGGCAGACTGGACCGCGAGCCGCTCGAGTTCACCGTGAACTGGCATTATATGAGGCAGTATCTGCCTCCTGCAGGGCAGGTGCTGGATAACGGCGCCGGCCCTGGCAAATACACGATGGAGCTGGCGAGGCACGGCTATGCGGTCACGCTGTCCGATCTTACGCCCGCATTAGTCGACATGGCGAAGGGCAAGGCAGAAGAACTCGGCTTGACGGAGCGGATTACGGGCTTCCATGTGCGGAATGCCGTCGATCTGTACGGCATCGCGGATGATTCGTATGACGCTTCACTCATGATGGGCCCTCTCTATCACTTGCAGAACGAAGCGGAGCGGGATGCCGCCATGTCGGAGCTGCATCGCGTCACGAAGCGGGGCGGCATCTTGTTCGTGGCGTTACAGACGCGAATGCGAATGCTGCTGACCTCGCTCTCTTATCCAGAAGCATGGAAGCCGAATGACAGCATGGCTGCGCTTGACCGCTTCATGGCGGAAGGGACGTTCGACCATCAGGATCAAGGACGGTTCACGGGAGCCTACTACTTCAATGTTGAGGATGTTAAACCTTACATGGAGCGATTCGGAATCGAGACGCTGGACCTGATCGGCTCATCGAATATCGGCGCGCTGCTGAGCGGCGGACAGAAGCAGTACTGGATCGATCGAGGCGAGGGGGACAGGTTGACCGATCTCTTGATCCGCTTGGCGAGGGACCCGTCCGTGCTGGGCGTGTCGTCGCATCTGTTGTACATCGGGAGAAAAAGATGAGCGGGGAACGGGCATTCACAGCGCTTGCGGACTACATGGCGAACGTGAGGGCAGCGACTCTGTCCTCTGCCGCCTCGTTGTACGTGATCCATGAGGGAGAAGTAGTGCTTGAGTGGTACGCGGGCACGCACAGTTCGCTAGTAGGAAGCCGACCTGTCGATGCAGCGTCGCAGTTCAATGTTGCATCGGTTCGCAAGACCTACCTCGGGCTGGCGGTTAGCTTAGCGATCCAAGAACGTCGTATTGCGAGTGTGGATGATCGGGTGACGAAGTATTTGCTGGTTAACGATGAAGCTGTGCTCCGCGGAACGACCATTCGCCACCTGCTCACGCATACGCATGGACTGGACGGGAACCGCCGAAGGCTTTTTCCACCAGGGACGGATTGGCGCTACAATAATGCCGGCGTGAATCTGCTGATCGAAATCGTGAACGAGGCGTTCGGAGAACCGCTGGCCGACGTGATGCATCGCCGCGTGTTCGAGCCGTATGGCTTGACGGAGACGGGGTGGAGGAAGCTGGAGAATGATCGTCTGGTGTGGATGGACGAGGTCTATGCAGGAGAATCGGGCGGAGAAGCGAATCTGTTCGTCAGTACGCACGATATGGCACGGTGGGGGAGACTCCATCTCACGAAGGGGTTATGCGAAGGGAAGCAGCCGATCCCAAGCGAGGTATTCGAGAGGGCTGTGATGATCGCGACACCGGAGGATCTAGGTGACGGCTTGCCGCGGAACGGATTCTTCTGGTGGGTGCAGGACCGGCCTCGCGGTTCATCGGAGCTCGGTAGCGATCTTCCGTTAGGTGCGTATCAATCGCTGGGGTTCTTCGGCAACGCGGTACTGGTCATTCCGGAGACGAATACGGTCGCGGTTCGAATGCTCAACCAGACGGAATCGAATCCGCCGGGGTATGACTATTTGGCAGACATTCAGGCTTTCGGTAATCTGGCTTACACTTGCGCGAGAGGTGCGGCAGGCGAACATGCTACTTAAAGCAGATAGGGGAGATCTACAATGAAGGTTACGACGTATGAGGCGTTCCGTGAGCTAGTTAGGCGTACTCGGATATTGCCATTTTCCGGCTTCATTCCCGAGCATCCCTCTCTTGCGGATGCGGCATCCGATTGCGGCTGGCATACGGGCTTGGACACGGACCCATGGACATGGAGAATCCGGATCGTGAATGACGGAGCGGCTGCGTACGGCAAGTTCTTCGGAGATAAGGCGTCATTCATTGACATCGCTTTATTCCCGAGTGTCCGTGCCGCGCTCTCCTCGAATCAAACGGTTGAAGAGCGTTATCGGGATGGGCTGCTCTCGAATACGGCATGGCGCCTCTATCAGCTGCTGCTGAGCGAGGGCAACGTGGATTCTCGGCTGCTGCGTAAGTTGTCAGGACTGGATGCCAGGGAAGATAAGAAGGAGTACGAGAAATCGCTTGTGGAACTTCAGAACTTCGGTGACGTCGTCATTACCGGAGCCCGCGAGAGCGATAATGCTTCCGGATGGAGCAGCATGTGCTTTGAACTCGCGGACTCCTGGCTGTCGGGAACGGCTGCTGGTGCAGCGAATGCGGGAGACGGGGAAGAACCGTCTGACCTGCAAGAGGAACTAGCCGCGCTTTGCTCGGACAAGGCATATCGATACTTCGCGAAGAAGTTCCGCTGGCAGTAATGGCGGTACATTAGTCGTAGCGATCCTCGTCGACTCGGCTGACATTGTCGATCATGAGCTCGACCTCTGTCTCGAAGTTCAAATAGAGGGGAGCCGGAAGACGGTCTATGATGGCTGCGATCAGGGGCATATCGAGCATCTCCTCCAAAGTGCCGGGACGGGGATGCATAGCCAGATGCCATTCGCGCACGGCGTCGATGAAACGATAGAAGGAAGCCTCAAATTCGTCTGCGGTTGTCTCGGCTTCGTCAGGCGAAGCGTTCGAGAGCGCAGCCCAGTTCCGCATGGCGGCATCCAGCAGCTGATCAATCTTGTGTTCCAAGTTCATCCTCCTCGATGATTGTTGCCATACTGTTGTCAACAATAGTGCTGTAACATGTATCATAGCAAGTTATTCGGGAGAGGAACAAGGGATGCAATTGGAGGAATCGGCAGAAGGGAGCGCGAGGGAGCGATTGGGCATCGTCTTCATTCATGGAGCGGGCCTGAACGGGACGATCTGGGAGGAAGTCGCATCTGGTCTGTCGGTGCCTTGCCTGAGTGCGGAGTATCCGTATCGGGACGGCGGGATGAAGGCTAGGGAATCGCTAAGCTTGCGTACATATAGTGAACATGTTGTCGAACATATCGAGGCGTGGGATGTGAAGCGAATCGTAATGGTTGCGCACTCGCTGGGCGGCGTAGTGGCGCTGCAGGCTGCTGAGACGCTGCGAGATCGAGTGGCTGGATTCATCGGAGTAGGCGCGGTTATTCCTGCCTGCGGAGGGTCGTTCTTGTCGGAGCTGCCTTGGCCGCAGCGCGCTGTGATGCGTGTTGTCATGCGACTGCTAGGCACGAAGCCGCCCGAGTCGGCGATTCGATAAGGATTGTGCAGCGATCTCTCCGCGGAGCAAGCGTCAGCGGTGGTGAATGGCTTCGTGCCAGAGGCGGTTCGCGTATACTTGGATCGCGTTGATGAGGGGATTCCGGATGTATCCCGATTGTATGTGAAGTTGGGCAATGACAGGGAGTTGAGTCCAGCGCTCCAGGATAGGATGGCAGCGAATCTGGGAGCAGCCCGCGTCGAGCGCGTCGCATCCGGCCATCTTCCGATGTTCAGCAAGCCGGCGGAATTGCGGCGTGTGCTGGAGACGTTCGTGGCGGAGTTAGGTGGTCGGTAATCTAAGGTATGAGGTGATAGTGTCGCTATGGAAATTACTCTGAGCTATATCAAGAATATGCCGGAGGACGAAGCTAGGCGAATCCTTGGGGAGCTAATGGTTAATTATCAAAAATACTTAGTTGGCAGTATTACTTCTGAACAATTTTTAGCGTCAGTAGATAATAATCATCGAAAGTTAGGTAGGGATATGTTTGGTCTTTAGTCAAGTCGATGAAACCGATGATCGCGTCGAGGCTGCGGGAACTACGATTCTGCGTCGGCCAAGCGATGCCTTCTGGGGCGACCGGTCTGCTTATTTTGCGGATCCGGAGAATAATCTGTGGGAAATCGCGTAGAATCCCAGTGCAGTATTCGATGAGCGCGGGGCGATGATCACTTATTAGTGGAATCTGCTGCTGTTGGCTGATGCTCGCGAGGAATAACGTACAATAGTACCACTAATTCTGACCGAACCGCGAATGGAGCGAGTTAGTGTGGTTTTGTACCACTAATTATTCTGATTTTCCCTGAATGCTAGATTTGCTTAGATTTAGTTGTACTTTTTTACACTAAATTCGCAATAAGAGGGAATCAGTTCAAAGTAGTTGTAGGATTTACCACTAATTATCTCCATTTCCCTACTGAGGTCGGTGTCGCTTGAACGTAATATTCCCGGTATCGGCATACTAACTGTCGAGAATGGTTATCGCGTTCCACGACCGTCCCGATATTTGCCGTACTGCGAGCACGGCATTGGTTCGACCGTGATCAGGTACGCGCAATATAAGAAGCCATATGGGTGAGAGTGGGCGGTTAATCAATATACATGCGGTCCTGCAATTCGGCACATCACACTTACAGCACGCGCACACGTCACATCAACTTAACGTTACTCGAAAAAGGCCATCGACCCTATACGTGCGGGTGATGGCCTTCCTGGCTATGCTGACACATTGTATAGCGCAATTGCGAGGACGATAATCCAGATTCCGACGATAAGCTTCGGAATCAGCTTCATGACGCCGGTTGTGGGGGAGCGGCGAAAACGCTTGTCCGCCGGGGTAGCGTAGCTCGAGACGATATCGATCCCGCCCAGATGCTTGAGAATGCGCTCGACTTCGACGACGGCCTGCTTGCGTCTCTGCATGTACTCGACGCCGTTCGAGATGGCGACTTGGAACAGGAAAGCCGATAATGCACCGAAGAGTGACACTGCTAGGATCGAATAGATGAACCATTGACTGTCGGCCTCGAGAATGTTGGCGAGCAAGCTGGTAAGACCGACTAGCGCACCGGTGATATAGAGCAGGTGGTTGATTTTGGACCAATTCAGGCTGTCTTCATGCTTGTACAGCTCAATCGCATGCTCATATTGGCCCAATATAATTTCCTTGTCGTAATGCGGGGCGATATGAGGGTTGTTCCAGAAAAATATCCCGCGCTTCAATTGGTCCTCGCCCTGTACGGTGAATACTTGCTTGAAACCCAGCTTATCATGGAATCGAATCGAGGCTTCGTTATAAGGCTCTAGCACGACAGCCAAGAAAATATCCTTCTCGACCATTGACATTAAATACTCGTAGAGCCTTCGGCCGTAGCCTTTCTTATGCGATAGTCTGCGGATGCAGATCTGCTTGAGCACGATATAATTGTTCTTCGCATGCTTCTGGATTCGCTTGTTCACGATCTGGTCGAAGTCCAACTCGTGATCGTGGAAGGCCAGCAAGAAGCCTTGAACTTCGCCATGTTCTTCGAGCAAGAAGAACAGCTCATTGTTGATGATATATTGTTCATATTGTTCTCTAGCATAGTTGGAGACCAGGAACCCGCTGTTCTTCAGTCGCGAGGGCTTCAGATTGGCCATCGCATTCTCGCTGGCGATGCGGTAGATCGCATCCAGATCTTCGGGTTGTGCTTTGCGGACGAGCATGTTATCCCTCCTGCGATTGAGAATGTGCTAGCATTCATAGTACCATAAGTAATAATGGTACAGGGCATTAGATTGGATTCTGCGATGGAAAAGGGTGAGCGTCGTGAACTTGGCCAATAAAATCACGTTAGCTAGAATCATGCTAGTACCGGTATTCGTTGTCGTATATTCGATGAATATTTACGCTGCTGCCGCAGTGTTCCTACTCGCATCGGCGACGGATAAGCTAGATGGGTATATTGCGAGGAAGTATAACCAGATCACGAATCTCGGCAAGCTGCTAGACCCGCTCGCAGACAAGCTGCTGATTGCAGCTGCCCTTATTCTGATGGTGAATGCGCATCTGATCGGAGCATGGATCGCGGCAATCATTATCGGAAGAGAATTCGTCATAACGGGAATCAGGATCGTTGCTTCAGCGCAAGGCATCGCGCTGCAAGCGGATCAGTTCGGCAAGCTCAAAATGGTGTTTCAAGCCGTTGCGATCATGGCTGTACTGCTGGACAACTACCCCTTCAGCTTCCTCACGGATCTGCCTGTGGATCAAGCGCTCATGGCGGCTGCTCTCGCATTGACGGTCTATTCCGGTTATAACTACGTTCGCAATAATTATCGCAGGCTTCATCTCGATCTGTAAGGAGGGAGGGGGAGCATGCTTACTGCCGGACGGGCAGCTATCAGAGCGCTCCAAGATACGGAATCGGACATGAACCTGCTCTACCGCTGGTTGAATGATGAGCAGGTGCTGGCCTACCTGGACGGGACGGGCAACGGATTCACCCGTGATCAGATCGAGGCGAAATACGGACCGCGTGCACGCGGAGAAGACTACGTGATTTCTTGCATTATCGAGCATAAAGCGACTCCGATCGGGTATCTGCAGTACTATCCGCTGCTGGAGAAAGAACGAATCGAATACGAGGCGGATGCGGAGGGACTCTACTACGGCATCGATCTATTCATCGGGGAGCCGGACTATTGGAACCGGGGGATCGGAACGGTTGTAGTACGCAAGATCACGAGCTATCTGTTCGATGCAAGGCAAGCCGACGCCATCTACATCGATCCTGCTGCGTGGAACACTCGCGCGATTCGCTGCTATGAGAAATCCGGCTTCGTGAAGGTGAACGTGATCGCTCGCGAGTTATACGAGGGCAAACATTTGGATGTGCAGGTTATGCGTATGTTTAGCGGCTAGCGGCGATGATGCCGCTAGCCGTGTGTTGTTCGACTAGAGAATCGATATGGTGAGACCCGGATATAACGGCGCGATAGCTGCGATCTGTCGCTCCAGAACCTTAGATTCGACCCTGCTTCTGAAAATATGGCGATCCGGCGTCCAGGTGATGCTTGTGCCCGTCTCCTTCGTAACGCCAACTACTGACAAGTCGTCCTGAGGTATCCCGTGTTTGTAAACCTGTCTATATATTCTGCCATCCCTGCGAACGTCAACGGTAAGTTTCTCGGATAGCGCATTGACAACCGCCATGTTAATGCCTTTGGCACTGCCAGGTACGATGAAGGAAGCGCTTGTGCCGTACTGACTCAATTCAGTTAAGACTGCCTGCACCGGTGACTTGTTCGACTCTTTCATCGCTTGAACAGGGATGCCTCTGCCGTTATCCGCCACGGTTATGCTGTTATCTTGGTGCAGAATGAGGTGTACCTCGCTGCAGTGTCCCGCTTGGTGCTCCAAGATGCAATTCTCGATGACAGCGAGCAATAGATGGTGCGGATCATAGTCAATCGAGTTGCCGCCTAGATAGTCCCCGGCATGATCCCGCGTTTCAGCTAATGCCAAATAGTCGCTTGCGTCTAGCAAATCAGAAGCAGCTGCCATGAGCAGCAGCAGTGGTAGGGAACGATGAGAAGGGATGGAATATTTTCCGCCGCGGTCTTCCTGTACGAGCAGATTTGCCCCAATCAGAGCCTTCGTGTGATGGTATAATTGACCGGTCGTTCCCATGTTCAAGTGTTCTACCAATTCTGCCCCTGTTAGCGGTTGTCTCAACACAGCCTTCAGAATATCAAGTCTCTGCTTATGACTGATAGCAGCAAGAATCTTAGCCATTTTATCCTCGTCGATATCCAGGAGACGGTTTACCTCCCGCTGCTGCGGTTCCCATCTGTATTGCTGCTGGCCTTCATAATGCCCAGAGTAGAAAATTGCGCCCTTCGGATCGTAGGTTTGTTCGCGATTGATGTTCTGGGTCTCGGCAATGACTGACGTTGCTCGATGAAGCGTGTTCGTATGGGAATTGGCCGATTCCAAAACGAGTTGCTTCAATTCGTTCAATTGCATCGTTATCGCATCGATCTCTGCTCCGTAATCTCTGACGGAATTCATGTCATTCACCTCTTCACGATTGTATTTTTATATAATTACGTAACTACGTAAATTATAACATTGCGTTATTAAGAAGTAAACAATATCCAGAAGCGTTAAATACAAAAAATAGGCTGACACAACGTGTCAGCCTAAATCCATATGCAACGATGCAACAGTTATTTGGAAGCCGATTGCTCAAGATGGATCAGATCCTCGTCTGAGTCATGCTTCGCGATATTCGCGCCTAGCGAGCGGAAAGCTGCGACGACGTTCTCATAGCCGCGCTCGATGTGTTGGACGCCGGTAATGCGCGTCGTACCTTCAGCCGACAGGCCGGCTATTACGAGGCAAATCCCTGCACGGACATCTGATGCATGGACCAAGTTGCCGCGCAATGGCTGCGCGCCTTGAATGAAGGCAGTGCCGGAACGAACGTCGATCTGCGCACCCATTCTGCGGAGCTGCGGAACATGGCTGAAGCGGTGCGGGTAGATTTTGTCCGTGACGAGGCTACGGCCCGGTGCCTGCATGAGCAGTGCCGTCATCGGCTGCTGAAGGTCGGTCGCGAATCCGGGATACATGCCGGTTCGGACGCGGATCGCCTTCAATCTGCCTGTCGAGGACGCCGTTACGGAATTCGCGGTCGAGTCGATCTGAACGCCCATCTCCTTCAGCTTCGCAAGGCAGGAGCCGAGATGCTCCGGAATGATATCCTCAACCGTAACGGATCCGCCGGTCGCGGCAGCTCCGATCAAGAAAGCGCCGGCGATTAAGCGATCCGGAATTGCGGTATAGGTACAGCCATGTAGATAAGGTACGCCTTCGATCCGAATGGTGTCCGTACCGGCCCCCGTGATCTTGGCGCCCATCTGGTTCAGGAATATAGCGGCATCGACGACCTCGGGGTCTCTAGCCGCGTTGCGCAGAACCGTAACGCCCTTCGCACGTACAGCCGCCATCATCGTGTTGACGGTTGCGCCGAAGGTAATCATGTCGAAGTAAATCTGAGCGCCAGTCAAACTCTGCGCCTCTACCTCGTAATAGTCCTTATGGAACGTGAATGTAGCGCCAAGCGCTTCTAATGCCTTGATATGCTGGTCAATCGGCCGGCTGACAAAATCATCCCCGCCCGGATACCCGACAGCCACCTTGCCGTGCTTCGCGAGGAGCGAGCCGACAAAGTAGTAGGCCGTGCGGAAGGAGGACGCCTTGGCAGGGTCGATCATCGCGGTATGAATATTCCGAGCGTCGATCGAGACCGAATCGTCCTCTTCGCGTACCATATGTAAGCCGATGTCCTCGGCAATCTGCTTAATAACCTTGAAATCGCCAAGCTCAGGAATGCCGAGCAGCCGAACAGGTTCATCAGATAGACATGCAGCTGCCAGCAGCACGAGAGAGCTGTTCTTGGCACCTGGGACCGTAATCGTTCCGTTCAAGCTAGGTGATTGTTCGACTTGAATCCATTGCATAGCTTCCCTACTCTCCGAAGTAGTCTATTGTACATATCTATAGAAGCTGCTCGCAGCAGCAATGAGTCTAATGTATGTAGTGGCGCTGCGTTATAGAAGTTCCATTGCGCCATACAGGTTGGAAGTACTCTCCTAATCATATTCAGTATAGGCTAGGCTTGTCAATCCAACTTTCGGCATTATTCATCGTTTTTCGCGACATTGCCATGGCATTTTGGTGAATTCGAATCGACGGGTACCGCCACAGCCGAATTTATGAGAAAATGGTAGCGATTGGAATGAAATGGGGAGGTCGAAGATACTGGAACTCGATGCGATGATAGAGTTGGAGCCGAAGCAATTTGAGCTTGTGCGAGCGATGCTGTCAGGCTACTGCAATAAAGCCGTCTATGCCCTTTCGGTAGTGGAGCATAATCAACCTGGCCGCATATTCGTCAATCACGTGACTACGCCATCGGCGGCGCTCATCACGAGCTGCGGCGGATTCTACTGTTTGCTTGGCACGGCGAAAGACGAGGGCTTCGTGAATGACGTCGTGAAATTCATGAATGAGGCGAGCAATCATATCGGCTTCTACGCGCTTGCTCTGTTATCGGAAGAATGGGAGACTTCGTTAGGCCGGCGTCATCTCGACCGCGCGAATCGAATCCTACGGTCGTATCATCGCTTCAATGAGGATGCATTCCTGGCGCGTTACGGGGATGTCACGCGTCCTCGCATAACTTCGGAATTTCGGTACGAGGCATTGCGGGAGGCGGTTGCGGATCAATATCGGAATGACTTCTATCCTTATTATCGGATCGTATGGGATTCTAACGAGCATTTCATGGAACGCGGCATCGGGCATTTCATCCTGAAGGATAGCCGGATCGTCAGTGTATGCACCTCGCCTTACACGGGCGGCGGCTATGCAGAAATCGATATCATCACGGTCGAACAATACTGGAGACGAGGCTTGGCGCTAGAAGCAGGCGTGCAATTCATACAGGAATGCCTGGAGCGCGGAATCGTTCCGAACTGGTGCTGTCATGCGGACAACGAGGCTTCCAGGCTGTTGGCGGCGAAGCTGTGCTTTGTGCGGACGGCCGACCATGCGATGTATTGGTATAACGCGTGATACGAACAGATGTGCAATCGATTGCGAGAGGAATGGGGGAGATGGATGGGGAAGGTTGAATTAACGCGAACGGCTAAATACTATTGCAACGATCTGGCAGCGATTCGTGAGAGGCTTCGCAGCCTTCAAGCAACATTCGTCATCACGAAGCAGCAGTCGGACTATATCTATAGAATCTATGATGCGGAGACAGGTACGCATTCGAAGCGCGTCAAGATCAGAATCGAAGGCGACGGCGACGGCGACGGCGACTGCTGCCTGTACGCGTACAATCGAACCGCGCAAGAGCGAGACATTGCCTTCGACTATTATGCCAGCGTCGATAGGCAGCTGATCCCGATATTCAACGCGATATTCGGGGAGGCAATCCGCGTTCGGAAGGTGAGAGAAGTGTGGCGGCTGGGCGGGTTGGAATACCATCTGGATACGGTCGATGGGATCGGCACCCTATTCGAGATCGAGAACCTTCGCCCGGAACAGCCTCAAGACAACGAGCTGGCGTACTTCCAAGATGTGCTCCTAACCAGAATCGAAGGCTCCAACGAAGATCTAATTGGAGGTGATACGGATTCGGATATGGAGACTTAGTAGGGGGAGGCTGCTCCGGTTCGTCGCGGCAACGATTGCTGCAGCAGCCGTCGGGTGGATAGGCGCGCTGCTGGCGGATGAATATCGCGATCGGAAGATCATGCGTGCTGCCGCCCAATTCTCGACGGAGTCCTATGCGGTTCAGACTGCGATCATGGAGCAGCGAGGCTCAGGGGACCGATTGCGGATTATCCATATCGAACCTCTCCATGACGGCGTTCTCGTCTTGTACCGCAAATTTCACGAGTCAGACGGCTTCGATATCCAAGCCGAGTATGTCCGCTATACTTGGGACGGCTGGCGATGGGTATGGGGCGGCGGATCGAGCGGCAGTATCGGCGCTGACCCGGATGGGGTATACGTGGAATATTTTCCGCCTACGAACGGCAGTCCTCGCACGCCATTCCCGATGGTATACGGGGTGGTTAACGACTCGAACATTCGGCAAGTGCGCGTAACGGACGGCGAAGCCTTCGAGACGATCGTGAAGCCGTTATCCGTGCCGTGGGACGGGCAGCGATCTTGGTATGCTTGGGTCCCTGCGAATGCGGGAGGCACGTTGACGGTATCCGGGATCGGCGCCAAGGGCGAGACCATCACGTTGAAGACATTCACGCGATACGAGCTGCTTCCGGAAGAGGCACGATCAGGCTGGGGGACGGGAAGCGATATCCCTCAGGACGGAAGGGGGGAATAATAAATGGAAGGTTCTTTCGGGTTGTTCGGGCTGGTGCCTGCAGTCATGTTCATCATCTATGGGCTGTTCTTGCTGATGGGACTCTATGCGCTGTACTTGTTCATCAAGCTGATGATTCGCGGTATCCAAGCATTGGATATCTACTTGGATGAGAAACGGAATCGCAGACTATAGCGGCTGACAGGAGGGCGTCGATATCCACTGTACATATCGGCAGCCCTCTCAGCAATCACTTTTTCCACACATCATGGTACGAAGCGTTCCTCCGGAATTGCGCGTATACGTAGGGGCAGGTCGGGACGATCTTCTGGCCGTTCTCTCTGGCATGCTCGACGATCCGCTGCACCAATTGCTCGGCATACCCCTGGCCGCGCAGCCGATCTTCGAGGAAAATATAATCGGCGATTAACGTGCCGGGAGCTTGCGGTACGAACGTTATGCGTCCGACCTCTTGCCCATCCTCCATCAAGGTGAACTGCTCCTCTTCCAATACGATCTCGATTGCCACGCTCGAGCACCTCCATCATTCGTAATTGCATTCCACAATCGATAACCCTTGCTCAATCCGCGATCTGCTGTACGCAAGGTAATCGCGGGTCCAATCGTCCAGCTTCGTCATGTCATAGCTGCGATGCATGCCGGCATAGACGATGACCTCCCGAAGCCGCAGGAACAGCGGGAGCCTCTTCAACCATTCGTCCGAGATTGCTGTTTCGTCCCGATAGCCCCGCATGAAATGCTCCATGAAGAAGTCGCATTGCTTTTTGCGTTCCTTCAATGCGTCGTCGCCGAATACATAGACCATGTAATAGAGCTGAACCGCAATGTCTTCGACATACCAACTGTACTGACTCTCGTCAAAATCGAACAGCGTGAGCGCGCCATGCTCGTCCACCATGAAATTGCCAATGTTAATGTCACCATGGATCAGTCCATAACATTCGTCGTCTCGTTGCAATTGATCGACCTCGTGCAGGAGCTTCTTGATTTGTTCATGTACCGATTGTTGATCGGATGGAATGAACCTTATCGCATTGACCAAGTAGTCATTCTGATGCCAATCATGCCGTCGCTTCAGGGGCCTGTAGTCGTTCGATAAGCGATGCATCTGACCGGTCAACCTGCCGCATCGCTCGATCAACCGTGCATCATTCAGGCATTCAGGGTACTGCATACGCCTGCCTGGCGCACGTTCGAACGAGACTGCGGTGAGGGTGAGCTGTTCATTGCGAATGATCGTCGACATTCGCCCTTCCGCTGACGTCACGGGTCGAGATACGGGAACGCCATGGCGTGACAGATCACGAATCCATTCGAGCTCTGCATCGATCAGCTCAGGCGTACGAAGCGTGCCCGGGGTCAGGCGAAGGATGTACGAACGCGATCCGCGTTCATAGCCGAAAATGAAATTCTGATAGCCGCCGATGAGGGTCAATTCGTTCTTCTCGAGACCATAGCTGGAGCAGGCAGCATCCAGCAAATCTTCGGTTAACATCGCTTGTATGCGGGGGTCCATGCTGTCGTCTCCATTCTTCACTTGAACTTCAACAGTTATTCTGCAATTGGGCGGGATTTCCTGCTGTGGATCGGAATAGGAGGGCAACATTTCGTAACTCGCTCCATGGTACAACTAGATGGCAAGATCAATTATCCGTCTTAGGAGTGGTACGAATGCGTAAGCTGCAAGGTAAGGTCGCGTTAGTGACCGGAGCAAGCCGGGGGATTGGAAGGGCAATTGCATTGCGATTGGCGAAGGATGGAGCCGCTGTCGCGGTCCATTATGGGAGCAGCCATCGGCAGGCGGATGAAGTAGTCGGTGATATCCGACAGAATGGCGGCGAAGCCTTCACGATTCAGGCGGATCTTCGGTCGGTTAGCGGTGTTCACGCTTGTTATGCCGCACTGGATGAAGCACTTGTACATCCAGCTGGCACTGCATACTTCGATATCCTCGTGAATAATGCCGGCATCGGTCAGATGCTTGCAATCGAAGAAACAACGGAAGCATCGCTCAGCGAAGTGCTGAATATTCATGTCCAAGCGCCGTTGTTCATGATCCAACAAGGGCTTCCACGCATGAGGGATGGCGGCCGAATCATTAATCTATCGTCGGCCGTCACGAGATTCGCAATGCCGAGCCTGCTAGGCTACAGCATATCGAAGGGGGCTGTGAACACACTTACGCAAGTTCTGGCACAGCGGCTCGGCGGGCGGAACATTACGGTCAATGCCATTCTGCCGGGCGTTATCGAGACAGCCATGAACGAAGCGACGCTGGATGACCCGAACGGCCGTCAGTTCGTCGCGGGATTATCCGCGTTCGGCAGATGGGGTCAGCCGGAGGAAGTTGCCGATGTTGCGGCGTTCCTCGCCTCTTCCGACAGCCGGTGGGTGACGGGGCAACTGATCGATGCGAGCGGAGGTTCACGTCTGTAGACGATCAGGTTCTTTCCAGCACGGCAGCCCAAGCTTGCTTGAGCAGTTCGATTCCTCGCTCCATTTCCGCGCTTCGGATGCCGCCGTAGCCCAGGTAGACTCTCGGATGCGAGAGGCTGCCTGGACTTGCGGCACTCGCCGAGACGTAGATCCGCACGCCGTATCGTTCCGCCAGGTCACGCAGCTCATCCGCCGAGCGATCGGTTCTTACGGTCAACTCCAGATGTAAGCCGGCCTTGTCGCCTTCGATCGACACATGCGGATCGAGATGGTGCTCGATGGAGCGTATCAGCGCTTCGCGCTTTCGCCGATAGAGATTCCGCATGCGACGAATCTGCTTATACCAGTGCCCGCGTTCCATGAACCAATGCATGGCCGTCTGCTCGATCCGCGATGGGCAGGCAATAAGATGCATACTCGCTTGGAGCTTGTCGATAAGCGATTCGGGGAGCACCAGGTAGTTCATCCGCAGCGCGGGGCTGATTGATTTCGAGAATGTTCCGATGTAGATCACGACACCATTGGCATCCATGCCTTGCAGGGATGGGATCGTCCGTCCCGAATAGCGGAACTCTCCGTCATAGTCGTCTTCGATTATATAGCGATGATCCTCGGCGCCCGCCCACCGCAGCAGGTTGACCCTCATCGCGTATGGCATCGGGAGGCCGGAGCGGCGATGGGATGGCGTAACGTAGACGGTATGGACGTCGTGTTTCTTGAATGCAGAGGCAACGGATTCCGGGTCGTCAAGGGGGGCATCGACGATGTGGAAGCCGTTCCGATCGAAAATATCCCGCACCTGCGCAATCCCTCCTTCCTCGAACGCGACCGAACCGGAGGTGCCCAGCAGCTGCGAGAGAAGATGGATGCTCTGCGAAATGCCTGTACCGACGATGATCTGCTCGGGCGAACAGTTCAGTCCGCGCGAGGTTCGCAAGTAATTCGACAAGCTTCCTCTAAGATTAGG
>JAEZCJ010000124.1 GCA_023433615.1 Bacillota bacterium | reverse complement strand
ACGGCATTCGCGCGGCGCTTGACGAATCTGCCGGGCAATATGCTGACGCCGGAGATGCTCGCGATGGAAGCCGAAGCGATGGCCGATCGTGTCGGGCTGGAGATCGAGGTCATCGACGAATGGACGGCAGCCGAACAGGGGATGGGCGGGCTGTTGGGCGTAGGACAGGGAAGCGCGAATCCGCCCCGCATGATTGTGCTGCATTATGACGGTGCTCCCGGCTCCGACGAGAAGCTCGGCCTGATCGGCAAGGGTATCACATTCGACACGGGCGGCATCTCGTTGAAGCGCGCAGACGGCATGGAAGAGATGATCTCGGATATGGCAGGCGCGGCCGCGGTGCTCGGCGCGATGCAGATCATTGCGGAGCTGAAGCCAGCCGTGAATGTGGTTGCGGTCATTCCGGCGGCCGAGAATATGC
This sequence comes from Bacillota bacterium, assembly GCA_023433615.1. GTDB lineage: Bacteria > Bacillota > Bacilli > Paenibacillales > Paenibacillaceae > Paenibacillus_I. The sequence continues at coordinate 2,484 of JAEZCJ010000124.1, read as the reverse complement.
CTTCCGGCCAGGCACTGAAGCCAGGCGATGTATTGACGACGATGAACGGCCAGACGGTAGAGGTCGTCAATACGGATGCTGAGGGCCGACTCGTCCTAGCTGACGGCTTGACGACGGCCATCCGGCGCGGCGCAACGCGGCTGATTGACGTTGCCACGCTGACAGGCGCCGTCATGGTTGCGCTGGGGGACGTTGCGACCGGCGCACTCACGAATGAAGAGACGTTCCTTCAAGAGCTTATTCTCGTCGGCAAACGCACCGGCGAACGGATCTGGCCGCTGCCGGCATTCCCGGAATATAAAAAGCAGATCGAGAGCGATGCCGCTGATCTGAAGAATAGCGGCGGGCGGTATGCCGGCACGATAACGGGCGGCCTGTTCATCGGCTCGTTCGCAGAGGAGCTGCCGTGGATTCATCTGGATATCGGCGGAACCGCGTGGCTGTACAAGGATCGGCATTGGGAGCCGAAAGGCGCGACCGGCGTCATGACGCGCACCTTGGCCGAATTCGCGCTGCAGCAGCAATAAACGGATTGGCATTAGCGGAACAACCATCTAAGAAGGAGCATCATCATGCCATTCATGCATCATCTGAAGCCATTTCGGCTTCGCAAGAGCGGCTCGAAGCAGCGCATTGGGCTGCAGACAGCCGTTCTGGAGGGCATCCCTGCCACCATTATCGGCAATATTCTAGGCGGTCCGATTCTGACCGCCTATCTGCTCTATCTGAACGCGAGTTCGCAAGCGATCGGCTTCGTGCTTGCCGTGCCGCCGCTAGCGAATATCCTTCAGCTCGCCGCGGCATTCATCATGCAGCGGATGGAGAACCGCAAGCTATGGATGGCCTTGGCCAGCATCGTGCATCGCACGATGTGGGTGCTCACCGGCGTCATTCCCTTCGTCCTGCCGGACGCGTATCAGGTTCCTGTCTTCATCGTTATGTTCCTAATTTCGTTCATGAACGCCTCCTTCGGCGGCGTCGTGTGGGCATCGCTCGTCTCCGATATGGTGCCGGCACAAGTGAGAGGACGCTATTTTGGCATTCGCAATACGATTCATTGGGCATTCGCGAGCATTACGCTACTGCTAGGCGGACAGATTCTGGAGCAGGCAGCCTCCCAGCGCGCAGGCTTCGTCATCCTGTACGGCATCGCGGCCGTCTGCACGCTATGGAACGCGTTCGAGCTGTTCAAGTATCCGAACCCTCCGTTCGAGAAGTCTTCGGAGAAGAGCGGCGTCAGCCAACTGCTGCGTCCGGTCAGAGATCGGTCGTTCATGATGGCGACCTCGTTCATCGCGTTGTTCATTCTGCTGCAGAACATTGCGGTGCCGTTGTTCTCGTTCGTCATGCTGGAGGTGCTGGACGTCAGCTATACGCAGCTGACCGTCGTGACGACGGTGCAGATGATCGTCATGATGATCAGCTACTACTTCTGGGGGAACCTGAATGCGCGGTATCGTACCATCACATTGCTGTTATGGAGTCTGCCGATACTAGCGTTGTCGTGCCTGCTCTGGATCGGGATGGAATTCCTGCCGGTCATGGTCGTGCTTGTGCTCGTGCACATCGCGCTTGGCATCGGTCAGGGCGGATACAACCTGCTGAACTTCAATTTCATTATCGGCGACACGCCGAAGGCGGACCGGCCGATGTATATCGGGCTATTCGCCGCGTTAACCGGGGTAACGGGGTTCATCGGGCCGCTGATCGGCGGAGCGATTTACGAGACAATCGAGGGCGGGTCTGGATGGCTGATGCGCTATGGGGTATCCTTTTACACAGGGCTCGGGATGATCGCGCTTGCCGTAGGAGTCGGCCCGTTCATCCTCGCAGCATCCAATCGGCAAGCCAGACGAAGAGAGGAGCGATAGACGATGACGACGAAGCAAGATCGGGTGCCGCCGGGACAGCGCGTAACGGAGGGATTCCCGGTGCTGCATCACGGCGAAGTGCCCTACTATCGGGACATGAGCAAATGGAATTTGCGGCTGTTCGGCTTGGTGGACGAAGAAGCGGAGATCGGTTACAGCGAGTTCATGAAGCTGCCGATGCAAGAATTCCAGAACGACATCCACTGCGTAACGACGTGGTCGAAGCTTGATAATACGTGGGAAGGGGTGGCCGTCTCGACGATCATGGAGCGCGTGAAGCTGAAGTCGGAAGCGCGTTACGTAATGCTGCATGCGGAGCATGGATGGACCACGAATCTACCGTTGGAGGACTTCCTGCAGGAGACCTCCTTCCTCGGCATCCGCCACAACGGCGAGCTGCTGAGGCCCGAGCATGGTTATCCGGTCAGAATGGTTGTGCCGCATCTCTACTTCTGGAAGAGCGCCAAATGGCTGCGGGGCATCGAATTCATGGCTGCCGACAAGCCCGGCTTCTGGGAGCGGAACGGCTATCACATGTATGGCGACCCTTTCAAGGAGCAGCGCTACGATTTCGATTAGGCGCAGGTCAAAGCGCATAACCATTCTATTGTAT
>JAEZCJ010000049.1 GCA_023433615.1 Bacillota bacterium | reverse complement strand
ACGCGCCATGGGGCTCGCTGACCCCTTGGCGCTTCTTGCTGTCCGCTATTCGTTCCATAAGTACGCATGCAGCGCGGCGGCTACCCCGTCCTCGTCATTGGACAGCGTAACGGCATCGGCCGACGATTTTACCGCGTCAGGCGAATTGTCCATCGCGATGCCGAGTCCCGCATATTCCAACATGCCGACATCATTATAATAATTGCCGATCGCGAGCACTCGACTCCGATCCACGCCGCGCAGCGCTGCATATTGCTCCAGCGCACGGCCTTTGCTCGCCTCGGCATGCTGCACGTCGATGAAGAAGTCGCCGCTGCGAATCCGCTGCAGTCCAGGCGGCCAAGCTTCCCATTCGGCCTGAACCTTATCCATGACGGCCATCTCGCCGAATACGGTCAGCTTCACTAATCCCTCAGGCAGCCGATCATCGGCTGCACGCTTGATCGGCGTGATCCGGTAATTCGCGTACATCGCCTCCGCCTCCCGCGCTGCGCTCTCGATATAGAGGTCGAACGGCGTATTGACGTCATAGTGAACGCCATTCTGCCGGCAATACGCGATATACGGCGCCAGCAGCGAAGCTTCCATCGGGTAATGATGCAGCAGCTCCTTCTTCGCGGCATCCACCGTGGCGGAGCCGTTATGCGTAATGATCACGCCGGTTAGACCCAAATCCTCGAGCACCGGGAAGGTGTTCGACGGGCCTCTCCCCGTGCAGAGCACGATCTCGGCGCCGCCCTCGGCCGCTTGCCTAACGGCCTTCCGCGTACTTTGCGTAAGCACATGCTGCTCATTCAGCAGCGTCCCGTCGACATCGAGCGCGATCATATCGTAACGTCGAATCATTCGCTTCCCTTCCTCTCCTGAAGCTGCTCCAGCTCTTCGGCGGTCAACTCCCGATATTCGCCAAGCGCAAGCCCCGGATCCAGCTGCAGCGTTCCCATCGACACCCGTTTCAGATACGTCACCTTATGGCCGACGGCCTCGAACATGCGCTTCACCTGGTGGAACTTGCCTTCTTGAATCGTCAGCCGGATCGTCGATTGCGGCGGTTGACCTTCCGCTGTCTCGACGTTCAATACGGTCAGCGCGGCAGGCATCGTGACATAGCCGTCATCGAGCTCGACCCCAGCCAGGAATGCCAGCCGGTCCGTCTCCCCGACCTGTCCGCGCACGATCGCTTCATACGTCTTATCCACATGCTTGCGCGGCGACAGCAGGTCATGCGCCAGCTTGCCGTCATTCGTGAGGAGCAGCAGCCCTTCCGTATCTTTATCGAGGCGCCCTACGGGAAAAGGGTTCAACACGCGGTCATTCGCATCGAGCAGGTCGAGCACCGTACGTTCGCGCGCATCCTCCGTCGCCGAGATGACGCCTTGCGGCTTGTTCAACATCAGGTAGATGACCTCGCGGTAGACGACCCTCTCGCCTTCCCATTCGACGGCTTGCGCATCCGGGTCGATCTGCATGCCGGAATCCTTCGCACGCACGCCGTCGACGGTCACGACGCCTTGCTTCACAGCTCTCTTGATCTCGCTGCGCGTCCCGTAGCCCATATGGGACAACAGCTTGTCCAGCCTCAGCTTACTCGCCATCAGATTCGCCTCCATCCTGGTGCCAACCCATTCTTCAGCATCCCGTCATCCCATCGGCCCCAGCCGATCGGATATCCGTCTGCGCAGACGAGCACGATCCCTTTGCGAGGGACCGTCCCTGCCGCAGACCGCATCTCGATTCGCTCTTCCTCTACTGCAAGCGTCTCGCCCCGCAAATATTTGGCTACCTCGTCGCTATCGCCGGCAAGATTCAGCGCTCGTACCGTGTCGCCCTTCGCCAGCCCCATTGCCAGGGGCTGGGACGGCTCGAACCGATTCGCGCATGCCTCGCCGAGATACCAGCCCGCACGAACGACGCGCAGCCCATCCAGCGAAGGAACGCCTGCCGGCTGCAGATAGACGCGCGAGCCGAAGGCCAGCAGCACCCCGCGCCACTCCTCGGCGCCGGGTATCGCATCTGCGGCATATTTGCGCCACATCGCGATCGCCTCGGCGCCCTCCGGTGCGGAAGCTCCTCCGCCTCTACGCTCGCCGCCCTCCCGTTTTTGCGGCCGTTCATGCCGCTTCCCCTTATCGGCAACGCGATTATGAGGTACACGGCCGGCAGCAAGCGCCTTATCTCCTGCGGCCGCCTCATAGGATCGTTGCGGCGGACTGGCGACCGCCGTCGCCGCTTCACGGCGCAGCACCGCCGCGTAGTGGCCTTCGCCTTGGATCCGGTGCGGCCACAGCCTTACGGTGCCTGCCAGCGTATCATTCCCCGCCGGCAAGCCCGCCGACCACCCGTGCGCCGGTTCGATCGGTACCACGGCATAATCCGGCCTTGCGGCCAGCAGTTCCGCGATCTGCGCTTCATTCTCCTCCGGAGAGAACGTGCAAGTGGAATAGACTAGCATGCCGCCTGGCGCGACCATCTCCGCCGCATGCCTCAGAATGTCGCGCTGCATGGAGGCGCAGCGCTGCACGGAATGCTTCGCCCACTGGTCGATCATCGATTCATCCTTGCGGAACATCCCTTCTCCGGAGCATGGCGCATCGACGAGCACGCGGTCGAAGTACGACGGGAATCGTGACGCAAGCGCAGCAGGTTCCTCGTTCAGGACGATCGCGTTGCGGATGCCGGCCAGCTCGATGTTGCGGGCCAGCGCTTTCGTGCGCTCGCCTGCATTATCGTTGGCGACGAGCATTCCATCGCCTTGCAGCTTGGCCGCCAGCTGAGTCGACTTCCCTCCCGGCGCCGCGCACAGATCGAGCACGCGGTGGCCCGGCTGCACGTCGAGCAGCTCCGCCGGCACCATCGCGCTCGGCTCTTGCATGTAATACAAGCCCGCATGATAGTGGGCATGCTTGCCTGGCCGAGCTTCCTGGTCGTAATAGAAGGCAGACGCAGCCCATGGTATAGGGGTCAGTCGCGCAGCCCAAGGCGTCATCGCCAAGTAATCGTCAGCGCTGACCTTCAGCGTATTTACGCGCAAACCGTACCAGCGCTCTACTTCGTAAGAGGCCAGCCAAGCATCGTACTCGTCGCCCAGCAGCAGCTTCATTTTATCCAAGAATGGCTGGGGCAGTCGTGATAGGATCATCGGGCAGCTCGCTTTCGTGGTTCACAGTTTTCACATATTCGCAATTTTCTATAGCAGCTTACTTCATGTATAATAGAGATGATTCACTATTAGATGAGCGTTCAGAAGACCGGTTAACTGCGCGGCAGTGTTTCCGAAGGAAACACTGCATCGGAAGCATGCGCTTCACTCTCGCCCAGCGTTCAAGATTCAACGTCGAGGTACATCTCGATATGCATCGCGATCACAAGCGGGCTTTTTGAACAACCTCTATAATAGAATCATTCAAATTATTCACTTATTGGGGGTACACCGTCAAGCATGAAAAAAATGTATATCTATGCCGCTATCGTCGTCGTATTGTTCGGACTCATATTCATCCTGAACCAGCAGAGCAAGAACGAGCTGTACGATAAGCCGGTCTCGCAGCTGAATGCCGCCACCAAAGAAATCCTTGACGATCCGAACTACCAGAATATTATACTGCCCAAGGAGCTGGACAGCATCGTCAAGAGCGGCGAACCGACCTTCGTCTACTTCTTCGCTTCCAATTGCGAGCACTGCCGCGCCACTACGCCGCAATTGAACCCGATCATCGACGAGCTCGGGATGAATGTCCCGCAGTTCAATCTCATCGAATTCACGGAATACTACCGGAAGTACAATATCGAATACACTCCGACGCTCTCTTACTTCGAAGGCGGACAAGAAATCGCTCGCAAGGTTGGCGGCATGCAGCCCGAGGGCGGCGGCGGAACCGGCTTTACCGCAGCCGAGATTCGCGCGTTCCTGCAGAATCCGAAGGCTGAGGCTGACGCATCATGATGAACCGTCATTCCTTGCCTCCATCCGCAACCGCTCAAGGCAAAAGACGTACCGATTGGCTGATCGGCGGATTCATCCTCGTCGTCATGGGCCTCATTCTGCTGGCGGGATGCGGCAAGGGCGGCGACAGCGGCGGCGATCACGCCGGACACGCCGGCATGGATACGGATGACGAGCGATACGAGACGACAGCCAGCTATAAGGCACTGCCGTCCTTCCTCGCCGACTACACCGACCACACCTCCGAGCTGTACGCGGCCGTTGGTGCGCATGAAGATATTCTCCGGCAGTTGAACTGCTATTGCGGGTGCATGACGGCATCCCGCCCGCATGATTCGCTCTACCGCTGTTATGTTGCCTCCAAGAATGAGGACGGCATCGAGTGGACCGACCACAGCGCGAATTGCGGCATCTGCAAGATGGAGCTTGAAGAAGTAATCAAGCTCGCTAAGGAAGGCAAGAGCGCGGACGAGATTCGTGCCGCGGTCGACGCGAAATTCAAGCCGGCCGGCCTGTAACATACCGACACTTGAAGCCCCCTGATCCGCTTGCTAGCGGCTGTCAGGGGGCTTCTTTTCTCCGCTATTTGCCCGAATGCATTCGCTCTTCGAACGGGATAGCTGCCAGCAAGCCGACCTGGCGCTCCAACTCGGCATCCAAGACGCGGATATCGAATGACTGGAAGGCAGGAGGCCCGCTTCCGTCTGCGAGCGCCCGCCGAAGCGTGTCCAGCGCATGCCGCGCATCCGCCTTGAGCGCCTTCAGATCCAGCCCGTGCTCGATGTCGCCGGCCGGCTCCAGCTTCTCTAGGGCAGCCGTAAATAGCTTAACGGCACCGGTTACGTTATCATTATGCCAATGGTGCAGCCCGACCGCCGCTTGCAGGAGACCCTGATAGAAGCGATTCCGGCCTTCCTCGAGCCACAGCTCCTCCATTACCTCATGGCATTCGAAATAGTCGCGGTCATAATTGAAGAGGACGACAAAATGCACGAACTTCTCGTCGTAGACCATCTAGACCTGCCCGTTCTTCTTCGCCTTGGCGATTGAGGCTTGAATATCCTCCGACAATTGCTTGATGCCGAATACGTCTTCCTGCTCCCACAGCTCGTTGAATTTCAATTGGTACTGCACAGCCTCGCGAACCCTATGGAAGAAGTAGAGATCCTGGATGCCGGACAATACCTTCGAGATGACATTCGAGCTCTGCTCGAAGCCGCGCTGCGCATCCAATATTTCCTGACGGATGCTGGACATCTCGGTATCGAGCAGGAAGGCTGCTTCCGCGGCCTTTTTGAGCCGGGCACGGACATCCTCGGGAAGACTCTCTTTGTACTTGTAATTGAGCGAGTGCTCGATCGTCGCCCAGAAGTTCATGGCGAGCGTCCGAATCTGCACCTCGGCCAGCACCTTCTTAAGGCCAAGGGCTGTCTGAACGGGATATTCGACGATCATATGGAAGCTTCGATATCCGCTGTCTTTGTAGTTCGTAATATAGTCCTTCTCGTAGACGAGCGTCAGATCCTTGCGCGTCCGTATGGATGCGGCTACCGTATGAATATCTTCGACGAATTGGCACATAATGCGTATGCCCGCAATATCCTCGATGCCCGTCTCAATCCGGTCCATCGGGACATTCAGCCGCTTCGCCTTCTCCAAGATGCTCGAGATGCGCTTCACGCGGCCGGTTACGAACTCGATCGGCGCATAGGATTCCCTGGTCTTCAGTTCGCTCCGCAGCGTCTTGAATTTGACCTTCAGTTCCTCCACAGCCTGATCGTAAGGGATTAAGAACAAATTCCAATCACGACCATCCATGTCGCCGCCTCCTGACTGTTACGTGTGATGATCCGCCCCGACAGCTTCTTGCACGCTGCGGAAGCCGTCCTGCTGCAGCAGCAAGGCCAAGCCGCCCGCAATCTTGCGTACGATTCCCGGTCCATCGTAGATTAACGCGGTATAAATCTCGACGAGCGAAGCACCGGCGCGAATCTTATCGTATGCGTCTCGTGCCGAGAAGATGCCGCCGGAGCCGATGATCGGCAATCTGCCTTGCGTCTGCTTGTACACGGCACGGATCACTTCGGTAGAGCGCTGCTTCAGGGGCGCTCCGCTCAAGCCTCCCGTCTCGCCCGCATTCGCGTGCGACAAGCCGTCGCGAGAGATCGTCGTATTCGTGGCGATGATGCCGTCTACTTGGCTATCGGCAATCGTCGCGACCGTCAGCTCAAGCTGTTCGTCGGTCATATCCGGCGCGATCTTGACCAGCACCGGCTTCGGCTTGCTCCCGCCATGTATGCGGGCCTGCTCCGCTAGCTCGGCCTTGACTTCCTGCAGGAGCTTGCGCAGCTCGTCGCCATGCTGCAGGCTGCGCAGGTCCGGCGTATTCGGCGAGCTGATATTGACGACGAAGAAGTCGCCGTAGGAATAGAGGGCTTGCAGACAGGCACGGTAATCTTCGTGAGCCGATTCGTTCGGCGTCAGCTTATTCTTCCCGATATTGACGGCGATCGGCATGCCATGCGGCTTAGTCTTCGCGAGACGCTCGGCCATTGCGGCGACGCCTTCATTGTTGAAGCCCATCCGATTGATCAGCGCTTCGTCGGACGGCAGCCTGAAGAGGCGGGGCAGCTCATTCCCCGGCTGGCCCTTCGGGGTCACCGTTCCCACTTCCATGAATGCGAACCCGACGCCGGCGAAGCCGTTCACGGCTTTCGCATTCTTGTCCAGCCCCGCGGCAAGCCCGATCGGGTGGCGGAATCGCAGCCCGAACAGCTCCGTGGCTAGCGTTGGCGGCGCATCCACGCCGTACATGCCGCGCATGAGCGGCAGAATGCCCGGCACCTTGGACGCCGTGTGCAGCCCGTCTATGACGAGATGATGAGCCTTCTCCGGATCCATTCGGAATAGAATAGGC
>JAEZCJ010000094.1 GCA_023433615.1 Bacillota bacterium | reverse complement strand
CCCAATAACCGGCTCGCTTCAGCATCTCCTGGACGACCGTCACGTTCATCGGGTTGTCGTCTACGATTAGAATACGCATGTTTCATCTCCTAGCAGCCCGCGCGGACGCGCAGCCGATCTTGAAGCTTGTTTCGATTGCCTATCGCTTATCATCGTCCAACCGATGCGGCACTGTCAACCGTCGTCGATCGGGATAGTAGTGCGTGTTCATAAAGGCCGATTGTCAGCGCCTCGAGTGTTTCCCAAGGAAACACAGCATCGGAAGCATATGCTAAGGTTGGACGAGGGTAGAAATTGAGGAGCTCCAGCGTTTCCGGAGGAAACGCACATCGGAAGCATATGCTTGAAAGTTCGCCAGCGTTCAAGATTCGACGTTGAATACACTTCTCGAGATGCTTCGCGATCACAAGTGGACTTTTTGAACAACCCATACAAGCACTGTTAGCTAGTTACCCCCTCGGCAGTGTCATGAATCAGAAGAAGCAGAAGAAGCTCCAGCCGTTGACGGCCGGAGCTTCCCTTGTTAGACCTCGATATAATTGTTGCGCGCTAGCTTGCGATACCAGCGGTAACTGTCCTTCGGAATTCGTTCCTGTGTCTCGTAATCCACGTAGATCATGCCGAAGCGCATCGAGTAGCCGAATGCCCACTCGAAGTTGTCCATCAGCGACCAGCAATAGTAGCCTTGGACGTTCACGCCGGATTCGATCGCGCGATTCACTTGCAGCACATGCTTCTTCAAATACTCGACGCGTCCAGCGTCATGAACCTGACCGTCCGCACCGGGAACGTCATTGTAGCAGGCGCCGTTCTCCGTAATATAGATCGGGATATCGCCGAACTCTTCCTTGATGTAAGTGAGCACATTGTACAAGCCCTGCGGGTAGATGTTCCAGCCGATATCGGTCTTGTCCCAGCCCATCGGCACTTCCTCGTAATGGAACTCGTCTCCGCCGTCCGCGTTGTAGCGGCCGATGCTGCCCGTATAGTAGTTGATGCCGAGAAAATCGATCTTCGAACCGATCAGCTCCATATCGCCCGGTTCGATCTTCGGCTCCGCGCCGCCGATCTTCTTGAACCATTCGACCAGCCGCTCGGGATATTTGCCGGTCATGACCGGCCGGAGGAACCACTCGTTCAGGTATCCCCTTCTCCGCCATGCCGCCTCGATATCCGCTTCGGTCTGGGTGAACGGCTCTGCCCATTCCGTGTTCGGTGCCATGCCGATCCCGCCTTGGATGCCGAGCTCCCGGAATCTGCGGACCGTCTTCCCGTGCGCGACCATGACGTTGTGCGCGACATCGATCGCCGTCTGCAGGTCGCGAAGGCCAGGTGCGTGCGCGCCGATATAGTTCGACAGGAACGAGATGCACCAAGGCTCGTTGAAAGTCGCCCACAGCTTCACCTTGCCGTTAAGCGATTGGAATACCGTCTCCGCGTAGCGGACAAAATGGTCGATCGTCGCGCGATTGCCCCAGCCGCCTTGATCCTGCAGCGACTGCGGCAGATCCCAGTGATACAGCGTAACCATCGGCTCGATGCCGTTCTTCAGCAGCTCGTCGATCAGGTTATGGTAGAATTGCAAGCCCTTCTCGTTAACCGCGCCGGAGCCATCCGGAATAATGCGCGGCCATGCGATCGAGAAGCGGTATGACGTGATGCCCATATCCTTCATCCGCTTCGCGTCTTCGGGATAGAGGTGATACATATCGCAAGCCTCGTCGCCGTTATCTCCTTCGAATACTTTGCCCGGCACGCGGCAGAACGTATCCCAGATGGACAAGCCTCGGCCGTCCTCTCGATAAGCGCCCTCTACTTGAAACGCGGCCGTTGCTGCCCCCCATACGAAGCCTTTCGGAAATTGCACGATTGCCAACTCAAATCGCTCCCTTGAATAGATTGTCGTCGATCCATATCCGTATAGAAGCGTGTTCATTGCCAGCGCTTCTATAGTATCTCATAAATTGTAAAAGAAACGAGCAGCCAATCCAACTCTCCAATTGTGCCTAAAAACTATTGCATCTTGTCATCCATCCAGGAACAACCGGGAACTTTCCCGCATAGGATAGCAGACAGGCGGCATTCGCCTATGCCCATCCCTAATCGGCAGCGGAACGGAGGAGACGGCGTCATGGAAGGCAGCGGAATCAAGCAGGAGCAGTTCGCGAAGCGCGTATGCTTAATGGGCACGATCTGCGAACAGACCTACGTTCAATTCAAGAATGCCGCGACCGGCGCCTTCTCGCTCCCGCAGGGCTTCAAGCTGAGGACGGCGCTCGAAGGCCGCGTAGCCGGCGGAGTCCGCGAGCCGTTCGGCTTCGTGCTCGAATCCGTCGATTGTTCCGTAATCGCATTCCGCGGCACGGCCTCGACGCTCGATTGGATCACCGACGCGATTGCCAGCCAGGTCAACTACCGCTTCGTGCAGGGCGGCGGCCGCACGCATCAAGGCATCACGGCTATCTACGCATCGCTGCGTACCCGTCTGTTCGCTGCCGTATGGTCCCTGCCGAAGGATAAGCCGCTTTATGTAACCGGACACAGTCTCGGCGGCGCCCTGGCCGTGCTGGCCGCGCCCGATATTGCCGCTAACGCCGGAATCGTCCCCACCGTCTTCACATTCGGCGCGCCTCGCGTCGGCGATTGGCGCTTCATGCTGCGCTTCAACAAGCTCATCCCCGAAGCCTATCGCTGGCAGAATGCCTACGACCTGGTCACCCATGTGCCCCCGATCCTATACCGATCGCCCCTCTCCAAGCGCTGGTACCTATACCTGCATGTGAAGGGCAGGCAAAAATTATCGTATAAGCTGGAATCCATCGGCGACAATCACGCGCTGGCGAACTATATGCTTCAGATCACCGGCGTTCCTTCTTAGCAGGCGTTAAGCATATTGCTCCCGTCGATGCCTCGGCAGGCTCGCCAAGACGAGCCGGTACGAATGCTCGATCATGTCGCAGACCTCTTCGAAGGGCAGCGAGCCGTCAAGGTCCACCGTATTCCAATGCTTCTTGTTCAGGTGGTAGCCGGGCCTGACTCCCGCATGCTGCTCACGAAGATTCTCCGCGATGATCGGGTCGCACTTCAGCGACACCGTAGCGCTGCTTCCCTCTCCGCCGAACAACGCGAACATCTTCCCTTCGACCTTCATGACGAGCGGCGAAGGCCCGAACGGGTAATCCTTAACCGCCCCCCGCAGCGATTGACAATAAGCAATGCAAGCCTCCAGCATGTAACCTCCGCCTTCCCGACACGAATATGTACGCTATTCAAATCTATTATGGCAGCGATTCATCGCTGCTGCCAGTATCCTCTTGCTTCATCGGCTCGCCCTTGCGGCTCATAAGCTGATGAAGGATAAGCCCGAGCAATACGGCACCCGAGACGACGACGAACCACAGCGGAGCGTTCACATACGACACGTTCTCATCCCCCTCGACATTCACGTATCATGAATTTTATTTCCTATTATAGGGAATAATGACGAGTATTACAACCCGAAATGCATGATTCGTGAACTGCAGTCGGTTCGATCCTATTCCTGCGCCGTTTCCGTGTACAATGATCATGATGACTTCGGATGGGTAGGGTTGCCAATGATCGGGGAACGGCTGCGCAAGCTGCGCAAGGCCAACAACCTGACGCAGGAGCAGGTGGCTGCATATTTGAACGTTGCGAAATCGACGATCTCGCAATACGAGAACAATATCAACGAGCCGGATATCGAGACGATCGTCAAGCTCGCCGATTGGTACGGCGTTACGCTGGACCATATGCTGGGCCGCGAATTGTACCCGTTGCCCGCTAACGAGCAAGAACAGTCGCCGCTCCTAAGGGAGCGTCTTAGTGTAGATGAATTGGAATACTTGCAAGACAGCTTGGAGCTGTACCGCAAATGGAAGGCGCGGGGACTGGCTCCGAAGCCGAAAGAAGAATGAAAAAGGGTTTCTCGCCAGCTGCCGTCCGTTATCGGATGATCGCTGTCCGAGAAGCCCTTTTTGCTGCCGCTACGATGCTATGGCGCTATGGCAGGACATAGAAGAGGATCGCGAAGAAATGCAGCACCGACCCCGCTAGCACGAAGAGATGCCAGACGGCGTGATGGTACGGGAAGCTGCGCCATACGTAGAACGCCGTGCCGGCCGTGTACAAGACTCCTCCGACGATGAGCAGCGCGAGTCCCCCCGGCGCAAGCCTATCGACCAGCGGGCCCCAGGCGAAGACGATGATCCACCCCATCGCGATATAGAGCAGCGTCGACGTGAACAGGAACTTCGACACGAAGAACGACTTGAATACGATGCCGAGCGCCGCGATGCCCCACACGATGCCGAACAGCGTCCAGCCTAGCGCCCCCTGCACGATGTGGAACAGGATCGGCGTATAGGTGCCCGCGATGAAGACGTAGATGCAGGAATGGTCCATGATCTCGAACAGCTTCTTGAGCTTACCCTCCGGGAAGCTGTGCACGAGCGTTGAAGCGACATAGAGGAGCAGCATGGCGCTTCCATAAATGGTGAAGCTTACGACATGCGAAGCGGTTCCTTTGAGCGCCGCGAATACAATAAGAAGCACTAGCGCCGCCACGCTCAGGAGAGCGCCGATGCCGTGGGTGATCGCATTCGCGACCTCTTCCCTCCGGCTGTACGTATGCGTATCCGCCATGCGATTAACCTCCGTTCCGTAGGCGAGGATGTCGACTCGCCTCTTCATTGGAGCCCGATAAGCATGATGCCTGCCCGGAGCCGGGCAGGCATCAAGAGGGCTTATCCGCCCAGTTTCTTACGCGTCGTCATCGTTTTCTTCGAGTTGTTCTGGTCTTTCAGCTGCTTGCCGCCGCCTGGCGTGAACGACTGCTGCTTGCCGCCGCCGGCTTGCTGCTGTTTCTTCTGGGCGAGCTTCTGCTTCACGGCGTCTGCCAGCGAAATTTTCTTCGGTTCCGATTGGTCTGTCATGTGATTCACCCCGCCTAATATGCGATATACTGCTAGTTTACCACATTGCCGCCTGTTCTCGCATCTCTTAAATTCACGGCCAGAATGCCGGTACGTACGGACGAGGCGCGGCATCACGATGGCGTCCGGATGTCGCCTGAATCGCCGCCAGCGCCCAGTACGGGTTGCGCAGCATGCCGCGCGCAACGGCTACCAGATCGGCCGAACCGTCTTCGAGCGCTCCGAGCGCGACCTTCGGGTCCTCCAGCATGCCGACCGCGATAACCGGACTATCCGGGAACCGCTCCTTGAACGCGCGGGCATACGGCACTTGGAAGCCCGGATAATTCCCGGGCTTCCGCTGGCCGGGCATCCCCTCTCCGCCGGTCGAAACGTGGAACATGTCCACCCCTGCTTCCTTATAGCGTCTGCCCAGCTCGAGCGCATGCTCTAGGTCGTAGCCGCCGTCAGCATATTCGATCGCGGAGAGACGCATCATGAGCGGCATATCGGCCGGGATTACGGCCTTCACGGCACGAATGACCTCTGTTCCGAACAACGCGAGATCCTGACCGTATGCATCGCTGCGACGATTGGAAAACGGCGAGTGGAATTGATGGATCAAGTAGCCGTGCGCGCCATGCAGCTCGATGCTGTCCACGCCTGCCTCAACGGCCAGCCGGGCAGATTCGGCGTACTTGGCAACCAGTTCACGCACTTCGCTTGTCGATAGCTCATGCGGAGTCTTGTAGCTGGCATCGAACGCTTCTGCCATCGGTCCGACGAGATCCGGGGCATTCTCGGCCTTACGGCCTGCATGCGCGATCTGAATCGCGACCTTCGCGCCGTAACGCTGGCACTCCTGGATGATACGCCGATAGGCCGGCACCTGGTCCGCCGACCAGAGCCCGAGACAGCGATTCGTGATTCGGCCGCGCGGCTCGATGTTCGTCATCTCGATGATGATCAGCCCCGTTCCCCCTACTGCGCGCGACACATAATGCACGTAATGCCATTCGGTAGGCGTCCCGTCCTCCGCCTCGACGGCATATTGACACATCGGCGGCATCACGATGCGATTCTTCAGCGTCAGCCCCTTGCATGCAAGCGGCGTATCAAGTGCTATCTCTGTCATTGCGACTCATTCCTCCTGATGATGGGACACGTGTTAGTATCAAGGTAGATTATACCGCACGCGCCCCGGGAGCGTCTAATCGCGCACATCGTCCTACGTTGACAGCGCATCGCAGCCCTGCCCCGCCGCCATCGCATATCCGGCAGCGAATGCGTTATAATGGATGGGACACATGGCGGCCGGAGCCATTAACTTAGACATCACAAGAAGGAGGAACTCCTGCGAATGAGTACGAGAACCATGATCTGTTTGCATGGATTTACTGCAGACCATCAAGAAACCATTGATCGAATCGCTCCCGAATGGGAGATTCATTACGGAAGGACCGCGGACATCGATCCGGAGACTTACCGGAGAGCCGAGATCGTGTGCGGCTGGAACGGAGATGCCGCGCGCGAGTGCATGAAGCCGGATTCCAAGCTGCGCTGGGTGCAGACCTGGTCGGCCGGCGTCGACAAGCTGCCCCTGGACGAATTTCGCCGCAGAGGGATATTGCTGACGGATGCAGGCGGCGTGCACCCGGCGCCAGTCGCGGAGACGACGCTGGCGCTGATGCTCGGCCTGACGCGCGGCATCCACCGCGCGGTACGTGACCAAGCAACCGCTGCGTGGAATCCTCCGCCGGCGCTTCCCGAGATGCACGGCAAGACTGCCGTCATCGTCGGCGCGGGCTCGATCGGCTCGCGGATCGGCGAGCTCGCGCAGGCATTCGGCATGCGTACGCTCGGCGTAAGGCGCTCGGAAGGAGCAGCAGCGGGAATCGACGCGATGTACAAGCTGGATCAGCTGGACGAGACGCTCGCCATAAGCGATTACGTCATTAACGTCCTGCCTGGCACCGCAGCCACGCATCATTTGTTCAACGCGGATCGTTTTGCACGCATGAAGCCCGACGCCCTGTTCATTAACGTAGGCCGAGGCAGCAGCGTCGATACCGATGCGCTGATCGCGGCCCTGCAATCCGGCGCCATTGCTGGAGCCGGACTTGATGTGTTCGAGGTGGAGCCGCTGCCGTCGGAGCATCCGCTCTGGAAGCTCGATAACGTCATCCTGACGCCGCATACCGCAGGCCAGACGGATCAACTGAAGGCGCGCGTCGCCGCGCTCTTCGCCGATAACCTCAGCCGCTATCTGGAGAGCGGAGCCGACAAGATGCTCAATCTCGTCGACTACGACACCGGTTACTAGCCGAACCGGCACCTCGCCCGGCTAGAGTCCGCTTGTCGCTGCATGCCGACGATCGACTCCGCTCCGGCTGTCTCCCAGCCATCGCCAGACGGAGCCGATCGTCCGCTGCAGGTTCGTGACGTCTTCATGCACGAACGGCGCGCATCCGCGAAAATAATCCGCATGTCCCCCCACGACGGGTATAGCATCGACATGGCCCGGCGCGTAGCGATTCGAGTCCCATACCGGGACGCCCGAAGCAGACCGGCGGAACCCGCCCCAGCTGCCGAGACGCGTCACATGATCGATTTTCTTCCCCTCGCCGTTCACGCCGTAAAAATAACTCACCTTATCCTTATGCTCATCCGCGATTCGAACGCGGGGCGAACCGATCTGCACGATCCTGCAATCCGGCACGACGCCTTCTTCAAGCAGCAATCTGCCCGCATGGTAGGCGGCTACGCCGCCCCCGCTATGTCCGATCAATACGACTTGTTTCCCCGAAGCCGCCGTACGCACTTCACCTGCAGCGGCAGATCCTCCGATAAATCGTTTGCGCCGCCGGAACAGATCGCGGCGAACTTCAAGTATCTGCTTAACAAGACTTCGGCTGTAGTCCCCGTAAGGATACAGGACGTGAATGTCCGAGCCTGTCCACCCTTGCATGGAGCACAGTTCCGTCAACCGCCCCTCGCAATCCGCGAAGAATCCCGGCCGTGTCGCAACGCCGGCCAGCAAATAGATTTCATAACCGTCCAGATCTTCCACTAACGCATCACCGTCCATTATAGGGGCTATCTGAGCTGCTGCTCCTCGTCTAGTCGTAGTATGGCATGATTTGTCACTCTATTATACGGCGAAAGGGATCGGAACGGTATCGATGCCGCTACACGCGCATGCCGAAGAGCCGTTACCCCGGTACGCCCGCACCGGGTAACGGCCCTTATAGCATACTCGACTTCAGCCCGTCTACAGCGTCAGCAGCACCTCATGCCGCTTCCCGTCGTCGACAAGCTTCACGTAAGGCATGGCGCTCGGATCGGCATCCTTAGCCTTCGGCGCTCTGCCGTCTACGGTAACCTGCGATGCGCCATCCGCCTTTGCGCTGCGCGACACCGTAATCGCGTATACGCTGCGGCCGAATCGATATTCTGCCGTGAAGCCCGGCCAGTCGGCCGGAATGCTCGGTCTCAGCAGCAGCTTGTCTCCGTCGCGCCGCAAGCCGATAATCCATTCGATCCCGGCTTGGTACATCCAGCCGGATGCCCCGGTATACCAAGTCCAGCCTGCGCGCCCCTTATACGGATCGGACATATACACGTCCGCCGCCATGACGTAGGGCTCGCCGACATACGTGCGAATGTCGCCCGGCGATGCGGTATGCGTCACCGGATTCAGCATATCGAACAGCTCGAAGGCCTGATCGCCTTGCCCCAGCAATGCCCAAGCGACGATGCTCCAGATGACGCCGTGCGTATACTGCCCGCCGTTCTCGCGAATGCCTGGCGGATAGCCCTGGATATATCCGGGCGTAGGCTCCGTCCGATCGAAGGCCGGAGTCAAGAGCTTCGCCAACGCATGGCCCCGGTCGACCAGCTCGCGGTCGAAGGACTGCATGGCGCGCATGGCGCGATCCTGCGGGGCGCCGCCCGAGATGACGGACCACGACTGCGCGATCGCGTCGATCCGGCATTCCGCTGCGCTTGTCGTGCCGAGCCATGTGCCGTGATCGGTCGAGGCGCGCCGATACCATTCGCCGTCCCACGCATGCTCGTTGATTGCCGCTGCCAGCTCCCGGCTCTTCTGCCGCAGCTCGTCCGCTCTTGCGGCATCGCCCTGACGCTCGCAGATCGGCGCGAAGCCGTCCATCACCGTGATCAGGAACCAGCCGAGCCACACGCTCTCGCCTCGCCCTTCGTCGCCTACGCTGTTCATGCCGTCATTCCAATCGCCGATGCCCATCAGCGGCAGTCCGTGCTTGCCGAGCCGAAGGGCGCGATCGATGGCGCGCAGGCAATGGTCGTACGTCGTGCCGACGTCGTCCGAGACGACCGTCGCTTCATAACGTTCATGCTCCTCCTCGGTAAGCGGTTCGCTGACGAGATACGGCCGCTTCTCCTGCAGCACCGAGGCGTCGCCCGTGTGGGTTACGTAGCGGGCAACGGCATAGGGCAGCCATAGCAGGTCATCCGAATACTTCGTGCGAATGCCCCGGTCGGTTTCGGCATGCCACCAGTGCTGCACGTCGCCTTCTCGGTATTGATGCTCGCAGTGGAGCAGGATTTGCGATCGCGTCAGATCAGGCTTAACGTGGAGCAGCGCTAGCGAATCCTGCAGCTGATCGCGGAAACCATAGGCCCCGCCGGCTTGATAGAACGCGGAACGCGCCCACATCCGGCAGGACAGCGCTTGGTAGAGCAGCCAGCCGTTAAGCATCACGTTCGTCTCGATGCTTGGCGTCGCGACCTGAATCTGACCCAGCAGCGACGACCAGAATTGCGCCGTCTCCGTGTATGCTTCCGCGCAGCGCGACGGATCGCCGTAGCTCCTCGCCAGCTTCTTCGCTTCGGCTTCGCTGCTGCCGCATCCCAGCGCGACGTAGAGCGTCCGCTCTTCTCCGGGCGCCAGCGTGAGCCAGCCTTGGAGGGCGCCGCACGAGTTCGCCTGTACGCCTGCAGCGCCGGACAGGGAACGCCGCTTCATCGCCGCCGGCTCCGACGCGCTGCCGTTGCGACCGATGAATTCGCCGCGATCCGCCGTCCAGGCAATCGCGCCTTCGCCGGCATAGAGACGCAAGAACGCGGTCTCCGAACGGAATGTCTCTTGATGCGCATTCCTGGCGAAAAGACAGCCCGCTTCCGCATCCCATTCGGTCACGACATACGGCGCATTCTGGTCGCGCCGGACGCCGAGCACCCATTCCGCGTAATAGGTGACGGACAAATCCCGTGTCCGGCCGGAGTCGTTGCGGACGTTCAGCTCGATTAGCTTGACCGGGTCCTCGCGCGCGACGTAGATCGTCATGCGCTGCGCGATTCCACTCACGCTGCGTTCGAAGCGGGAGTAGCCGTGTCCGTGCGAGACGTTCACGCTCCCCTCGCTTCCAATAGGTTTCTCGCGCGAAGGGGACGGCGTCGGCGACCACCATTCCCCGGTCGACTCGTCGCGCACGTAGCATGCTTCGCCCGGCGGATCCATCACCGGATCGTTCGACCACGGCGTCAGCTTGAACTCCCGGCTGTTGCGGAACCACGTATAGCCCGTTCCCAGCTCGGTCACCATGCAGCCGAAGTTCGGATTCGCCATGACGTTCGACCACGGTCCCGGCAGATGCTTGCCCGCATGAAGCCGTATCCGATATTCCTTGCCGTCCGGCGTGAATCCTCCCCAACCGTTCCAGAGCACAAGATCGCGCGGCGGCTCCAGCTCCTGGTTCGACAGGCCCGCAGCCGCTTGCTCCGGCGGAGCGGCATGCTCTGCCCGCATCGCCGAGGCCGAAGGCACCAGCGGCAGCGCTGCCGCGTTCTGTCCGCTTCCGGCTGCGCGAAGCTGCGCCTTCAGGTTCCGTCCGTCCGCGCGAAGCGTCAAGCGGGCGGAAGCGAGGAGCAGCGCGCGCTGCGCCTCCTCCAGCTGATCCGAATTCACCGTATAGATCCTACCGGCGCGATTGCCGTGCATCTGCTGCACGGTCTGCTCGATCGTCCGCTGGAGCGCATCGCGCAGATCCTGTTGGTAGCCGCCTGGCGTCTCGTTCAACAGGACCAGGTCGAACGCGATGCCCTTGCGCTTCAAATATTCATGACCGCGAATGAGGACGGCGGCAGAAGGAAGCTCCGCGGCATCGCGGACCAGTACCAGGACGATCGGCAGGTCGCCGGATATGCCCAGCGGCCAGAGGCCGGACTGGCCCAGCCGATTCGTCCGGATGCCTTCGGCACGGGCGGACTGGATCGGCGGCGTATACAGCACGCGGCTTGCCAGCATATGGTATGCGGAAGCATCCGTCGTCTGCAGATGCATATGCTGCAGCTCAATGCGGCTGCGCGTCCAGGCGAGCTGGAATGCGCGTTCGACCTGCTGATCCGAGCAGAAGCGGCCCGGAAGCTCGACTGCTTCTTCCCTCGTCCCCGCAACCCCCGTCACCACGATGAATGCCGCGGTCTGGCCCGGCTGCAGCGTCAGTCTCCGCCTGGCGGCGAAGATGGGGTCGAGCACCGCGCCGTCCGTACCCGACAACCGCGACGCGAGCGCCTGCGGGTCGCGGTAGGAATGCCCGCGGCCCACGAAGCAGGCACGATCCGTCTCGTATTCGAGCGGTCCGAGCGTCTCGCAGCACGGCGCCAGCGCATGAACCGCCCAGAGCGGTTCCTCGTCCGGCGTGCGCGGTCTCCTGCGCGCCAGCAGCACCTCGCGCTCGCTGTCGTACTCGGTCTGAACGAACAGCTTGCTGAACGCCTGATGGGCGTCATCGGCTGCGGGCGGCGCCAGCACGATCTCCAGGTATGTCGTAATCTCCAGCACGCGTGCCGCATCCCCCCGATTCGAGATCGACAGCCGGCGCAGCTCCGCATTCGCTTCCGTCGAGACGCATATGTCCATCGTCGTCTGCAGCTCGCCGTCGCGGCGAACGTACCGCACGCGGTCCAGCGAGAACTGCGCGGCGTATTCGTCTGCCTCTTGGCCCGCAGGATAATAAGCCGCCGACCAGACATCGCCCCGTTCGACATCCCGGATGTAGATCCCGCTCCCCCATGGATCCGCTACCGGGTCTTCTCTCCAGCGCGTGACTGCGCGATCCTCCCAACGGGCGAAGCCGGCGCCTGCCGCGTCGAGCACCGTCGTGAACGCCCCGTTCGACAACACGCACGTCTCGGGAAAGTCCGTATGAGGCGTATCGAACTCGCGCAGCGGCGCATCCGTCCGGATCGATGGGTCCTGCATCCGCATCGGAGCGGAAGCCGCATGCAGCACGAGTGCGGGACGCTCCGGAATGCGCTCCTGCAGGAGCAGCTCCGCCGACTTCACGCGCTTGTCCGCATGGAAGCGGTCATACATCTTATGCGGCAGCAGTACATTGCCCAGCGTCAGCAGGCTCATCCCTTGATGATGGGCCATGAAGCTCTTGATGACGGCTGATGCCTGCTTATCCGGCAGCCTCTCGCGCGTGCAGTCGATCGCTTCATAATAGCCGTACTTGCCTCTGGCCCCCATCTCCTCCATGCGACGCAGCTCGCGAAGGGCGACGCCCGGCGCATACGGCAGCGTCATCAGCGTGGCATAAGGCGCCAGGACCAGGTCCTGCTCCAGCCCGCGCTTGAAGCCCAGGCCGGGCACGCCGAACGCCCGGTATTGGTAATTCATCTGATAATCGAACGCGTAATACCCCGATTCCGATATTCCCATCGGCACGCCGCGCATGCGGGCATATTCCGTCTGCCTGGCGACGACGGCACGATACGTGCTGTCCCAGAGGGTGCCGCTGTAGGTGCGCATAATGAGCGGAGGCATGAGGTATTCGAACATCGTGCCGGACCACGACACAAGGGCGGTATCCTTGCCGACCTTCGTCATGGCGCGTCCGAGCTTGAACCAATGCGAAGCCGGCACCTGTCCCATCGCGATCGCGATGAAGCTGGCTTGTCTCGCCTCGGATGCGAGCAGATCATACAGAATGCCCTCCTTGACTCCCGTACCGGCATGATAGCCTAGACTGAAGAGCTTCGTCCCGGGATCGAACAGCGGTCGGAAGTCCGTCTCGTTCGTCAGCCGCTCGAGCCGTTCGATGACAGCTCTGCCGCGTTCGCGCCACCTGCCGCCGCCTCGCGAGGCGCGACCGTCCTGCCGCCCTTCCGCAAGCTCGGCCGACGCTTCCATATCGACCGTGACGGGACGCAGCTTGCCGGGACCCGCGGTCGATGAGGCAGCGACGTGCTTGCCCGCCCGATCGCTCGATTGCCGCTTGCTGCCAGCAGCGATGGGGGCGCCGGCACGCTCTTCGTATTCCTCGCGCAGCCATTCCGCGACGCCTTCCTTGGCCGCGATATAATAGCCGACGAGATTGCCGGAATCGACGGTCGACACGTATAGGGGAGGCAGCGGGCGCAGCGACTCGGTATCGTACCAGTTATAGAGATGTCCCGACCACTTGTCCATCCGTTCGATCGTGTCGACGGTCCGTTCGAGCCGTTCGATCATGCCTGGCGTGTCGATGAATCCAAAATCGCGCGCCGCGACCGTACATGCAAGCAGCAGCCCGATATTCGTAGGTGAGGTACGATGGGCGACGCCGACATCCGGGTCGAACTGCACGTTATCGGGCGGCAGCCAATTCTCGGCTTCCGTCGCATAATCCTCATAATATTGCCAGATCTGCAATGCCAATGCCCGCAGCTCCTGCTGCTCGGCGGCAGTAAGCCGGTCGTCCTCTTGCGCGGGCGAACGGTCCAGGAATCGCACTGCTGCCGGCGCGGCTGCCCAGATTGCCGCCATTGCGATGCCCGCTGCCTGCTGGAGCGGCGAATCAGCGACAACGGCGAGTGCCGCGAAGAGCACCGTCAGCGCCAGCCCGGTCTCGAAGCCGAGCAGCTTGCGCGGATTGCTGCGGTCGATCTCGTCCGACGTCACCCATTCCAGCAGCTTGCGCTTCGAGACGATCAGCCTGTACAGCGTGCGCAGAATCGCGTCGAGCAGCAGCGCGGATTGGTAAGGCAGCGTAAGGAGCGTCAGTCCGGACTGCGCTGCCGCGGCGACGAGCGATTGCGGGCGGCGCAGCAGCCGGGTCGGAGCAAGCAATGCGCGCAGGATCGGAATGCCGAGCGTCGCGAACGCGACGACGAGCAAGCCCAATCCGGACTCCCAGGACACGAGAAGTCCTGCGGCCAATAAAGCGAACAATGCCGGCTGCAGCAGGCTGCGCCGGAGATTGTCGACGATCTGCCAGCGCGTCAGCGGCGTAAGGTCCACCGGCGCAGGCCGTCCATCGCGATCCTTCGCCTGCCGCCGAAGCCAGCCGAGCAGCTGCCAGTCGCCCCGCACCCAGCGGTGCAGACGATGCTGGAATGCGCTGAACGTCGCGGGATGGCCGTCGACGAGCTCGATGTCGGGCAGCAAGCCGCTGCGCAGGAACCCGCCTTCCAATAGATCGTGGCTGAGCACCCGGTTATCCGGAATACGCGTACCGAGCACGCGGTAGAAGACGTCGGCGTCGAAGATCCCTTTTCCCGTGAAAATCCCCTCGTCCATGCCGTCCTGATACGGGTCAGAGACCGCGAACGCGTAAGGATCGATGCCGGGTTCGCCCGACCATAGCCGGGCAAACCGCGAGCGCATCGCCGATTCATGGCTGATGCCGATGCGCGGCTGCAGCACGCCGTAGCCTTCCGCCACCCGCGTGCCCGCTTCGTTCAAGCGCGGCCGGTTGTACGGATGATGCAGCGTGCCGATCATCCGCTGCGCGGTGCCGATCGGCAGCTGCGTGTCCGCATCGAGCGTTATGACGTAACGGATGCTCGGCAGTACGGAGGTATCGCCGTACTGGTGTGCGTAGCTGGTCGCCGCTTTGCCGCGCAGCAGCTCCGCGAACTCTACGAGCTTACCCCGCTTGCGCTCCCAACCCATCCAGACGCCTTCGACCTGATTCCACTGTCTGCGGCGCTGCAAGGCGAGGAACCTTGTCCCGCCCTGCCCGTTGCCGTAAGCCTCGTTCAAGGCTTCCACGGCAGCTCTCATCGCGTCCAGCACGGCACGATCCTCCGGAAGCTTCTCCGCGGCTGCATCCCGGAAGTCGCCGAGCAGGGCGTAATGAATGTTCGGATCGCGATTCGCCAGATAGTGGAGCTCCAGCCGCTCCGCCATTTCGCGCACTTGCTCGGGCCGCGACCAGATGACCGGTATGACGACTATCGTCGTTGCTTCCTCCGGCACGCCGGAAGCATAATCGAAGCGCAGAAGCGGGCGCGAATCGCAATAGCGGCAGATGGCCCAATGCAGCCCTTGCACCGCCCACTCGCTGGCAGGCACCGTCAACAGCAGGAGGATGGCCGCGATGCCGGCCGGGGGCAATGCGCCGTACCCGTCCGAAGGCGCGGCAGCCCAAGCCGCAATGAGGAGGGCAGCGCCGAAGGAGAGCGCAAGCGCGCCGAAGTACACGGCCCTGCGCTCCCGCTTGATCGCCGCGCGGGGCATGGCTCTCGGGTCCGAGCATTCCTTAAGCGCCCTCCACAACGCGCGATTGCCGTTCGGATCGAGCAGATAATAGGCTGCGAGCGACTGGCGAAGCGGCGCTGCACCATGCGGCTGATCGGACGAGGAAGACTCGTCTATAGCGGCCTCCGACGCTTGCTCCGACTGCTGCCCGTACCGGTCCGCGAGCTCCACCGCTTGTCTGGCTGCAAGCGTCTCCGGTACGTTCATTCGCTTCGCAAGCGTCTCTACGCGTCCGAGCAGCACGCTGCGGCTGACCGCATCCATCATCGGATAGCTGCCGGATTCCTCCTCGCGCAGAATCCGATCAGCCAGGCACAGCTTCTCGAAGCTGTCGCTCCACTCGACCCGCTCGATCTGCCTGAGCGAACCGATCGCATGGCCTGCCGTAACCTCGTAGGATGCCTGCAGCCGATGCTCGTAGGCAACGATGCGTTCCAAGCTCTCGCTCTCGTTATCGAGCCGGCACCGCAGCCATTCCCGCACTTCTCCCGCATGATCCGCGACCTCGCCCAGCCGCCTCGCCAGCTGCACGACGACCGGACCGGAGAGCGGCATGGTCTCGCCTGAACGATCCAGCGCCTCTCGCACTTTGGCTGCGCTGAGCGGGTCGTTCCCCAGCGGAGCCAGCAGCCGATCGACCTCCCGTCCTGCTCCGCGGCGTTCTTGAACGCGTCTCATAACGTCGGCCAAGCGGCCGATCAGCGTGATCCGCAGGAACAGAGGCAGAATCGAAGCTTCCGCTATCGTCAGGACAGCGATCTCCTGGTAGGCGTTCACGTAGTCTAGGAAAGGATCGACATGCAAGAGGCCGTCTACGTGCGAGAGATAATCGGCGCAGATCGCCGCGACGCGCAGATCGCGCGTCTCCCTGATGACATGCAGCCGATGCGCTCGGCTCTTGCGAAACGCCCGGCGAATGAGGATCGCCTGCTCGGCCATGTAATCGGCGTGATCGAGCAGCCATTCCTCCGCCGGACGAAGACCTGCTTCATGCGTCTGCTGGAGTTCGCCGGCATAGCGGCGCAGAAACTTGCATTGCTCTTCGAATTTAGCGATCAAGGCAGCAGCCGCTCCGCGTGAGCCGCGGGTCGGCGTATGTGTCAAAGCGAGCTCCCGCGCTTGCTGCCGAAGCTGCTCGTTATTTAGAATCATGAGTCCTCCCGTTTCGTCGAATGCTAGATTTTGGGGATACGGTACGACTTAAATATTCCCAAAGACGGGGCATTTTATGACGATAGGCGGAAAAAGACATGGAAAGACCACCAGTAATTGCGACAATCTAGGCGTTATTCAGCAAATTGCGATAATCGAAAGCGTAGTGGGAACACAAGGACGTACCGCCGATAGCTGCACTGTTCGTGGACCTTCGGCATAGTTGATGAACGATAGCAGAAGGGGACTCTTCAGGCGAAAAAAACGGTAGTTGAGGCAGCTTGAATTGGTGGCTGGTTTGGCGGTTCGCGATTGTACGGGCGAATGCGGGTTAGTTGGTCGGCATGCGTTTAGGTGGACGGTTGGCGGTTAGGTGGACGGTTGGCGGTTGGGTGGACGGTTGGCACTAGCTCGATGCGACTAGTACCCTTGACTGACAGAAATAGCTGCAAATCGTACCACTATTTACCCTCAAAATGCCTGAAAGCGTAAATTAGTGTAAAATATTACTACTAATCTGTTGATTTATCGCCGAAATCGGTTCTACGCCAGAATTAGAGGTAGAAAACTACACTAAATTAATGCGGCTGCCGTTCGGCGGAGATATGGAGGTAGGAAATGCACTTATTTGGATCGCACTGCCCCTGCCCTCTGCCTATGCAAAGCTCCGCGCACAAAAAACCGGAATCCCGATTCAGTCGGAATTCCGGCTCTTGCCAGCAATCAAGCAATCGTTAACCCATCAACACCGCTTCAATCGCGTCCAGCTCTTCCTGCGCGAATTCAAGGTTATCCAGCGCCGCGACGCTGTCCTCGATCTGGCTGACGCGGCTCGCGCCGATCAGCGCGGACGTGACGCGTCCGCCCCGCAGCACCCAAGCCAGCGCCAGCTGCGCCAACGATTGGCCGCGACCTGCCGCGATGTCGTTCAGCTTGCGCAGCTTCGCGACGACCTCCGGCGTCACCGAGCTCTCCTGCAGGAAGCCGGTCGGTCTTGCCGCGCGGGAATCCTGCGGAATGCCGTCCAAATACTTGTTCGACAGCATGCCCTGCGCCAACGGACTGAACACGATGCTGCCTACGCCGTTCTTGTCGAGCACGTCCTGCAGCCCGCCCTCGATCCAGCGATTGAGCATGCTATATGAAGGCTGGTGGATCGTCAGCGGCGTGCCCAGACGGTTCGCGATCTCGATCGCCTGCGCCATCTGCTCCGCGCTGTAGTTGGAGACGCCGACATAGAGCGCCTTGCCCTGGCGCACGAGCAGATCAAGCGCGCCGATCGTCTCTTCCATCGGCGTATTCGGGTCCGGACGGTGATGGTAGTAGATATCGACATAGTCCAGTCCCATGCGCTTCAAGCTCTGATCGAGGCTGGAGACGAGATACTTCTTGGAGCCCCATTCCCCATACGGTCCCGGCCACATGTAGTAACCGGCCTTTGTCGAGATGATCATCTCGTCCCGATATGGCGCCAGGTCGGTCTTCATCGCTTGGCCGAACATCGTCTCGGCCGACCCTGCCGGCGGACCGTAGTTGTTCGCGAGGTCAAAGTGCGTGATGCCGAGATCGAATGCGCGGCGCAGCATGGCCAGGCCGTTCTCGTAAACGTCGACGCCGCCGAAGTTATGCCACAGCCCGAGCGAAATCGCAGGCAGCAGCAGGCCGGAACGGCCGGAACGATTGTACTTCATGGAACCGTATCGCGATTCCGATGCTAAATAGACCATGCTTCTAGTTCCTCCCCTACCCGTGTGTGAACACGTGCCCAATATTGCGGCGGCTAATCCCGTTAGGGATTGCCGGCCGGTATGGAATGCGGCGCGAGCGTCAGCCAGTACGGCTTGGCTCCTCCGGTACCATCAGGTTCATAATAGACGACGAGCAGCGTATCGACATCCTTCTTGATCGCCTGCTCGGTCATGTACGCGCCCAGGTCGAACGACAAGCGTTCGATGACGGCGTGCTTGTGAAGCTCTTTCTCGCCGAGCGACAATGCGGCGAAGCCATCGGATGCCGCTTCCGGTCGATCGGCCAGCCTCTTCATCCAGCCGTTCAATTCCTGCTTGTCCATCAGGAACGGCCACCAAGCCTTGCGCGGCTTGTACTTGTGGTTCAGGAAGTAATCCAGCTTCATGAGACCGAATGCCGTATCCAGATCCAGCCTGTCCCGATTCGGGATGCGCTCGTCCTGCGACCAGTCCGTCAGGAACGACCACAGCCTGGAGAATAGATCCTCCAACTGATGGCCGATTTTCTGCCAGCCGCGCTCCTCCCAATAATCGCCGAACTGCTGGAAGAAGTCAAACGGCGAGTCGAAGACGCGCTCCACCAAATAGAGCAGCGTACGGTCCATCCGATGCGCGTTCCAGTACTTCTCCAGCACGTCCTCGACGCGCTTGATGCGCACGAGATCGCCGAACGGCATCAGGTCGTTGGCCAGCATCTCATAAGGCGCTCGCTCCATGTAGACATAGCCCCACTTGGCAGCGTCGTTGCGCAGGCCCGTGCCGCGCAGCATCTTGAGGAAGCCGAGCTGCAGCTCCTCCGGCCGAAGCGCGAATACGTCGTTGAACGTCTTCCTGAACGTCGCGTAGTCCTCATGGGGCAATCCGGCGATCAGGTCGAGATGCTGATCGATCTTGCCGCTCTCCTTCACCTTCATGACCGTGCGGGTCAGCTTCGCGAAATTTTGCCGCCGCTGCACCGCCTCGTTCGTAATATCGTTCGTCGACTGCACGCCGATCTCGAAGCGGAAGATGCCCGGCGGCGCGTGCTCGGACAAGTAATCCAACACCTCCGGCCGCATGATGTCAGCCGTAATCTCGAATTGGAACACGCAGCCGCGATGATTGTCGATCAGGAATCGGAAAATCTCGAGCGCATAGTCCCGCTTGATGTTGAATGTCCGGTCGACGAACTTGATCAGCTTGGCGCCGGCATCGATCAGGTACAGAATATCGGACTTCGTCCGTTCGATATCGAAGTACCGCACGCCGACCTCGATGCTGGACAAGCAGAATTGGCAGCTGAACGGGCAGCCGCGGCTCGTCTCGAAGTAGACGATTCGATTGGCAAGCGTCGGCACGTCTTCCGCGAATCGGTGCGGCGTAGGCAGCGTCGCCAGGTCCAGCTTCGGACGGGGCGGATTGACGCGGACCTCCTGCGAGCCGTCCGGAAGCGTCTTGCGGTACGACGCGCCGAATACCATGTGGAATTTCTTGTCGCCGCGGAGCTCCGTCAGCAGGTGATGGAACGTCTCCTCGCCCTCGCCGACAACGATGTGGTCGACGGCCGCGAGCCGCTCCATCCAATGCTCGGTATCGTAGCTGACCTCCGGGCCTCCAAGCACGATGGTGAGTTCGGGCTTGATTTTGCGCAGCATATCGACGATGGTCACGGTCTCCTCGATATTCCAGATGTAGCAGGAGAATCCGACGACATCGGGATTCTTCGCGAACAGATCCGCCACGATGTTCATCGCCGGGTCCTTGATCGTGTACTCCGCGATGTCGATATCGAAGTCGCTGCCGCTGTACGCCTTGAGGCAGCGCAGCGCGAGCGAGGTATGAATATATTTGGCATTCAGCGTCGCCAGGACGACTTTCATTGTAATAACCCCTCTGTCGATCGAAGATGCCTTCTATTGTACCGGACGCCGGAACAAAAAAGAAGAGCATCCGCCAAAGCGGCTGCTCTTCCTTGCGTTCCATAACCCGTCAGAACCGCATCTGCAGATGCATGCGGTCCATGATTTGCAGGTTGATGACCTCATATTGCAGACGCCACTTGCCGTCGCCGAGCGAAGTGACTTCGCCGGATTCGAAGCCTCTCGGCTTCGAAGCGAACGTCTGCGAATAGTAGATGAGGAATTGAATGTTATCGTCCGGCAGCATGCTGCGCAGCTCGGAGCCCAGATTGACCGTCCAGAATTTCAGCTCGTCCGCCGTCTGGTGGCCGTAGAGCATGTAGAACGGCGGATCGATGACGGCCGAGATGACGAGCCAACCCTCGGCATCCCGCGTAACGGACCAATCCTTGAACGTCGCGAGTCCCTCCGAAGTCTGGACATGCCCGTAATGCTCTTCCATTACCTCGCGGATCTCATCCGTGCTCGCATTAGCCAGACTCGCCGGCAACGCGGATGGCGGGAATTCGATCTCGCCTTCGGTCGGCGGATCGCTCTCGATGTCAGTGAGCAGCCATTCGGCATGAATGGCCTCGACCGCAAAGTTCAGGTCCGCGATCGAGTGGTCGATCCCCGACGAGGTAATGCCCACCAATTCGCCGTATTCGTTGAACAGACCGCCGCCGGAGCTGCCATGATCGATCGGCGCATTGATCTGGAAGTAATTCGTGCCGCCCTCGGTCAGCAGGTTGCTGATCAGGCCTTCCGACACCGTATTCTGCAATCCGAGCGGGCTGCCGATGGCGTATACGCGGTCGCCCTTCTTCACGCCGCGGCTGTTGCCGATGCGAACCGGAAGCTCCCCGATATCCTCGGACGTCTGGACGATAGCAAGATCGGCCGATTCATCGGCTGCCGCGACACCCAGTATATCCAGCGTCATGCCGTCGTTGAACAGCACGCTGCCTTCGCTCGCGCCGCCGACGACATGGTAGTTCGTCAGAATCCAGCGGTCCCCGACTATGATGCCGCTGCCTTGCCCGGTATCGGTCGTAATCATGACGATCTTATTGTCGTTCGCTTCGACGATCTCGGTCGACGATAGCTTCTTACGGGCCTGCTCCGCTTCTTCGTAGGCCTTGTATTCCGCAGCCGTCTCCAGCTCGTACAGATAATACTCCGAGTAGATCCGGATGCTCTTCGTCTTGGCATCCCACTCCGCCTTGCCGCCGAGCGCTTCGCTGACGAAGCGAAGCGGCACCATCGTGGCGCCTTCGATCGTCTGCGCAGGGACTGCCAGCTTGACCGATTCGCCGTTAATGAAGGCCTGAGACGACCCGACCTGGAGCGTGATCGTCGTGTAGTCCTGGCGCACGAAGATCGTCTTCGTCTGCTGCTCCCAAGTGACTTCCGCATCCAGCGCGGCGAAGATCGGACGCATCGGCACGAGCGTAGTGCCGTCCTTCGTAACCGGCGATGGCGTAAGGCTTAAAGGCTTGTCATCCACGAATACCGGCGTTCCTGTCTGCGCGGCTGCCTGCTGCACGGCAGCAGCCGCCGTCTCCGCAAGTGCCGCTTGCGCCGGCAGCGCGATGACGATAGCTGAGATGAGTGCGATGAACCATTGTCGCTTGAGTCGTTTCATGGAATATGCTTCCTCCAAATTTCTCCTATTTTCCCACAGCCATCGTATCACCGTTCGACTCGATTTGTCCATGGGAACGACAGGCGTTCGGCGCTTTCGACGACCGTCCCAAACATGCTATAGTGGTAGTTACACCTATTCTATTGATTATCGGAGCGACTACGAAGATGAATAAACGAAACGGCAAGCAAACATCGACGCACCACAAGCGCAATGCGCCGCCCTCGGGTACGCGCATGCGAGCAAACGGAGCCGGCAGCAGGCACGAGCCGCCAAAACCGACGACAAGCCGGCAGCCTAACAGCCGATACACGGTGAAGGAAGCGATGGAGCTGCTTCCGTTCCTGTTGCTGAAGAACGCCAAGTCAGGCCGCAACGCCGTGAAGGCGCTGCTGAGCCGCGGACAAGTAGCGGTGAACGATCAGGTCGTGACGGCTTATAATTACCCGCTCGCGCCCGGACAGACGGTTGCCGTTCGCAGGGATAAGGCAGCGGAACAACCGCCGCTCATCGGGCTAACGATTCTGCACGAGGATGAAGACCTCATCGTCATACAGAAAAATGCCGGTCTGCTGTCCATCGCCTCTCCGCAAGAGGACGAGATGACAGCCTATCGGCAGCTGATGGCCCATGTTCGCGTTCATGATCCTGCAAGCAGAATTCATGTCGTGCACCGCCTGGATCGGGATACGTCGGGCGTTATGATGTTTGCCAAGAGCGAGCGAATCCAGCAGCTGCTTCAGAACAGCTGGCAGGACACGGTGCAGGAACGTACCTACGTGGCCTTGGTCGAAGGACGGGTGAAGAAGCCGGAAGGGACGATCTCGTCATGGCTTAAGGAGAGCAGCACGCTCAAAATGTATTCCAGCCCCTACCCGAATGACGGACAGCATGCGGTGACGCATTACCGTACGCTGCAGGCCAATAACAACTTCTCCTTGTTGGAGGTGCAGCTCGAGACAGGGCGGAAGAATCAGATCCGAGTCCACATGCAGGACATCGGGCATCCCATCGTAGGGGACAAGAAGTACGGCTCGCGATCGAAGGCCATTAACCGGATGGGTCTGCATGCCCGCGTGTTAGCCTTTATCCACCCGTCGACCGGCACCCTGCTGCGCTTTGAGACCGACATCCCGAAGTCGTTCTTGGCGCCTTTTCGCCAGCAGCCATAATTCTCACGTCGTTAACCTCGCGGAGCCCATAGCATGACGGCTACGCCGACTAAACAGATGCAGGCACCTAACCAGTCGTATAGGTCAGGTGTCTTCTTGTCGACGAGCCATCCCCATAGCACGGCGAGAACGACGAATACCCCGCCGTACGCGGCATAGACGCGTCCGAACGACGGGAAGCTCTGAAGCGTCGGCAGGATGCCGTACACGATCAGAATGACGCTGCCGAGCGCCCCGTACCACATGGGCTTCGCTTCCCGGAGCCCATAGCCAGACCAGGTACCCGCCTCCGATCTCCGCCAATCCGGCGAGTAGGAATACGATGATTGCCGTTAGCATAACGAACTTTAATCTCCTAACACGAACCCGTATTTTCGATCTTTTCCAAACATTCCGTCCAAGACAGGCATTTGCAGCTGATCCCGTTATCCAAGATCGTGATCATGGAATTGATCTGCCTCTTCCGCTCTTCCAGCTCGGTTCGCTTCCGCTTCGCCATCTGTTCCCATGCTTCCGACAGCGATTCCCCCGCTTCGAAGCCCTCCAGCAGCACGGCGATTTCCTGAATGCTGAATCCGGTCTGCTGCGCGATCTTAATGAAGTGGACGCGGTCAAGCAGACTCTCCCCATACCTGCGTTGGCCGTTAACCCGCTTGGGAACGGGCAGCAGGCCGATAGACTCGTAGTACCGCAGCGTCGACGCGTTCAGTTCCGCTCTTGCCGCGAATTGCCCGATGCTGAGCTCGGCCATCCTCATCACCTCTTGACTTAAAGTTCACTTTAAGTTGTATGCTCTGATTATAACTTATCGTGGAGGGTGATGGGAATGAATAAGAAAGATTGGCTTGCAGGACTCGGCTTGCTGGGCGCATGCGCGTTATGCTGCGCAATTCCGCTGATCGGCGGTGCGGCGGCACTCGGCATCTCATCCATTTTGTTCGACCCCTTGATCGTAGCTGGCATGGCGCTTACATTAGCCATCGTCGGTGTCATGATCAATCATCGGAGGCGGCAATCGAATGCGGCTGCCTGCAAGAAGACGGGATGCGGCTGCAGCTCTTGCGCCCAATGATGTCGCCCTTGTCACTCTGCATACGAATACAGCAGCACGCCGTCCCAATCGCGGGACGGCCATCGCTTCATAGGAAGTGCACCTGGCTCAGATGGCTGCCCGTCCATGCTGTACGTGGCAACCGAGCATGGCGAGCGGAACAGTCTTGCGTGCTCATCCCACACGAGCGTGCAGTTCTCAGTCGCTGTCGGGTCTTGCGCCGCGAATACCTCGAGACCGCCAGCGGTCTCGACCACGTAATAGCGTCTGGAGGAATACGATTCCCAATACTGCACCTCGCCTTCTCGGCCTTGATCGATTCGATGCGCACCCTCGCCTTCCGGCAGCAGCATGTTCCACAGGTCGGATTCTTTATCGTTCCGGATGAAATATTGTCCCTCCGCTTCATATATCGGCGTTCCTTCATCGTAAGTCCCCGCACCCTCGGTCAGCAATCCGGTTATATCGCCAGGCTCCGCATATCGAATGTTGTCCGGCAACGACCGTGATACCGCGGCAACTTCCTCCATCAACTGGTTCGGCGCCCAATCATCGCCCATGAAGTAGGAAGTAAGCACTTGGCCGTCCAGAATGACGATTGGACGCCAGCTATCCAGCTCGATCTCGACGCCCTTTCCCCTCTCCATGAATTCGGAAAGTTCCATCTTGAGCAGGTCTTGCAAAGCGTAGGAAGTCTCGTATAAGTAACGGCCTTCTACCAGCATCCCCGCTTCGGACTCGATAGCATCCCCAATCGGCATCGGATAAACCTCTGCCGTCAGCTTCTGGTACTGCCCATCGAACACGTAGATATAGCTCGGACGCCCGAACAGGCCTCCGCGATCGGCAGGATCGATCTCTCCTCTATAGGCCGACTCTCCCACCACACCGAGGATCTCGCGAATCCAAGCTTTGTTGCGGATATGAATGATTTCTTCTTGAAGAATGTCCCCGTCTCTGCGAACGATCATAATCTCGTCCGCTTGGTACGGATTCAAGCGCACGCCTTCGATCAGCTCGCGATCCCAATAGAACCAATACGCAAGAATCGCGGCAACTGCCATTCCGACGGCGGCCAACCACGGCGCGAGACGCTTCGGCTTCCGGATTCCAGTCATCTGCATCCCTCCTGGCTGCATAATATTCCCCGGGAAATTTGTCGAATGGACTTCGATCGGATAGAATTCTAGTATTACTGCCATCTTCCCACAAGTGCCGCTAGAATTCTAGACAAATCAGACGGGGGTTTACCGCATGAATGGATGGACAAACGAGAACGCAGGAGAGCTTCGCAAGGCCCTGCTGCTTCTCGCGTATTTATTTTTCGTAACGGCGGCGTCCGCCATCGGGAGAACGGCAGCCGATACGCTCTTCCTCAGCAATTTCGACAATTCGGCGCTCTCCGCCATGTATCTCCCTCAAGCCCTCGTCATGATCGCGGCAGGCATTCTTTTTCAACGGTATGTCCATAAGGTACGTCTGCATCAGCTTATTCTGGCGCTTATTCCCAGCATCAGCCTGCTCGTGCTGCTATCCCGAATCGGGGTCGGCCTGGAGCTTCGCTGGGTGCTCCCCGTCATCTATATCGGATATGACGTTTTCAACTTTCTCATGATCGTATGCTTCTGGCAGTTCGCGACTTCGATCATGGATCAGCGCAAGGCGAAGCGGATGATCGGCATCGTCGGCAGCGGCGGCATTGTCGGCGGCATCTTGAGCGGCTTCGGCATCAGGCTTGCGGCTCCGCTCATCGGAACGCCGAATCTCATTTACGCCTATGCGATCTTCCAATTGCTTGCGCTAGCCGTTTTCCTCATTCTGCTGCGGCAGAACACGCCGGCTTCGCCGGGTTCGGGCACAGGCCAGATTGCCGGCACGCCGGATCGACGCCAAGCCTCCGGACTGTTCCGCAATGTCCCTCATCTGAAATATATGGCTATTCTCTCCGCGGCGCTCGTGCTTTCGCTGACGCTCATCGACTATCAGTTCAAGGCGATTCTGCGCGATACGCTGCAAAACGACGAGCTCGCAGGCTTCATGGGGATGTTCCTCGGGTTCTCCGGCGTGGTCGCCCTGCTCGTACAACTGCTCGTATCCGGACGGGTCATGGCGAAGTTCGGCGTCATAACCGCGCTGCTCGTCTTCCCGATCGTGCTCGCGACCGGAAGCTTCGGCTTGCTGGCGCTGCCCGTGCTCGGCATGGCCGTCGTATTGAAGGGCAGCGACAAGGTCGTGGGCGATACCTTGTATGCTTCGGTATCGCAATTCATCATGTTCCCGATTCGGCAAGAATGGCGCGCGAAGGCGAAGGGCTTCATGGACGGCATCGTCCGGAACGGCGCCAAAGGTCTGGCTGCCGTCTGCCTGCTGTTGTTCACGCAGCTGCTCGCAGTCGAGCAGCTCAGCTATATCGTCCTCATCCTGCTTGGAATCGCCATCTTCTCTGCCTTCAAGGTCAAGAAAGCCTATATGGTCACGCTGATGGAGAGCTTGCGATCCGGCAGCGCTTCGCTGGAGCGGTCCGAGCTGAATTTCATGGACACGGCCAGCCTTCGCGTGCTGACGGACGCGCTGGCCAATCCCGACCCGCGGCAAGTGCTCTACGCGCTTAGCATTCTTCGCGGCTTGGACTTCTTCGATCTTGCCGGGCAGCTGCCGGCACTTCTTAAGCACGACTCGGCAGAAGTCCGCGCTGCCGCGCTTGCGGATATCGCGCGCCTGACGCCGCCGGAGCTGGAATCGCTGACGCGCTCGATGGTCCATGCTTCCGATACCCGCGTGAAAACCCAGGCTTTGCTTGCGCTTGCCGCATACGGCCGCGAAGAAGACTTGGACGCCTTGACCGCTCATCTCGAAGAGTCGGATACGGACGTGCAGACGGCAACGATCGCAGCATTGATTAAATATTACGGCGTCGAAGGCATGTTCCGAGCGGTCGGCAAGCTGAAGCAGCTGCTCGACAGCTCGATGGAGGAAGAACGAATGTCCATTGCATCGCTGTTCGGGACGATCGGCATCCAGAGCTTCTACAAGCCGCTGCTCGCGCTGCTGCAGGACGACAGCCCGCGCGTCGTCAACCGCGCCCTGCAATCTGCCGCGACGCTCCATGCGCCGCAGCTGGTGCCGGCGATTCTGCCTTCCTTGCTTAACAGCCATACTCGCCGCTCCGCCATCGATGCCCTTGCGGCTTACGAGGACGAGGCCATCGTGACCCAATTGCAGCCATATCTAGCGGATAGAGAGCTCTCGCTGCCTCTCTATCAAGTCTACGAACAGATCGGCACGCAGCAGGCATTCGACCTGCTCACAGGTAGATATGAAGACGCGGATTACGATCAGCGGGATCGCTTGCTGGAAAGTCTGGTTCGCATGAACAAACAGCGTCTCGAAATCCGGCGGGAAGACGCGGAACGGTTCATCCTCGCCGAGACCGAGCTCTATGCCGCGTTCGCCGAGCACGCAGCGGCGGTTCAGCCGAGCAACGATTCCGAACAAGTGCTGCAGATTCTCGATGAGCTGCGCATCCGCGCGGCTCGGCGCGCCTTCGGCTGGCTGATGCTGCTGGAGGATGAACAGACGATCCGGATGATCGGCCATAACTGGCAGGAGGGTGACGGCGCCAGACAAGCGAACGCCGCAGAAGCCCTCGACCAGCTGCTGCAAGGCTCGCTCCGCTCCGCGATGGCCGCGATGGTCGCCGCTCCGCGCATTATCGTGCGGTCCGCCCGCCGTGCCGAGGAATCGGATGCCTCCATGCAGTGGCTGCTGAACCAGCCGGATACATGGCTTGTCGATAATCTTCGTTATCTTGCAGGCTCGCACGAACCGGAGGAACAGATGAGAGAGCATATGACGCGTGTATCCGCGTTGAAGCAAGTACCGTTGCTCCACTCGCTCTCATCCCGGGAATTGTCGATCATCGCGACTCGGCTCAAGGCGGCAGCTTATGAAGCCGGCAGCGACCTGATCCGCGAGGGAGAACTCGGCAGATCGATGATGATCGTGCATCGCGGCCGGGTGGCCGTGGAACAAGGCGGACGCCGCTTGAACGAGCTGGGTCCGTATGAATGCGTCGGCGAGATGGCTCTCCTCCGCGAAGGCGTACGAATGGCAACGATTCGCGCGCTTGACAGCGTACAAGCGTGGGAGCTGACCTCGAGCGACTTCTACGACATGATGATGAGCCAGCCCGGCATCGCCGTCGAGATGATGAAGCTGCTGTCTCGCAGGCTGCGGCTTGCCTTGGATCGCGGCGAGTCGGTTCCGCCCGCGGCAGCCGGACGCGATTCCGCCCGCTTGCAATCGACCTCGGCCGAGCTGGCGCATACCGATGAAGCCATTCTTCGGCGCGTAATCGTGCTGCAGCAGATCGAGCTGTTCGCCGACCTGTCGCTCGAAGAGATCGTCGAATTGGCACGCGCGGTCGACGAAGCAGAGTATGAGCCCGGCGAATCGATCTGCCGCGATGGCGAATTCGGCGATGCCATGTACGGAATCATCGAAGGCGAAGTCAGCGTACATAAGGGGCCCGATGCGATCGCGCGGCTCTCCGAGGGCGAATGCTTCGGGGAGATGGCCGTCATCGACAGCGGACCGCGTTCCGCCGATTGCACCGCGCTCACGCGAACGCTGCTGCTTCGCCTGCATAAGGACCAGGTACTCGCCTTCTGCTTCACGAACGTCGAGATTCTGCAGCGCTTCATGCGCGTTCTCGCGAAACGCTTGCACGGCTTGCAGGCCAGCGAGACAGCAGCGAGGACCATGGTTACGAAATAACGCATTACATTTTTGATACAATCCCAACCTTTTCGCGCTATCCATACACGTATTCATTGACGGTAACGATATTCGAACGATTCGGGAGACGAGCTGAAGATGAACAATCGCGCCGAGACAGCGTCCGATGCACGCATGAACCGCATACGCGAGTACGGGAAACCGATTTTTGGCTATGCCTTGAATCGTACCGCCCATCGGCAGGATGCCGAGGATCTCGCACAAGAGATCCTGGTGCAGCTGCTGCGCTCGCTTCCCGCTAAGGATGACGTTCGCAATCTGGATGCCTACGTATGGTCGATCGCGAAGTACGTATGGGCGATCTGGACGAAGAAGCGTCTGAATGCCCCGCAGACGATTGCGCTGAACGGCATGCAGGAGCAAGCGCTGGAGAGCAGGCCGGAGTCCCTGCTTAGCCCGCCGCCGCTCGAGCAGCTCATCGAAGCGGAGACGCTGCGAACGATGCGCCGGGAAATTGCCTACTTGTCCGAGATGCATCGCCGAGTCGTCATCATGCATTATTATGAGGGACTGAAGCAAGCGGATATCGCGCGCAGGCTCGGCCTCCCGGTCGGCACCGTCAAGTGGCATTTGCATGATGCACGACTAGCGCTAAGGAAGGGAATGAAGCGAATGCACGACGATGCAACATTGGGCATGAATCCGATTCGGTTGGTCGGAACGGGTCATGCCGGCAGTCCGGGGCAGAAGGGCGAGACGGGGGACTTCTTAGGCCGGCCGCTGGCGCAAAATATCGTCTATGCCGCCTACCACAAGCCGCATACGGTCAACGAAATCGCCGCGAAGCTCGGCGTGCCGCCGACGCTGCTTGAGAGCGAAGTTCTGCATTTGGCGGAATACGCTTATCTAAGCGAGACGATGCCCGGCCGCTACCAGAGCAATACGATCTTCTGGGACTTGGACGACCGGCAGATCAACGACTCGCATCGGTTGTACGAAGCCTGCAGCGCGCGGATCGCGGACGATCTATGCACGCTGTTCCAGGACGCTCACGAAGCCATTGCCGCAAGCGGCGTCTATTATCCGGAGAGCGACTTCAACTTCCTGTTGTGGACGCTGCTGCCGATGGAGCTGGAACGCCAATCGGACCGCTTGGCGCCCGATTCCCCTTCCCGCGAGGCTGTTGTTCCCTTTCGACCGGACGGCGGCAGGTACATTGCGCTGGCATCCGTCGACCGCGGCGATCGCGAGCGCAATGTAAGCTTCGACCCGCGTCCCTACTGGTCGAACGGACCGATGACGCGCATGCAGAACGGGCAATCGATCTATGTCTGGCGAATGGCAACTTACTGGAGCGACTTTCAGCATTGGAACGATTTTCACTACCGCGATGCCGAGTTGTATCAGCAGTTCATGACCGGCCTGCTGCCCGATCAAGAAGCGAATCGGGAAGCCTACTCCTTCTTGATCGAACGCGGCTACATCCATCCTCGCGGCGACGGCTATTCCGGCAATGCGGTCTGGTGCGATTCGTCCGGGACGCTGGACCGCCTGCGCGCGGCGCTTCCCGATGCAAGCGGCATGCTGAAGCAGCCGCTGGCCGAGCTGTTCCATGGACTGCTCGAGGTCTCGCTTCGCAAGCAGCCGAAGCATCTGCACCCGCAGATCGAGCTGATGGTCAAGTTCAATGCCTACGGCGGCAGACTGACCGCCTACGTGCTTAAGCGGCTAGTCGATGAAGGGAAGCTCGCCCCGCCGCCACCGCATCAACGCAAGACGATTACGACTTGGTTCGGCGCAGTCCGCTAACCCTGCTTGCCGCGCTCCTAGATGCTCGTTGATCGGTCACATTCCGGTTGCGCTCTCGGCTTGAACACGGTAAAGTGATCAATAGAACAAGCGTAAGCGATTACAAGCTATCATCGATACGGTGACTGAAGGAGAGACCGACAACATGAATGAGCAACCCGGCAAGAAGAACGTTCCGCGACTGCTGCTCGCTCTGGCAGCAACGGCTGGACTCTTAATCATTATTCTGGCCGTCATCTTGACCTCGCCCGCTGCCAAGAACCAGAACGACGGCGACAAGAATAAGACGGGCGCCGGCACCAAGCAGGAGGAGGCATCGACCAAGGCGGACAGAGCCGATATCGCACCTACCGTCAACATTCCGATCAGCCTCGATAAGCCTGCCGAAGCGCCTAAGCCGATTCAGACGGATATCCCCTCGCTGGCAGAGGCGTTCAAGGATGCGTTCCCGATCGGCGCGGCTATCGAGCCGAAGGAGACGCAAGGCCTGCACGGCGAGATGTTGAAGAAGCACTTCAACAGCCTCGTAGCCGGGAATGCCATGAAGGCTGCTTCGCTGCAGCCGCGCGAAGGCCAATTCGACTGGAAGGGTGCCGACCAGATCGCGGCGTTCGCCCGCGAGAACGGCATGGAGCTTCGCTTCCATACGCTAGTATGGCATCAGCAGGCGCCGCCTTGGTTCTTCCTCGACGAGGACGGCTTCCGGATGATGGACGAGACCGATCCCGTCAAGCGCGAGGCGAACAAGAAGCTGCTGCTCGAACGGTTGGATACGCATATCCGTACCGTTGTGGAACGCTACAAGGACGACATCGTCGCTTGGGACGTCGTGAACGAGGTCGTGGACGAAGCGGAAGCAGACGGCATGCGCCACAGCGATTGGTATATGCTGACCGGCACGGACTACATCGTCACCGCCTTCAAGGCCGCGCGCGAAGCGGCCGGCGAGGACGCGAAGCTCATCATTAACGATTACAATACGAATATGCCGCAGAAGCGCGATATTCTGCTGCGCCTCGTGCAAGATCTGCTCGCGCAGGGCGTATCGATCGACGGCGTCGGGCATCAGACCCACGTGAACGTCGAATGGCCTTCCGGTGCCGAGATCGTGGCCTCGATTCAAGCATTCGCCGCGCTTGGGCTGGATAATCAGATCACCGAGCTCGACATGAGCGTCTATGGGTACAGTAACCGCAGCGATTACGGCGATACCCTGCCGGAGGGGCTGCTGGACACGCAAGCCAAGCGGTACCGGGAAATCTTCGATGCGTTTCTCACCGTGAAGGACGACATTAGCAGCGTCACCTTCTGGGGCATCGCGGATGACAACACGTGGCTGAATACGTTTCCGGTCACCCGCTCGGACTACCCGCTCCCGTTCGATCGAGAGCTCCAGGCGAAGCCGGCCTTCTGGGCGCTGGTCGAGCCGTCCGTCACGCCATAAGCACGATATAACAAGGGCACCATCGCTGTCATCGTCCGATGACGCCGATGGTGCCCTTTTTCACTTGCTTACTGCGCCTTCGCCATAATCGACTCGCGCATTTCGTCCCGCTCTGCGCTCGTCAGCTTCGGACAGTTATAACATTTTACGCCGTCCTCCCTGCAATACCACATGCAGCAGGAGGAGCGCAGCATCATCGTGCCGCCGGGCTGATAAGGGCTGTCGATGTACCGAGGGGTATGGATGAATGGATTGCGTCTGCGCGAGAAGGCTTCCGGCTCGATCTCCGTCAGGATGCGCGCAGCGGCTTCGAAGCGTTCACGGATCTCGGCGTTCTGCTCCTTCTCCGCGATATGCTTCCTGTAGTAGGTGAACCGTGCGCCGTATTGCCCCCAGATCAGCTCGCCCTTGAGGCCGCAATTCTCCGCGACGGCCCGTACCGCGGGCGTAATCTGCTCCCGAATGAGGCGGACAAGCGATTGCCGGAAGAAATCTTCTCCGCCGGTCTCCGGGATATCCGTCCATTTGAACGCGTTCACCTTAAATGCCAGATGCGCGTGATCGCCGTGCGTCTCAAGCTGGAACGTGAGATTGCCGAGCGTAAGATCCAGCCATTGACGCTCGTACGCATAGAGAATGCAAGCCGCTGCCACTAGATTGTGGAGCGCGAGTCCGGTGAACGACACGCCAAGCTCATGTCCGGTCGCGCGGACGATCGATCCGCCCGCGTCCATGGCCGCCAAAGTCTGCTCCTTGTCGAACAGCGCTTCCGCCGGCATCTCGAACACCGGCTCCTCATACCCTAACAGCGAGATATAGAATTGCTTCTCCAAGTAAGACAGATCTATTCCGTTCCCCATCCTTGCGTTCCCCCTCGACATGTTACTCCTCAACTCGCTTGCCGTGCGCTTATTTCCCCAATGCTGCCGCTACATCGTCCAAGACGCGGGTACCGGCCACGGATCCGCTGTACAGCCAGCTGCTCTTCGTATCCATCTCGTATACCTCGCCTGCCTTTACGGCAGGGATCGACTTCCAGAGCCCCGTATCCATCGTCTCTGCCGTCTGTCCGGTGTCGCTGTTCACGAGGAAAATATAATCCGCATCCAGCTCCGCCAATTTCTCAAGCGATATCGGATTCCAAGACGCGCGAGCCTCTTCCGGGATCTCGTTCACGAGGTTAGGCGGATTAATTCCGAGATCGCCGTAGACGACCGCGCCGCTTGCTACCGTATTGTCGACTATATAGAACTGCTTCTGCGTCAGCCACAGGATCGCGGCAGACTTGCCGTTAACCGTATCGCCCAGCTTCTCTTTCGTCGCTTTCACTTTCTGCTCGTAAGCATCAAGCGCCAGCTTCGCTTCCTTATCTTTGCCGAGCACCTCGCCGATCTTGCTCAGCGCGGCGCGCCAATCCGCGTTCACTTCATCCCCCAGCACGTATGTCGGGGCAATCTTCGAATACTGCGAATAGAGATCGTTCTGCACCGATGACTCGGAGCCGATCAGGATCAGGTCCGGTTCGAAGCTCGCCACTTCCTCCGGAGGCAAGTTATAGCTAATCGTAGGCACGCCTTCCAGACCGCCTTCGCCTTCCTGCAGGTAGTCTTGGATGCCGTTCGGCACCGACCATTGCGCGGCCGGCTTCACGCCCAGCGCAACCAGATGATCTTCCAAGTAAGAAGCGATAACGCGCTGCGGCTCCGCCGGAATCGCCACTTCATTGCCCATCGCGTCCGTCAGCTTGCGTGCGTCATCTGCTTCCTCGCCTGCTCCGTTATTGCCGCCGCAAGCGGCTAACAGCATGACCAGCGCCAACATAATCGTCATTCCGCCGACTTTCCTACCCTTCGTTCCTGCTCTCTCTCTGTTCAGCATGGTTGTCCTCCTTGATTGTCCCGGTCGTAGGTTGGTATATTTCAATGCATGATGGTATGCGTCGCGCAAGTGCTCGACTCTATGTTCTCCATCACGGATGATAATCATTATCAATCGTGATGTCAAGGAGATCGTTGCGGGAGCGCGGTTCATGCACGGCTTGCGCCCCCATTCCCTATCCCTCTACGCTCGCGATCTGGCAAGCAAATATAAGAAGTAAGGCGCCCCTATGACGGCCACGATGATGCCTGTCGGAACCTCGGTCGGCTGCAGGATCAAGCGTGCGAGCGTATCCGACACGACGAGCAGCAGCGCGCCGATCAGCGCGGAGGCCGGCAGTGCGAAGCGATGCTGCGGCCCTACCAGCCTGCGCGCGAGATGCGGCGCTATGAGCCCGACGAAGCCGATGCCGCCGCCGACGGCGACGCATGCGCCGGCCAGGGCGACCGCGGCCCCGTACAGCCAGAGCCGTTCGCGCTCGACCGGAGCGCCGAGTCCCATCGCCGCCGGGTCGCCCAGGCTGAGGACATCCAACACGCGTGCCTTCCACATCGCATACGGAATCAACACCAGCAGCCAAGGCAGCAATGCCAGCACGAACTTCCAGTTCGAGCCCCAGATCGTGCCCGCAACCCAGATCGACACGAATTGGAAGTCGTCATGGTCCAGCCGGATCGACAGCACGGTAATCAATGCCACGATGCCCGCCGCGACCGCGATGCCGTTCAGCAGCATCGGGTACGGCGAGATGCCTTCCCCGCGCACATGCGACAGCGAGTAGATCAAGGCCGCCGTCGCTGCCGCGCCGATGAAGGCGAAGAGCGGGACGCCGAATACGGGCAAGGCACTCTTGTCCGCGTAGAATGCGATGAACAGAATCACGGCAAGCCCCGCCCCGGCATTAATCCCTAATATGCCGGGGTCAGCCAGCGCATTGCGCGTGACGCCCTGCAGGATGCAGCCGGATATCGCGAAGCCGGCTCCGATGAGGATGGAGATGACGATCCGCGGCAAGCGAAAATCGA
Source organism: Bacillota bacterium (assembly GCA_023433615.1). Taxonomy (GTDB): domain Bacteria; phylum Bacillota; class Bacilli; order Paenibacillales; family Paenibacillaceae; genus Paenibacillus_I. Next base: position 2,718 of record JAEZCJ010000094.1, on the reverse strand, counting down.
ACAGGATCATCTCCTGATAGCCGGTACCCGAGCCCAGCAGCGTGCGCATCACATCGAGCGGCGATAAGCGCATGGCACCGACGTTCATGCTGTAGAGCAGGACGATCGCGATCATTGCGGCAAGCAGCGTCATGACGATGGCCGCGGTTCGCCCCCGATTCGTGGCGGCAGCGGTACGCTCCGTTCGTGCGCTCATTTCAGCACCTGCTTTCCGCGGCGGGCCAGCACGAGGAAGAAAGGTACGCCGATCAGCGCGATCAGGGCCCCGATGGGCGTCTCGTAAGGCGGGTTGATCAGCCGTGCCGCTATATCGGCCAGCACCATCAGGAGGGCGCCGAGCACGGCAGAGCATGGGATGATCCATCGATAGTCGACGCCGACCAGGAATCTTGCCAGATGCGGGATGATGAGGCCAACGAAAGCAATCCCGCCGACGGCCGACACCGATACGCCTGCCAGCAGCAGGACGATTAGCATGCCGGCGGCCTTTACCCATGCCGTTCGCTGCCCGAGTCCGGTCGCGATATCCTCCCCTAAGCTCAGGAGCGTAATGGAGCGCGACATGTAGATCGCGGAGAGCAGTCCGCCCGCGATCCAAGGCAGCATGGCCGACACTTGCGCCCAGGTGACGCCGGCGATGCCGCCCGCGTACCAGAACGCCAAGTCTTGCGCCACATTGTACAGCAGCGCGATCCCTTCGCTGAGCGCGACGAGCAGCGCGCTCACCGCGGCCCCGGCAAGCGTCAGCCGTACCGGTGTCAGCCCGCCGCGTCCCAGAGCGCCGATGCCGAACACGATACCCGCACCGAGCGCTGCGCCGAGGAAGGCGAACAACATCACTTGGCCGAACGGCAGCTGCGGGACGAGCGCAAAACATAGCGCCAGCGCCAACCCTGCCCCGGCGTTCAGCCCCAGCAGGCCGGAATCCGCAAGCGGATTGCGCGTCATGCCCTGCATGACGGCTCCGGCGACCGCGAAGCCCGCGCCTACCATGGCCCCTGCCGCGGCACGGGGAATCCGCAGCTCGCGGATCACATGATGCTTCGGATCGTCCGGGTTGAAGCGCAGGATCGCGTCCCAGACGCCGCTTAGCCGGATATCCGCTGCGCCTACCGCGACTGCCAGCGCCATGCTGAACGCCAGCGCGGCAAGACCTAGACCGATAATCAACCATGCAGCGAGAGGCCTGCTCTTCAGACTCTGCTGCTCTACTTCCGACGGTCGGGGCAGCTGCGATGCTCGGCTTGCGTCGTCATTCTCATTCGTAGAAGTCGTATGCATGAAACCACCTTTAGCTGTTGCGCCATATGGATGCAAGAACCGACAAGCAAGAAGCCACCGACCCCGTCCGGGAGCAGGTGGCCATCGCTTTTCAATCGAGCAGATCGAACTAGAATCGTACGAGGCGTATGCAGGAAAGCATGCCATTATGTAGCATGCTGCGCAAGGAAGGAATTATGCGCCGTTCGTGACGACCGATCCGCTGCGAAGATCGCCGGTCTGGACGCGTCCGGTAACGGCTGCCGAGCGATAGAGCTCGAACGGCAGACAGAGCGGCACGCCGGTCCTTGGATCATGCATAATATCGGCTTCGATGCCGAACACCTCGCGCAGCACGTCCTTGGTCGTGACTTCGGCAGGACTGCCTTCCGCTACGACTTTGCCCGACTTGATCGCGACCATATGCTGCGCGTAGCGCGTCGCGTGGTTCAAGTCGTGAACGACCATGACGATCGTTCGCCCTTGCTCTTCATTCAGCTGCTGGAGCAGCTTCAGCACCTCGAGCTGATGCGCCATATCCAGATAAGTCGTCGGCTCGTCAAGGAACAGAATGTCGGTCTGCTGGGCAAGCGCCATCGCAATCCAGGCGCGCTGCCGCTGTCCGCCGGACAGCTGATCGACCGCACGGTCGCGGAACTGCTCCATGGCGGTAACGCTGATCGCCCAAGCAATGACTTCCTTATCTTCCTTGCTCATCGATCCGAAGCCCTTCTGGTGCGGGTAACGGCCATAGCCGACAAGCTCCTGGACCGTCAGGCCGTCAGGCGCGATCGGGTTCTGGGGCAGAATCGCAAGCTGTCTGGCGACATCCTTCGTCGATTGCTCATGGATCGCCTTGCCATCTAGATGCACGCTGCCGCGCTTCGGCTTCATGATGCGCGCCATCGTTTTTAGGATCGTGGATTTGCCGGAGCCGTTGGATCCGACTAGTGCCGTAATTTTGCCTGTTGGCACGACCATGTTCAAGCCTTCTACAATTACTCGGTCGTCGTAGCTGATATCGAGCTCCCGCGTGAACAATCTATCCACGTATCCAACTCCCTTTCCGGTAACTCTCGCTGTCAGAACATAGATTCTCTGACTACCATGATAATGGTTCTCATTCTCAGAGTCAACAATCAATTGTTGCTAAATGACCCGACGGGAGCGGGCATATGTCCGCTAGCGAGATGCTGCCGATCGAGGCTTTGTGTGAATAGTACCGTTATTATTCACAGAAATGACTGTATGGGGGTAGCAGCTGCATTTTCTACCATTAAATTTAGTCAACTACGAAAAAACAGGCGATCCCTCCGAAATAACTGTACTTTTAGACCTAGAATAAAAAGTGGACACCTCGTTAAGAGAATTCGATAATGAATCCATTAGGAGGTGTTCACATGGGTGAACAACGGCAACGGTACAACGAAGAATTTAAGAAGCAAGCGGTAAAGCTAC
>JAEZCJ010000176.1 GCA_023433615.1 Bacillota bacterium | reverse complement strand
CCTTCAGGTAGTCGTTCTGCTTCTTCACGGCTTCGCTGTAATACCATTTCCATGCCAGCAGCTGCGAGACGAACCGCTTCCTGCGTTCCTCCTGCCGATCTACTGGGTATTCCGTCACGCGGGCTAGCAGCTCCTCGAGTCCGGGGACCCGGTTCTGCAGCACGATGCAATCTTGGAATGCGTAACGCGCCGGATCGCTGCCTCGCTCTGCGACCAAGCGGAGGAACGGGAGGCTCACGACTTTGCAGTCGATATAGCCGCCGCTATACGTGCACACGTCCCACAGGCTGAAGGTCAGCTTGTTCTCGCGCTCGCGCTTCTCGTACTCCGCCTCGTCCACGATGAGCATGATGTCGATATCCGAATCCGGTTTGGCGAAGCCATGTGCGATCGACCCGCCCATCAGAATAGCCAGTATGGACGCATCGTCCTTGTAGCGGTCCATAAAAATGTCTAACGATTCCCGCTGCTGTTGCTCCATTCCTTCTCCACCTCTTGTCTGGATTCCAGTTCCACTTCGCTGCTAGTAAAAATTCGCCAGCGCAGTCGAAAATCCTTCCACCGGCAGGCCTAGCAGCTGTGCAGCACGAAGAAAGCGCGCCACGATCGCGTGACGCGCTTCTTGCCTGCTATTGATTCAGCCGCTCGACGAGCAGCTTATTGACAAGAGCCGGGTTCGCCTTGCCCTTCGTCTCCTTCATGACCTGACCGACGAGGAAGCCGATCGCTTTCTCCTTGCCGGCCTTGTAATCCTCAACCGACTGCGGATTGTTCGTGACGATCTGGTCGACGACGGCCTTGATCGCGCCTTCGTCGCTGATCTGTACGAGCCCCTGCTCCTCGACGATCTGCTGCGGCAGCTTGCCGGTCTCCAGCATCGCCTTGAAGACGGTCTTCGCGATCTTGCTGCTGATCGTCCCCTTCTCCATCAGGCCGATCATCTCGCCGAGCCCTTGCCCCGTCACCTTCACGTCCTCGAGCTCCTGCCCGTTCGCGTTCAAATATCCGAGCAGGTCCCCCATGATCCAGTTGGAGACAGCCTTCGCGTCCTTCGTATACTTCAAGCTCTCCTCGAAGAAATCGGCGAGCTTCTTGGACGACGTGATGACGTCCGCGTCGTAGGACGGCAGACCGAGCTCGGCCACGTACCGTGCCTTGCGGGCATCCGGCAGCTCCGGAATCGATGCCTTGATGCGCGCCTTCCACTCATCGTCGATCAAGACACGCACGAGATCCGGGTCCGGGAAGTAGCGATAGTCGTGCGCCTCTTCCTTGCCGCGCATCGAGATCGTCTTGCCCGCAGCATCGTCCCAGCGCAGCGTCTCCTGCACGACCGTGCCGCCGTTGTCCAGCACTTCGGCTTGCCGCCACTCCTCGTATTCGAGTCCGCGCTGCACGCCGCGGAACGAGTTCATGTTCTTCAGCTCCGTGCGCGTGCCGAACTTCTCCTGTCCCCATGGACGAATCGAGATGTTCGCGTCGCAGCGCAGCGAGCCTTCCTCCATCTTCACGTCGGATACGTCGCAGTACTGCATGATCGCCTTCAGCTTCTCGAGGTAGGCCTTCGCCTCCTCCGGCGTGCGAATGTCCGGCTCGGACACGATCTCGACGAGCGGCGTGCCGACCCGGTTCAGGTCGACCAGCGACGCGTAGCCGCCGTCCACGTGGGTCAGCTTGCCTGCATCCTCTTCGAGATGAAGACGCGTGATGCCGATGCGCTTCGTCTCGCCGTTCACCTCGATATCGATCCAGCCGTTGAGACCGATCGGCTGATCGTACTGCGAGATCTGGTACGCCTTCGGAGAATCCGGGTAGAAGTAGTTCTTCCGGTCGAACTTGCTTACCGAGCCGATCTCACAATTGAGCGCCATCGCGGCCTTCATCGCGTAATCGACCGCTTGACGGTTCAGCACCGGCAGCACGCCCGGATGCCCGAGACAGATCGGGCAGGTATGGGTATTCGGCGGGGCGCCGAAGGCCGTGGAGCAGCCGCAGAAAATTTTCGTCTTCGTGTGCAGCTCCACGTGGACCTCGAGCCCGATTACCGTCTCATATTTGGATGTAGCTTGCGTTGCCATGCTTATTGCACCTCCTGCAGCTGCGGACGCAGCTTGTGATGCTCGGTCGACTGCTCGTACGCGTAAGCCGCGCGCAGCACCGTCGCTTCGTCGAAGGCTTTGCCGATGATCTGCAGTCCTACCGGCAGGCCGTCCGCCAAGCCGCAAGGCACACTGATCGCCGGTACGCCCGCAAGGTTCACCGGAATCGTGCAGATATCGTTCAAGTACATCGTCAGCGGATCGCCGACCTGTTCGCCGATGCGGAAGGCCGTCGTCGGCGCCGTCGGCCCGATAATGACGTCATACTTCGCGAACGCTTGGTCAAAATCTTGCTTAATCAACGTACGAACCTTCTGCGCCTTCAAATAGTAGGCATCGTAGTAGCCCGAGCTGAGCGCATACGTACCGAGCATGATGCGGCGCTTAACCTCCGGTCCGAACCCTTGGCTGCGCGACTTGCGGTACAGGTCGATCAGATTGTTTGGGTTCTCCGCGCGTACGCCGTACCGGACGCCGTCGAAGCGCGCCAGGTTGGAGGACGCCTCCGAGGATGCGAGCAGATAATAGGCCGCGATCGCGTATTCCGTATGCGGCAGCGAAATTTCTTCCCACGTTGCGCCGAGACCTTCATACACCTTCAGCGCAGCGAGTACCGCTTCCTTCACCTGCGGATCGATGCCTTGGCCGAGGTATTCCTTCGGCACGCCGATACGCAGCCCCTTCACGTCGCCGCTCAGCGCAGCCGTGTAGTCCGGAATGCTCACATTGGCCGACGTGGAGTCCATCGGGTCGTAGCCCGCGATCGCCTGCAGCACGTAAGCCGAATCCTCGACGTTCTTCGTGATCGGCCCGATCTGGTCGAGCGACGATGCGAACGCGACAAGCCCGAAGCGTGACACAAGGCCGTAGGTCGGCTTCAGACCGACGACGCCGCAATAAGCGGCCGGCTGGCGGATCGAGCCGCCGGTATCCGAGCCGAGAGAGAAGTACACTTGACCTGCCGCGACTGCAGCGGCAGAACCGCCGCTTGAGCCGCCAGGCACGCGTTCTTGATCCCAAGGGTTGCGCGTCACGTGGTAGCTCGAATTCTCGTTGGAGCCGCCCATCGCGAATTCGTCCATGTTCAGCTTGCCGATCGTGACCGATTGCGCCGCTTGCAGCTTCTTGGTGACGGTCGCGTCATAGATCGGCGTGAAGTTCGAGAGGAACTGGCTCGCGCAAGTCGTGAGCAGCCCTTCCGTCGAGATGTTATCCTTAATGCCGCCCGGCAAGCCGAAAAGAAGCCCGCGCTCCCCGCCGTCCTGCAACTGCTTGTCAAGTAAGGAAGCGGCGCTGCGTGCACCTTCCTCGTTCAGCGTGATGAAGGACTGCACCGCGGCTTCCGTCTCCGCGATGCGGCGGAACGAAGCGTCGACCAGATCCGTCACGGTCAGTTCCTTCTTGCTCAATTGATTATGTATATCTTGTAATTTCATATCAAAAACCGTCAACAGAATTGCCTCCCTTCAATTAAAAAAGTCCGATTGTCAGCACCGAGAAGGTTGGACGATAGTAGAAAATGAGGAGCGCAGTGTAGTCAAAGCTACATGAGTACCTCCAGCGTTTCGTAAGAAACGCACTTCGGAAGCATAAGCTTCAGTTTCGCTAGCGTTCAAGATTCGATGCCGAATATGCTTCTCGAGATACATCGTGATCACAAGCGGACCCTTATTCTAGGACTGCTGGTACGCGGAATTGGCCGTCCTCTTCGTCCGGCGCGTTCTTCATGACCTTCTCGATCGGCCACGACGGACGCTTCTCGTCCTCGCGCATCACGTTCTTCACGTCCAGCACGTGGCTGGTCGGCGCGACGCCGGAAGTATCCAGCTCGTTCAGCTTTTCCGCATATTTCAAGATCGCGTTCATCTGCTCGGTGAACTGCGCCTTCTCTTCATCCGTCAGCTCGAGGCGCGCCAGATTGGCGACATGCTCGACATCCTTGATCGTTACGCTCATCGCTTGTTCTTCCTCCTTGTCCCTATGGCGATAGCCAATGGCTCATTCTTCCTATTATACCGTAGAACCTGTCCGCAACTCAATGTCGAACTGACCCTATACGCCGCGCCATTGGCCGCCGTCGGCCACCAGCGCCTGCCCGGTCATGTAGCTGTTCGCCGGCGAAGCCAGAAAAGCCGCGTAACGGCCGAATTCCGCAGGATCGCCCGAACGGCCGATCGGAATCGTCGCTTCCGATCGCCGCCGGATCTCGGCGACGTCAACGCCTTCGCGCGCGGCGCTGCTGGCGTCAAGCGTCCGAATGCGGTCCGTGTCGAACCGTCCCGGGCACAGCGTGTTGACCAGAATTCCCTTGTCGGCGAACTCGTTCGCGAGCGTCTTCACGAGCCCATGCAGCCCGAGGCGCAGCGTGTTGCTCAGGATAAGGCCCGAAATCGGCTGCTTGATAGCGACCGACGATACGTTGACAATCCGTCCGCCGCCCGCTGCCAGCATATGCGGCACGGTCAGCCGGATCAATCGAATGACGCTCATGAGGTTCAACTGCACCGCCGCCTCCCACTTGTCGTCGTCCATGTCCATGAACGTCCCTGCCGGAGGCCCTCCCGCATTGCAGATCAGCGCATCGATGCGGCCGAAGCGTGCTGCCGCAGCCTGTACGAGCCGTTCGATGTCCTCCTTGCTAGACACGTCTGCCCGGACGGCCAGCACGTCGCGGCCGGACGCCTGCCGAATATCCGCCGCCGCTCGTTCGAGCGTCGCCTCATCTCTTCCGCAGATCGCGACATCCGCGCCTTCCATTGCCAATTGGAGCGCGCACGCTCTGCCCAGCCCCTTGCTCGCGGCCGTCACGATCGCCGCCTTGCCCTGAAGTCCCAGATCCATCTAACGATTCCCTCCCGATTGCGGCAGACTACCCGCTCGCCGCTCCATGCTGTTAACGCAACAATTATAGCGCAATTGCGGGATTAGCCACAATGCAACAGCGCGCCCTCAGGATTCTATGATGTTGTTCACAAAGTCCAATCGCCAAGTATCTCGAGAGGCCTATGCGACGTCGAATCTTGAACGCTGGCGAAAAGCGTATGTTTCCGATGCGTGTTTCCTTCGGAAACACTTGAGGCGCTGACAATCGGCCTTTTTGAACCTATATTTTATGGAAATCATCGAACCGCTTGGCAATTTCTAGCGTTAGCCCATAAGCAATCTAATATAGGGAGGAATTGGATAATGTTGAACGGAAGAAGACGCCTCGTATGGCTCGTCGTTGCGGCTATGTGCTTCATGCTCATCCCCGTACTGGGAGCAACAGCTGCGGAGAAAGGCGCCGTGGCCGCCTCGGATGCCGCCGCGGCAGCAGAACTCGGGCTGCTGCTCGGCGACGGCAACGGCGTCGATGACGCCTACCTCGCGAAGAAGGCGACGCGCTTGCAGGCCGCCATTATTTCGCTCCGGCTGCAAGGACAACTAGCGGCAGCAGAGACGCATGACGGGATCGACACCTTCTCGGACTCCGACCAGGTCGGCAAGACCAACCAACGAATCTTGGCATACTTGAAGGCACACCCTGAACTCGGCTGGTCCGGTACAGGCGACGGTACCTTCAAGCCGCTGGAACCGATCAGCGCGCAGCAGTTCTACAAGGTGATGCTCGAGGCGATCGGCTACAAGAGCGGCACGGACTTCGCATATGCCGACACGATCAGCTTCGCGGCTGCCCAAGGTTTAACCGGCATCGCAGGCCAAACCGTGCTAACCAACGGCCATATCGCGACCGCGCTCATCGAAGCGCTGGCGGCCGAGACGATCGCAGGCGGCAGCTTCTTCGCCGCTCTGCAGGCTAGAGGCGCCATTGCTGCCGACGCGGTTCTTCCCGCGAGAGAACCGGCAACCGGGGAAGCGGAAGCGGCGACCAAGACATACCGCATCGACATCAAGAATTACTCATTCGGTACAGAGCCGTTGACCGTGGAGGCCGGCGCGACGATTATTTTTACCAACTACGATGAGATGGAGCATAATGCGGTAGCCAATGACGGCACGTTCGAGACGCCGCTCTTAGCCAAGGGCGAATCGTACTCGATTACGATCGACAAGCCCGGAACCTATGACTATGTCTGCACGCCGCACGCGAAGTTCATGATCGGGACGATAATCGTGAAGTGAAGAAAGGATGACGATGATGAGTGGACCACTGCGACCGCTGGCGAGGAGAATTTTGCCTATCCTGCTGCTAATGTTCATGGCGGCAATCGCCGCATGCGGATCCAATGCGAATGAGGAAACGGCGACAAGCAATGCGAATGCGACTGCCGGTACGAACATGGAGACATCGAATGAATCCACTGGGGCAAATGCAGAAGACGCTGCGGCAGAACCGGCAGCGGAGCCTGCTCCGGAGGAGCCCTCGCCGACCGGGACGGAGCCTGCGGCCGCGCCCGCCGCGGAAGAACCAGCTCCTGCTATCGAAGATGCGCCGAAGGCTCATGACAGCGGCCACGACGTTGAGCAGCCGGCTAAGCCCGCCGACGCGAAGCCCGCTCCAGCTGCCGTGGAGCCGGACCCGGCCCCTGAGGAGGCGCCTGCGGCCGAAGAACAGCCTGCTGCGGAGGCAGAAGGCAAGCTGCATGTCGTCGAGATCGTCGACTTTGCCTTCGCGCCCGAGACGCTCACGATTGCCAAGGGGGACCGCATCCGCTTCATTAATAAAGATGCCGTGGGACATACGGCGACCGCCGACGACGAATCGTTCGACACCAAGATGCTGGGCAAGGACGAGGCGGCTGAGATTATTTTCGGCGAAGCCGGCGAATTCGGCTATTATTGCTTGCCTCACCCTGGCATGCGGGGTACGATTATCGTGCAATAGCAGAGCGGATACGACGGCTTGAAAGGCGGTCCTCATGCATAATCTAACCGATTATGAATTGATGCTGTTAATCAAACATAGACGAGAGCAAGCCTTGTCGACAATGTACGACCGATACGCCGGGCTCGTCTATTCCTTCGCGCGCCGATCGGTGCAAGAGGAGTCGGCCGCTCGGGAGATCGTCCAGTCCGTGTTCATGCGGCTGTGGACGACCGAATCGGACTACGATCCCGATCGCGGGCAATTCAGCAGTTGGCTGCTCACGATCACGCGCCGGCTGACGATCGATTGGCTGCGCAAGCATCGGCGCGAGAACGGCAGCACGGTGCCTATCGGGCAAGAGCGTCTGGACCGCATACCGGACGAGGCGAACGGATCGCCTGAGGATCGCGCGATGAACGAATCGGTGAAGGAACAGATTCGCGGCGCTTACCGCTACTTATCTGCGCAACAGATCGCGCTTCTGGAACACTTCTATTGGCAAGGCTACAGCTTGAGCGAGCTGGCGGCCAAGTACGATCAGCCGCTCGGCACGGTCAAGAACAGGCTGCATCAGACGTTGAAAATATTGCGAAGGCATCTGACGGCGGAAGGGGAGGGGCTAAGATGACAGCGTCCGATAAGCATGCAATCTGCGAGCAGCGCTATGCGTACATAGCGGAGGCACTGCCGATCGGGCAGGCACGCGAGTTCGAGCAGCATCTCCTCTCCTGCCCCGATTGCCGGCGCGAAATGGAAGATATGCGAATCGTGTGGGAGGCATTGCCTGCAGACATGGAACGATACGAACCGCCGCAGGATCTCAAATCGCGCATCATGGATGCCGTACGATCGGCTGCCCCGGACTCGGTCGTGCGCGAGACGGCATTCCGGCCATCCCGGCCATCCCGGCTGCAAGCCCATGTCCGCCGAGCGGCGACGGCGGCGGCTGTGCTGCTCATGCTGGCCGGCACGGTGTGGAACTACGCGCTGTACCGCGATCGAATCTCTACCGCGGCGACCGTCGCCGAGCAGCCGCTCGGTCTGGCCGCGTCGCAGCTCGAACGCATCGTGTCGCTGAAGCCGTCAGTGCCCGATGAAGAAGAAGCTTACGGCGTAGCCTGCATCGTCAACAACGGCGCATCCAAGCAGTTCGTCGTGTATGTGTTCGGCGCGCAGGCAACCGCCGGCGAGGAGGCATACCGCGTATGGCTGCAAGCGGGCGAACAGAAGACGGCGGCAGGCGATTTTGTCGTAGGCGACTCCGGGATCGGTTTGTTGACCTTGCCCATCACGGAAGAGAAGGCTGCCTTCGACGCCGTCAGCATCTCGTTCGAGACTTCCCGGAATTCGGATTCGAGCAAACCTGCCTTTCATTCCGCCAGCGGCCGCTATTAATTCGGCAATGACGAAGACACCGTCCGATCGTCGGACGGTGTCTTCCTGTTCTCTATGCGGGTTAAATCCATGCCTTCAGATTAATCTGGCGAATGAAGTCATCCCGGCTCTGGACATCCTTGCCTGCTTCCTCGACCGGTTCAACGGCATCCTCGCCGTTCATGACACGGCGAAACAGCTCTTCGTTATGCGTCGCAAGCGCGTAATCGATCAGCGCTTCCCGCTCCACGCGGTCCGCCTCCTGCTTGAGCAGCACTTCCTCCAGCTCGATATCTTCCGCGGGCACGAAAAAATTCTTGTTCGCCTTAGGCACCCTTACGACATAATCGAAGGCATTGTCCGCATTACGATCATACGCGATAACATAGCCATGTTCCCCGATCGGTAGATTCTGCTCGAACTGATCCGCCACGACGACGATTCGTTGGCCTAGCTTTAGCATCGCTCACCGCCTCCTTGCAGCCTTCCTAGTCCGCTTGTGATCGCGAAGTATCACAGGATGCCTATTCGACTTCGAATCTTGAACGCTGGCGAAATTTCCGGTGCTCATGTAGATCTGTCTACAAGCGTATGCTTCCGATGTGCGTTTCCTCCGGAAACACTGGAGCTCCTCAATTTCTACCATCGTCCAACCTTCTCGGCGCTGACAACCGTTCTCTTTGAACTCGCACTGTAAGAAGTCTAGCAGACTATTAAGTCTATCCTACAAAAAAATAGAGTCGGGTGCAAATCGAAGTTTCGGTGCTAGCTGTCGATGCCGGTCGTCAATCGGTGTCGAGGCAGCATATTCGAGGTCGATCAGTCGTGCGACAGCCGTTTCTTGAGCAGTCCGGCAGCAGCCGCCAGCGCCGCTGCGATCGCGGCTGCCGTCACGCCGATGCTCGGCCACAGTGCCGCATCGACATGGCCGGATTGCAGCAGCGAGTAAGCGCGGCCGGCCAGCATGCCGGGACTCCAAGCTAGCGCGTCGCTCCATAACGAGCTTGCGATCGTCAGTACGGCGGCCGAGCCGAGCGCAGCGAATGCTGCAGGCGCCCCGCTCTTGAACAGCGAGCTGAAGAGCAGCGTCAACGTCCCGAGGAAGATTAGCCAGAGACAGTAGATCAACAGGCTGCCGAAGACGAGTCCGGCGTCGACTGAACCGATCAATAGCATCGTATAATACCATGCTCCGAGATAGCCGATCGCGAACGACGCGACAATCAGCGCCGCCATGGCCGCCCACTTGCTCGTGACGAAAGCAGCATGCGAGATCGGCTTCACCAGCATCAGCGCCGCTGTCCCGCTGCTCCGTTCGCCCGAAATCGCGGACATGAAGGAAAGCGCGACGATCAGTAGTCCTAACGTATTATACTGCTGCAAAGTTTGGCTCAGTACCTCCGCGCCGCTCGGCAGCGGAATGTCGATGACCGCCCCCTCGGGCAGGTTCCCTGCGCTTGCCAGAATCTCCGGCAGGAAGTAGGATGTCACCGGCTGCATGACGCCGAGCAGAATGAAGACGATCGGCACCCATACCAGCTTATAATTGCGTACCATTTCCAGGCATTCCTTGCCGAAGAGCACCTGCCATTTCGTCCACGACGAAGTGCCTAAGCTATGCTGCGTCATGATGCCGACACCACCTTCATGAACAAGTCTTCAAGGGACGTATGGCCGATCTCGATACGGCTCACGCCGATGTTCGCCTCCGCGAGGCCGGCCAACAATTCCTGCCGCGCCCGTTCCATATCGCTTACGACCACGCGAATGCCGTGCGTGCCGACCGTCGTCTCTTGCACATAGCCGCCATTGCTGCCTGCGCCGTTCGAGGCCCATGCCTGCAGCCATTGCATCGATTCATTCTGGCCGTCTGTATCGACCGTGATCACCGGCTTCTGATGCTGCTGCCGAATATCCGACAGCGCGCCTTGCAGCGCAATCTCGCCGGCCGTGACGATGATGATGTCGTCGCAGAGCTCCTCCGCATCGTGGAGCACATGCGTCGAGAAGAGCACCGTCGTCTCCTGCTTCAGCTCTCTCAGCAGCTCCAGTACTTCACGCCGTCCCACGGGGTCCAGCGCCGACACCGGCTCGTCCAGCACGATCAGCTTCGGCTTATGAATGAGCGCCTGCGCGAGGCCGAGACGCTGCTTCATGCCGCCGGAATATCCGCTGATGCGGCGCTTGGCGGCCTGCGCGATCCCGACGCGCTCGAGCAGTGAGACGGCCGCTTCTCTGGCTGCCTTGGCGTGCATGCCGCATAGGCGTGCGCAATGCACGAGGAATTCCATGCCCGTCATCCATCCGTACACCGGGGGAGTCTGCGGCAGGTAGCCGATCCGTCCGCGCGCATCGCCGCGATCGGTCTCTCCGAAGATGATCGATCCGGAAGTCGGCTCCAGCAGTCCGGTGAGCATGCGGATCGTCGTTGTTTTGCCTGCGCCGTTCGGCCCCAGCAGCGCCACGCACCTACCTTCGCCGATCTCGAAGCTCAGCGGCTTGACGGCCTGCGTCGTGCCGAAGGTCTTCGTTAATTTTTCAACCCGTACAAGTGCCATCTGTCTACGAAGACCTCCTTCCCAGCAGGAAGAAGAGGATCGGACCGAGCAGATTGATGAAAATAATGATCAGCGCCCACATCCATTTCGGACCGCGCGTCTCCTCTGCCCGGAAGCAGGCTACGAGCGCCGTAATGATAAGGATCAGGTTAATCACGATAATCGGCGCCACGATCGCGAGCAGCTTGGTATCTATTGCTTCAAATGCGTTCACAGTTGATCTACCCCTTTGGCTTCTTCTGGCTGGGCCAATTCACCCGGAAAATCAGCAGGTACAAGATTGTCGGCAGCGGGACGCTGAACAATCCCCATATTCCCCAGAACCACGGATACCGTCCGTGCTTCCTGGCATCGATGAACAGCCATGTCGATTGGACGAGCAGCGCGATCGCGATCATGATCCAGAGCCAGACCGGCACGTCGCGCAGCTCGCTCAGCTCACGCTCAAGCGTCAGTTCGTCCATTTGTCCTTCAACCCCTTGCCGGATCGTCTTGCGAGCATGCCGCAGAGATAGGCCACGCCGCCAACCGCGCCTGCCGCTTGAATGCCCACGATCCAGAGGACGTCATCCAGCCAGGCAAGCGCCATTCCGCTGAGCACGACGCCTCCGGCTGCCCACAGCAGCGCAAGATCGCGCCACAGCCTGCTCTTCGCCTCCTTGCGGGTCGCGTCCACGAAGGCTGTCAGTTGCTCCAAGGACGGCGTGCCCGGTTCGAACGCGGCGTCGAAGCGCTGCATGTCCTCCGTCAGCCAGTCGGCTAGCTCTACTTCCTCTTCCTCCGGCCTATTCTTGTTATCCATTCGTTGCTTCATCTGCGGTCAGCTCCTTTCGCAGCTTCTTAAGTCCGTTGTGGATGCGGGACTTCACCGTTCCGGACGGAATATCCATCCAGCCGGCGATCTCATCCACGGTGTAGCCGTAATAATACTTCAGCAGGATCGGCAGCCGCACATCGTCCTCCAGCTCGGCTAGCGCTTCGGCCGCATCCGGCCATTCGCTGCCTGCCGACATCGCTTCGAACTTCAACGCTCGAAGCGCCTGTGCCTGTTCGTTCTCCTGCCAGCGCTTCTCCCGTTTGAGGCGGCGAAGCCGGTCCAGGTAGAGCCGCGTCGCGATCGAGATCAACCATGTGGAGAACTTTGATCGTCCCTGATACATGCCGATATTCTCGATCGCCTTGACCATCGTGTCCTGGACAAGGTCCTCGGCAAGCGTGCGGTTCATCGTTACTTTCAGCATGTATTTGTGTAAGAATGCGTAGTGTTGCTGAAGCAAGGCGGCCATTGCGCCGCTGTCCTTCCGTGCTTGCTTCCACAGCATCTCGTCGGCCTGCGCCACCTGCTGCAGCCCCCTCTTGGTTATCGGAATCGTAAGTATGACGTCTAGCCGTACGCGTTCGTTCACGCTTACATGATTTTTTTTGGGGACAATCCCGCTCATTGCAAAAAGCCGGCGCTGAGCGCATCAGCAAACCGGCCTTAAGGTTGTTAAGCTAGGGGGACCACAATGAGCTGCTCCGGCGATTGCGTCAACGGACTAGGCCCGCTGTGCTCCGCGATGGCGTAAGTGTTCTCGATTCCCACTACGCCGATTCCCGGGAACGTGAACTTAGGCTCGATGGCGATGACCATGCCCGGCTCAAGCGGTGTCCGGACTCCCTTGGCCAGCACGGGCCACTCGTCGACTTCCAGGCCGATCCCATGGCCGAGGAAGCGCACTTGATCGGCGCCGAAACCCATGAAATGCTCCTTAAGGCCGGCATCCGTTGCCATTCGCAGGGCCTCCTCGTACAGCAGCTCCGCAGGCGTTCCCGGCACCAGCAATTGCTCCGTCCGGCGCATGATCCGCTCCGCGACGGCGTATGCATCGCGAAGCGGCTGCGATAGCTCGCCGATAACCGCCGTCCGCGTCTGATCGATGATATACCCATCGATGCAGCAGCCGATGTCGATGAGGATCGGCTCATTGCGCGCGAACCGCTTGCGGCTGGCGCTTTGCGGCGCGAACGGCCCGAGTCCTCTGCCGCCGGCCGGCCCGTCGAAGTACGTCGGCTCCGCCGCTGCCTCACCTGAGCCGACCATGCCGGTCAGCACCTCCTGATTGTAGGCGCGCATCCGCATGACGCCGATGTGGCCACGGCGGCGGATCTCATATTCATACGCTGCCAGCCAGTCGAGCTCGGATACGCCTTCCCGCAGTTGCGGGAGTGCCGCCTCGAGCGCTTCGGCTGCCGCCTGCGCAGCAGCCGAGATACGATCCAGCTCCCATGACGACTTGATCATGCGGGTAGTCCGCATCATGGCCGAGCCGTCCACGATCACGGTCTGGCAGCCACTGAGAAGCTCGGCAAGCTTGAGGTACGTCTGCGCAGGCAGCGTATCGAGCGGCGAAGCGATTTGAGGCTTCGCGTTCGTGCTGGCATCCAGTTGCGGATAGTCCGCCGCGAGCGTCGCCCCGAACGACCGGAACGAGCCCAGCTCGACCGTACGCACATGCGATTCGCGTTGTGCCCTCGTCACGCTGCGCCGAACGTAGAAGGTCGGATCTCCCGCAGCGGGGACATAGACATACCCTGACTGCATCGAGCCTGTCAGGTAATAAATATCGGTATTCTGCGTCGCGAGCAGTCCGTCCCAGCCCTGCGCCTGCAGCGCGGACTGTACGCGCGCGATTCTTGCAGTCAATTCATGCTGCGGCAATCCTTCGATCATATGCACCCTCCCGAATATCTGTCGTTCGGTCATGTATATCGGCAGCTTCGTTATCGGTTATCCGTCACATCCACTGGGATTATACACCTTTTTCGGATCGCTTTCACGCTGGCTTGATGTTGTCGAATCATGCTCTAAGTCTTCGCTAAGCATCCATATCGCCAGAACCATGATAAGAAATATCAACTGGCCTATTCCAATATACAAGGGTACGCCAAACACCCAAATAAAACTGTCCCATGAAAAAAACATGCTCTCATTCTCAAAGCGATTATGATATAGCACGGTAATGTGCCCCATTCCAGGAATTGTCGAGAACAACACCCAAGCAATAGCATGGCGAAAGCGAGTTGTCCCCTTCTTCCTGTTGAGAATGAACAGAGCGCTGAAGACAAGGAGCGAAACGATGGCTAAGAGAATGAAAACAATCGTGAAGAACGCTTGCTCGCCTTTAATATAATTCAATGAAAAGGCAAGTACCGGGAAACGTACTCCGAATGATAAATTAATCATGGCATACGCGCCTAGAACGATTGACAGAAGAAGCATAGATCGACCAAAGCCTAGAAGCTTCTGCATGAAGATCAACTCTCCATTCCATTGTATACTTCAACATCGATTGCGAAGCTCACGACGCACGGAGTCAAACCGAACGCTAGACAACTTCGATGTTACCAGATTTTGTATCGCGACGGTGAAATTTCAGGAATTTACGGATCTGCTTAGCGCGCGCTGCGCGAATGACGGAAAAAAGCCGTCTGCATGCAGACGACCATTACCGCCTTGTCACTAACACTCAATACACCGTCTCCGCCGCCCCTTTGACCTGCCATTCGATCGGCTCCAGCATCGTGAATGTCCGCGAGTTACGTATACGCACGATCAGGACGACGCCTGGACGCTCCAACGTCACCTCGTAATCGAAGGCGTCGTTCCGGTATACATAAGGGAACGGCTCTTTCGCATTCACGACCTCCAGCGCGAGCACTTCGACGGGTTCGCGCAGCCGCGAGCCGGGGAGCGGCTCACCCGCTTCGTCAATGAGCAGATTCGCTTGGAGATACGTCATCGCTGCCGCTGCCGCTGCCGGCTCATCAATTCGTACTATGCCGTCGGCCAGCGCTGCTGCATCAAGCTGCTGCGCTGCCGCATGCGCAGCCCGGTTCACTGCTTGCTTGCTGGCGAACAACGTGCGGATCGCCAGTTCCTCATCGATCTGCAGCGTCTGCAGCATCATCCACACGACGGCCAGCAGCGTGAACAGCAGCAGCTTGTACATGCTTCCTTAACTCCCCCCTTCCTCTGTCAAAGTCACCGTTAAGGGCGTCATTCAAGCGAAGTATCCTTCATCACACGCCATCGCGGTTTGGAACTGCCGACTCTCTCTCTCATTACGGTACATATTCGCTCATTTTCAGCCCGAAAGCACTCATCTGCGCGTTCGAATCGGGCGGCGTCAGTCCGATCAGCCGATCGATCTCGAACAGTCTCTCATACGGGTAACGGATCGTCAGCTGCAGCCCGACCCCGCGCGGCAGCGGCGCTGAAGGGTTCGTCGCGGAAGCTCCGCTCGTCGAAGACACTTCGTATACGAGGGCTTCCGGCTGCAAGCCGAATCGGCTCAACCGCAGGCTCGACTCCGCTGTCATCGCGCCGCTGATGTATCCGTGGTCGCCGTTCGCCCCGATCTCGAGCAGGTAGTCGACTTCCTTCTGCAGCACCGCCTGGCGCACGATCAACACATGCTTGTAGATCGGCGAAAACATGAGCCAGCAGAGCGTCGCCGCCAATAAGATGAAGACAAGCAGTTGCTTCACGGATCCAGTCTCCGGATTGAATCGCTCATCGCCCCGCCGGATTGCTCCAGTACGGACAGCATGCCCGAATCGCCCTCCGCGATCGCCGTATAGAGCACGATCGCCGTCACGAGCAGCAGCAGCGCCATTAGAATCGAACGCATCCTAACCGCCCCCTTGCCCAATCACGGATTCAAGGCGCCTATCCGCGTGTTGGCGCTTGATCCTTGCGTTTCGATCTGTGCCTGCGTGCCCGTCGAGTCCTGTGCGATAATGCCGTTGAACAGAAGTACGACGACGACCAGCAGCATGACGGTCATTAGAATATTGCGCATCATTCATTCCTCCATTTCGACGAATAGTTAGGTGTTCAACGATTGGAACAGCTTCTGGGCCTCTTGTACCCAGGGGTAGATGAAAATCTGGAACATGTACAGAATCGGGACGCCGGCCAGCACGAACAGCACATAGGATGCCGACTCCTTGCGGCTGTCCTTCGCGAGCTCCAGCTTCGCCTTGTAATCCGTCAGGCGCTCGCGCAGCAGATCGTAGTACGCTTCATGCTCGTGCAAGCGCAGCGCCTCGATCGTCTCGGTGAAGCTCGCGCCCTCCGCGGTCCCGACCCGCAGCTTGAACCGCGCGATCGCAGACTCCGCATCATGGTACCACTCGCCCAGCATGCGCTCGAGATCGCCGCGTATCGTTCGCGTATACGGCAGGCAGCGGGACAGCTTCACGTGCAGATGCAGCGATGCCCCGGCGTAATAGAGCAGTTGCTGGCTCACGATATAGATCTCCTTCATGATTCGCTCGGCGCGCTGCTTACGGATTCCTTCCAGGAACGGCTTGTCCCACAGTGCCAGCAGCGCCGCGACTGCGCCTGCAGCAGGCAGCGCGAACGATGGCATACCCGGCAGCCATGATACGGCACTCGCCGCGAGCTGCGGGTACATCGCTCCTGCACAAGCGGTCATGGAACCCAGCGCAAGGCATCCGGCACGCGCCAGCATGTACCATGCCGAATCCACGGTGAAGCCGCAGCCTGCGAGCAGCGCTTCGCGCTCCCGATACGAGCTGCTCCCTTGCTTCAACAAGGCAGCACGCAGCAGCCATCCGGGCGGCGAAGCTCGGCTATTCTCGTCGTAGGGCAAGTGCATCCATCTTGGTCGCCTGTGCAGCAACGTGCGAAGCAGCAGCTGGAAGGCAATAAAGCCGAGCACATATTGACCTGCCAGCACGCTGCCGACGAACCAGCGCATCGACATTTCGCTCATTTCCGTTCACCTCCGTTCGTCCAGCCTGAGCGCCGGCGCTCACATGCGCCGCCGCGATAGATAGATGCCCATGAGGAATGAAGCAAAAATCAGTGCAGCCGCATTCAACAGCATGTCGCGCCCCTTCGGATCGACGAGGTAGTACGCGTAAGAGCCAGCCGGATTGTAGTGGAAGTTAATCCCGAGGAACAGCGCGAGGAACAGCACCGGCGAGAAGTTCGCCAGCCGGATCTCGAGCAGCCGGTTGCGCTCGATCTGGTCCGCTCGCTGCGCTTGCCGCATATCCCCGATCAGCGCCTTCAGGTTGCTCTCGATCGAATAGCCTTCGGCGAGCGCTACGCGCAGTAGGTTCGCGAAGTATTCGCCCCATAGATGACCGAGCGCGGCGACGAATATTCGCAGGCTGGCCTCATCATCGCCCTTGACCGACAGGTTCAAGTACAGCTGCTCGAACACGGGCTGCAGCGGCCCCATCAGCCTCTTCTCCTCCACCGTTCTTCCCAGCGCGATCCGAACCTGTCTGCCGCCGGTTGTCAGATAGCTCTGATAGAACAGCTCGACGGCCGGCAGAAACTCAACCCTGCTCTGCAGCTGCCGCTGCGAGAGCACGAATCGCAGCGACAGGTATGGCAAGCCGCCGAGCAGCATCGCGGACAGCGCGGCGCCCTTCACGCTCTGAACGGCAAGCGCGCCTCCGGCCGATCCGGCCAGCGTCAACACAAGGGAGAGGACGATGAACGACGACGGGCTGATCTGCCATCGGACGCTGTCGAGCAGCAAGGCTAGATGTCCCTCCGAACTCGCCAATCGGCCGAACAACTGCCGGGATCCGGCCTGTATGCCGCCCTCGCGCCGATAGCGAAGCCGAGACCTCGCATTCGCGCGGCCGCTCTGCAGGGACAAGATTTGCTGCAGCGCGACGAACAACAGCACGAACAGCGCACTCAACGTGACGCCGATCATCCAGTTCAGCATGGCGCCTCCGGATCGATGATCCATGCATCCCGCTCAGGAGAATAGCGCGCCCAATCCCGCACGGCAACCGCGCCGTCAACCCAGTCGAATCGGCCGACCCGCACGATGCGCCGATAGCCGTTCACTTGCCGCATCTCGATCCCCACTTGCGTTACGTATAGGGTGATCCGCTTCGCGAGCCGCTCCGGATTCATCGCGCGGCCGTCGAGCATGCACATGTCGGTTATCGCCTCCGGAACATCCTCCAGCGCATTCGCATGCACCGTCGTCATGCTGCCTGCATGCCCGCGCGTGCAGGCCCGCACATAAATATTCGCGTCCTCGTCGCGTATCTCCGCATGCACGATGCGCTGGGGCGACTGGCGCAGCGCCAGCTTGAAAGCCTGTACCGGCCGATGCAGCGCATCCTCCTCGTCCGTCTCGTATTCGATGACGTTCTTGTTCGGGAACGTCTGACCGATCCGCATCTCGTACCGCCCCTCGATCGTGACGATCCGCTCCTCGTCGGGCAGCTCGCCGAGCAGTGCCTTAATGAGATGCGTCTTGCCGGCATTCGTCGGACCGATGCCGACGATATTATGCCTAGCCCGCAGAATCGCGAGCAGCATGCGGTGCACGGCCTCGTCCATGGTCCGGTAGGCCGATCCGGACAATGCCGCAAGGTCATAGCGCTTCACCGTGTAGAACCGGATGGTCAGCGTCGGCTCGGCCGTGAAGCCGAAGCCCGTCATCGTGACGCGGGAGCCGTCGCTCAACGTTACCTCCGCCCAGCGCTTGCGCGGATTGATGCGGTCATTGTTGTACAGCACCAGATTCTGCTGGATCCGCTCTACATCGCGAATGGTCGCGAAGCATTGTCCGGATATGCGGGCAACGCCGCTTCGCACCTCGAAAATGCGCGTACCAACGACCTGCACTTCTTCGAGCTCCTCCTTGTCCGCGAGCACAAGCTCCAGCACGTTCAGCCCGATCACCTCCGCGAACAGCGCCTCAGCCAGCGTCTGGTACGGATGCCGATAGTTCGGCAGCCGATGCACCCGCCTGCGGATCAGCCGATCCGTTATGAGCGCAAGCAGCTCGGCCCGCTCCTTCGGAAATCCGAGCACCGCCTTGTTCAGCCGTTCGCCGTAGCTGCTCCGCTGTTCGTCGGTCATCCCGAGCGGCGCTGCGACATAGTTGCGAATGTCCTCGGCGAGCTTCGCGAAGGCGCGTGCCCCGTCCGTATCCGACTCGCCGTCCCAACCGTCTGCGCCAGCGCCGGCTTCCGGCATCGCGAGCCGCAGCCTCGCGGAATATTCCGTGGGCGAGAAGCGCCCTTGCCCTCCGCGGTCCCCTCCCAGCTCGGTGCGTATGCCGGCCATTAGGATCCTGCTCCTTGCCGATGGGCCAACAGTTTGCGATACCAAGGCCGCTGCACCAGCTGTCCGCCGAACCTGACGCCGTATCGGTCCATCAACCGCTCGGATGCGCCGCGCATCGCCGACCTCCCCTGCTCGTCCTCCCGCAGCCATTCCTGCAGGCTCCCGTTGTCCAGACCGATTAACATCGGTTCCGTCACGCGAAGTTCACCAATTGAAGCAAGCCCGATCTCCTTCTGTACATCCTTCATCGAGTACCCTCCATTTCGCCAAGGCGGCTCTACGATTACGGTTTCATAAGCATCCGCTGGAATGCCGAACAACGGGGAGGATGAGGCGAGCCAGCGTCTGCCATCCTCCTGAAAATGCGACAATGCTGACGTCGTCACGACAATGCGGCTGTCAGCCAGCCGATTGGCTGTAATCGTCGCGGCATTGTCCCAGTAAGCGCTGACGTCTGCCACGGTCATCCGGAACGCAGACATCGCGGCTTCGAGCAGATGCTCGATCTCTTCCGGCCGATAGAACTCGGCTTGATCCCTCATGAGATTGCCGAACAGCACGTACAGGTTCGGCATCCCCGGCGGCCGGTACGCCGCAAGCTTCAGCTTCTCCGGCGTTAACGTCGCCGCATGGAGCTCCGGGCGCAACCGGTCCAGCGAGGCTCCTGGCCTGTCCACGCGGAGATACCGATGCAGCTTCGAAGATTTCAGATTAAGGCACAGGTAGCCGACCGGCATCCCGCTTCCTTCCGCCAGTCGACAGGCTGTCGCATAGGCGGCCACCGTCGTCCCGATATTCGGGGTCGTCCCCATGAACGTCACCAACGGCGAACGGCTCATGGCTCCTCCGCCACCGGGTGCGACGAATCGACAAGCAGCAGCGGAACCGAGCTGTAAGCGATGACGAGCTTGGCCTTGCCGTCCCTGCACATTTCATCGATTTGCAGCCATTGCGCCTCGGTCAGGTTCAAGTTCACGGCATCGATGACGCCGTTCGCATCCCGTCTGGACGCATACATCCGTTCCAAATCTCCATGAGCCATAGCCATCAGATTCGAATGCTCTACTCCGTCAATCTCGGTATTCGAGGAGCTCTTCACGGAAGCCACTGTCACCGGCTCGGGGAATAGCTTGCCGGACACCCCTCCCGCCCTCTCCCCGCTCCCGGCAGGATTCGAGAGATAGAGCTGTACGCGGTCACCGGCTCGAATCCCGTTCGAGACGGACAACACATACGCTTTAGGAATCTGGAACGTCGACTCGTCTCTTCTCGGCAGCAGCCGATAACGGTCGATCTTCCATTCCAGGATCGGCTCGTCCTTCCCCAAGGGCACCGCCGTCTCGAGACCGATCGCTTCCCTGGCATCGACGATCATCTCCGGCATATAGGCCGCTTTCGTAATCGGCCTGAGCCCGACGTTATCCGCTGTCAACTGCTCGCCGGCCGCGATGAAACGCAGCGGTACCGCAACCTGCACGGTCTCCTGATAATCGATCTGCCGCAGCTGCAACTGATAGATTCCATAGACCAGTGCTCCTGACAGCGCAGCCGCCGCAATGCTCACGGCCATGTTCCGTTTCTTGTTCACGCTCGCTTCCTCCCTCCGAGCAACCCAATACGGCACAAAAAAGAACGCAGCAGCAGGCTTAAAGCCTGGTGCATGCGTTCTTCGCATCGCGTCGCTTCGATATGTTCCAATGCTATGCATTCCTAATAGTAAGGATGCAGGTTCGTTGTAGTGGATAGTGTAGCAGAGATTGGTTGCGTTGTCTATACCAGATACAGAAAATTATGTCAGATGTTCGCCTCTGGTGTCGAACAGCCTAACGCTTGCAGAATGAATCGCGTCAGTTCTTCGATAAGATTGTCGTTATACCGGTCGACATCGCTCAAGAGAGGCCCGAAGTAATTCAGCTTGTTCTGATACAGCATCGCGCCGACCGTCGTCATAAAAGCATGGTCAAGCGAATGAAAGCGAAACGTCCCCTTCTCGCGCCCCGTCTCCAGAACCTTCCGCAAGTACTCCCAGATCGGGAACGCGAAGTGCTGGATGACATTGACCCTTGGCGTGGAGAACATAATCTCCTGCTGCAGCAAGGTCACCATATCCGGCTCCCGCAGCCGGAATTCCGTCAGCTCGCGAATCAACAGCCGCATGCTCTCGACAGGATCTTCGATCGTGCCGGCAGCCACCTCATGAATGCGTCCGTTCGGAAGGAAGATCTCGAACAGGGAGTTGAACACGTTCTCTTTGCCGCCGTAGTAATAAGAGACCAGCGCCACGTTGACGCCCGCTTCCTCGCAGATTTGCCTAACCGTTGTTGCATCATAGCCCTGCCGGGCAAAAAGCTTCTTCGCCGCAAGCAGGATGCGCATCTTCACGTCAGGTTCGCCGATCCCCATCAGAAGTTCCTCCGTCCGCTTCGTACTATCTTGTCTCATTATGCCGCGACATCGCGAACGAAGCAAGGGGCGGCTTGAGCAGCGCCCCTTGCAAGCCAATCTATCTCCCCTGCATGACCGGTACGCCGACAGGCTCGCCCTTCGACGACCTCCGCGCAGCCGTTGCGACGACAGCCAGTGCAATAGCCGCGGCGAGCACCAGCAGCAGCCCGACGACTGCATCCCCGACGCCGGGTCCGCCGAACAACAGATTCATGCTGCCCTCGACCGCGTACGTTGCCGGGAAGAACCAGCTCAGCCCGTTATAGAAGTCTGACAGCAGCTCGCGAGGCATCATTGCGCCCGAGGATACCAATTGCGCCGACAACAGCATGATGTTGAACAGCATGCCCGCCATTCCGAATACGATCAGGAACAGCTGCGATACGAACATGAAGGTCAAGATGAACAGCGCCTGGAAGCCCCACATGGCGAGGAATCCGTTCTCCGCTTGGCCGCCGAGCGCCATGACGAGCGACGTGCCGACCAGCGATACGATGACGGACGAGACGAGATTGATCGCGACGCGCGCACCGAAGCGCTGCCAGCGTCCCGTCTTTGTTGCCGCAGCCATGTTCGACTGCTCCAGATTCATCCCCATGATCATCGCGCCGACGTAGGAAGCGAGCACCATCATCATCGGCACCATCTGATTGTTCACGCCTTGTACGGGATTCGTATACGTGAACGTCGAAGCGACCCGCTCCGACAGCGCTCCCGCCATCTGCTCCGCTTGCCGCTCCGGCAGCTCGAGACCAGCCAGCATCTGCGCTGCGCCGCCCGCTATCGCTTGCTTATTGACTGTCGCGGTAATCTGTCCGGCTATCCCGCTCATCATGCTCTTGATCAGCGATGCATTGGACTCGTTGATCGTATATCGAATCGCTGCCGTCTGGTCCGCCGATTGCGCGCGTGCCGAGAAGTCCGCCGGAATATGCACGACCATATGCAGCTCGCGTTCATCGAGCATGCGCTCTGCGGCGGCAAGCTCGCCGACCGCTTTCACCTGCACAGGAAGCTGCTCAGCCAGGCTGGCCGCCACCATCGCGCCCAGTTGTTGGTCTTCGTTCACGACACCGATGCGCAGTTGATCGGTTCGGTCCGTAATGCCGTCGTAACCCGTCATCCAGACGACCGAAAAAATGAGCTGGAACAACAATGCAGTCCCGATGCCGATCAGCGTTGTCGGGCGCTTCATGAATGCTTGCAAGGCTTGTTTCATAACCATCATCTCTCCCTTTTCCATCTAAACAAATGTTTTAAACATATGTTTTAAACGTTTGTTTGTATTTTAGGGCATCCGCCATATAATGTCAACCTGATCTTGAAGTATTCCTGCGAACCAACATGTTCAGCATCGTTTTGCTTAGCGTGTTGCGTAGCTTGAGCGGCACATTGCAAACCATCCTCGGATCATTTTGCGTAGAAAAGTACAATTAATTTCTTCCGGGACGAAGCCTAAGGTGATTTAGTGTAGAAAAATACATCTATTCCTGACGATTCATTCTTCTCACCGGCTATCGCTTAGAATAATGGTAGAAAATGCACTTATTCCTCCGAGATTAGTGAAAAAGCCCAAGATTAATAGTACTATTCTACGTTATTTCCTATTCGGAACTTTATAGGCGATTGGGCGGTGGAGGTTCCGGTGGCAGGCGGTTTGCTGTTGGCTGTTGGCTAGTGGCTGGTGGCTGGTTGGTTGGCGGTGGGCGGTGAGCGAT
>JAEZCJ010000087.1 GCA_023433615.1 Bacillota bacterium | reverse complement strand
TATCAATTTATTAAGATTGTTTATTCAATATTGGCCAATCGTCAGCGCCGAGAAGGTTGGACGATGGCAAAGATTGAGGAGCGGAGTGTAGTCATAGCTACATGAGCACCGGAAATCGCGCCAGCGTTCAAGATTCGACGTCGAATAAGCTTCGTAGCATCCTCATCGCGATCACGATTGGCCCCCTGAGACTTTGCCTAGGAGGTAGACGAGCAGTTGCTGATTATGCGACGAGATGCGATTAAGCGCTTGCTGGATGTACTGATCGCGGATCTCCATCCCCCGCTTCGCTTCGCTCTCTCCCCGCTCCGTGACGTTCACCCACACGATCCGGCGGTCAGACTCGTCCCGCTTCCGAGCGATTAAGCCGCCCCGTTCCATCCGATCGAGCAGCGTCGTAATGGCGGCAGGCGTCGTGGACAGATATTGCAGCAGGTCGGAAGGCTTCATCGGCTGATGGGCAAGCAGCAGCTCGAGCACGTTGAGCTGTCCCTCCGTCAGACCGGGAGCAAGCGCATCTTCCAGATGCATTTTCCATTCCTTGGTCATTTTCATCCACAAACGGGCAAATTCCGTGGAATGCATCGTCATTCCCCCTCATTTTCCACCTATCTTCATTATACCATCCGCTCTTGTCGAATTAAAGGTTAACGCGATTAATAATTACCCTGATAAATCGCTAACGTTCCGAACGTTCCGACAATGAATGACATATCCTGTACAGATGCCTAGTGTCGAAACAAGGGACAATCACGGACGCGTTCCGAATGCTCAGCGGCGTTCGATCGTCCGGCAACCGTGAACGCCAAGGAGGTCATACGAATGGAACATTCCCGAGCAGATGCCGACCTGATCGCACGCTGCATCGCTGCCGGAATACTGCAAGACCCGCACAGGACGATCCGGCTTGATGAGCCGGTGCCGATGCGGGTCTTGCTAACGAGCTTGCTGCAATTGTTGGAGAGGCTCGATCCGCCGGACCGGCCCTACGACTGAATGCTCTCTTATTCCTTCAACCCGAAGCGCGGATAGACGCTGACAATCGGATCCTTCTTCTCGACTGCTCCCATTGCGCGCCCGATCGATTTACGATCCTCGATCGGCGTCTTCTCCGACAGGAAGCCGAGCACCGTTCCGGATGCCGACAGCATGACGATCTCGCGTTCTTCCTTGCAATGGATGGCGCCGACCAATCTGTCGCCGTTCGGCTTCACGCGCTTGCCTTCCTTGAATTCGAAGGTGATGACGCCTTTGCCGCCGCGTCCCTGTACCGGATAATCGAATAGCAGCGTCCGCTTCGCATAACCGAGATCGGTTACGACCAGCACCTCGCCCTCGTCTCCCTCGACCCACAGCGCGGCTGTGACCTCGTCGCCTTCCTTCAGCTGTATGCCGCGCACGCCGCTTGCGACGCGGCCCATCGGATTGACTTCGCTCTCCGCGAACCGGATGCTCATCCCGAGCGCGCTGACGAGCAGAATCTCCTTCGCCCCTTCGCTGACAGCTACCGTCAGCACTTCATCGCCGTCGGCCACCTTGCACGCCGCGATCGCGGTCGAACGCGATGCCTTATATTCCTTGAGCTCGGTCCGCTTCACCTGGCCGCGCTTCGTCACGAACACGAGCGAGGCGTTCGGCTGGTCGAAGTCCTTGACCGGAATGACGCTGACGATGCCGTCGTCCTTCGGCAGCGGCACGATATTGACGAGCGCGGTGCCTGCGTCCTTCCATTTGAACTCCGGAATTTGATGCACCGGCAGGAGGAAGAACTGGCCCTTCTTCGTGAACAGCAGCAGATTCTCGATCGTATTGACTTCGAGCACATGGCGCACCACGTCGCCTTCCTTCACGCCGGAGCCTTCGAGCTCGCCTCCCGAGCGCGTGAAGCTGAGCATGCTTGTCCGCTTGATGTACCCCTCTCGGCTCAGCGTGACGAGCACGTCCTCCGCTGTCACCATCACCTCGAGATTGACCTTCAGCTCTTCCACTTCGCCTTGAATATCGGAACGGCGGTCGACGCCGTACTTGTCGCGAATCTCGATCAGCTCGCCCTTGATGACGCTGATCAGCTTCTTCTCGCTCTCCAGAATCGAGCGCAAGTAAGCGACCTTCTTGCTGATCTCATCCAGTTCCTTCTCGAGCGACGTAATCTCCAGGTTCGTCAGCCGATACAGCTGCAAAGTCAGGATTGCGTCGGCTTGACGCTCGGAGAACCCGAACTTCTCGACCAGATTGTTCTGCGCGTCTTGGCGATTCTTCGACGCCTTGATCGTCGCGATGACGTCGTCTAGAATGTTAAGCGCCTTCACGAGCCCTTCCAGCACGTGAGCACGGTCTTCGGCCTTCTCCAGCTCGTATTGCGTGCGGAACGTTACGACTTCCTTCTGGTGCGCGATGTATGCCTGCAGGATGTCCTTCAGCCCGAGCTGGGCCGGCGCCTTATTGACGATCGCCACCATATTGAAATTATAAGTCACTTGAAGATCCGTTTTCTTAAGCAGGTACGCGAGAATGCCCTGCGCATCCGCGTCTTTCTTCAGCTCGACGACGATTCGCAGGCCGTTCCGCCCGCTCTCGTCGCGCACCTCGGAGATGCCTTCAACCTTCTTCTCGAGGCGAATGTTCTCCATTGCCGTCACGAGACGGGACTTCACGACTTGGTACGGGATCTCCGTAATGACGATCTGCTGCCTTCCGCCGCGCATGTCCTCGATCTCCGTCTTGGAGCGCAAGTAAATGCGGCCCTTGCCGGATGCATACGCCTCGCGGATGCCTTCCTCGCCCATAATTAAGCCGCCTGTCGGAAAATCCGGTCCGCGCACGATCGTCATCAGTTCCTCGAGCGGCATGTCCGGCTTCAGCATCAGTGCCACGCAGGCATCAATGACCTCGCGGAGATTATGAGGCGGAATTTCCGTCGCGAAACCGGACGAAATGCCGCTGACGCCGTTGACCAGCAAGTTCGGGTAACGGGCCGGCAGCACGACCGGCTCCTTCGTCGAATTGTCGAAGTTGTCCTTGAACAGCACCGTGCGCTTCTCGATGTCGCGGAGCAGCTCCATCGCGATCGGCGACAGCCGCGCTTCGGTGTACCGCATCGCTGCCGCCGGATCATCGTCCTGCGATCCCCAGTTGCCGTGGCCGTCGACGAGCACGTGCCCCATCTTCCACGGCTGCGCCATCCGGACCATGCCCTCATAGATCGACGAGTCGCCGTGCGGGTGATAATTTCCCATGACGTCGCCGACCGTCTTCGCCGACTTGCGATACGGCTTGTCCGGCGTATTGCCGGAATCGTACATGGCGTACAGAATGCGGCGCTGCACCGGCTTCAGCCCGTCGCGCACGTCGGGAATGGCGCGGTCTTGAATAATATATTTCGAATACCGGCCGAAGCGGTCTCCCACGACCTCTTCGAGAAAAGCCGGCAAAAATTGTTCCAGCATACCCATGGAGCTTCTCCCCTATTCCTCGAACTCGGTAAAGTCCACGTTCTCGATAATCCATCGTTTACGCGGGTCGACCTTGTCGCCCATCAGCGTCGAGACGCGGCGCTCCGCCTTGGCGGCATCCTCGATCTGAACCTGAAGCAGCGTGCGGGTCTCCGGATTCATCGTCGTCTCCCACAGCTGATCCGGGTTCATCTCGCCCAGACCCTTATAGCGCTGCAGTTCGCCGCCCTTGCCGAATTCCTTGAGATAGTTCTGCAGTTGCTCGTCCGTCCACGCGTACCGCACCGTCTCGAGCTTGCCGGATTTGCGGGATATTTTGTACAGCGGCGGCTGCGCGATATAGACCTTGCCGTTATCGATCAGCGGCTTCATGTAACGGTAGAAGAACGTGAGCAGGAGCACTTGGATGTGCGCGCCATCGGTATCGGCATCGGTCATGATAATAATCTTGTTATAGTTCGTCTCTTCCGCATCGAATTCGGGCCCGACGCCGGCGCCGATCGCGCTTATGATGGCCTTGTATTCGTCATTCTTGAGAATGTCGAGCAGCTTCGCCTTCTCCGGATTCATCGGCTTGCCCTTCAGCGGCAGAATCGCCTGGTGCTTCGAATCGCGCCCTTGCTTCGCCGAGCCGCCGGCCGAATCGCCCTCGACGATGAACAGCTCGTTCTTCATGAAGTCCTTCGACTGTGCAGGAGTCAGCTTGCCGTTCAGGTTGGAGCTCTCGCTCTTCTTCTTGCCGCTGCGAATTTCGTCCCGCGCCTTGCGGGCCGCTTCGCGCGCCTTGCTCGCCTGGAGCGCCTTCTTCAGCAGCATCTGCGCGACCTGCGGGTTCTCCTCGAGGAACACCGACATCTTGTCCGTCACGACCGCATCGACCACGCTTCGCGCAACCGCGCTGCCGAGCTGGTCCTTCGTCTGGCCGACGAATTCGACCTCGGACATCTTCACGTTGATGACGGTCATCATGCCCTCGCGCAGGTCATTGCCTTCGAGGTTCTTGTCCTTCTCCTTGAGCAATCCGTTCTTGCGCGCATATTCGTTCATGACGCGGGTATAGGCCGTCTTGTAGCCGGTCTCGTGCGTCCCGCCGCCGCGCGTCGGTATCGAGTTGACGAACGACGCGATCGTCTCCGTGTACCCGTCGTTGTACTGAAGGGCAACCTCGACTTCGATCTCGTCCCGCTCCGCATAGAAGTGAATGACGTCATGCAGGACGGTCTTATCCTCGTTCAAGAATTGCACGAACTGGCTCGCGCCGCCCTCATAGTGGAAAATGTCCTGCTTACCCGAGCGTTCGTCCGTTACCGTCACCTTAAGGCCGGAGTTCAGGAACGCAATCTCCTGAAGCCGCTCGGACAGCGTCTCGAAGCTGACGGCAATGCCGGCGTGGAATACGCGGGCATCGGGCTTGAACGTAACCTTCGTGCCGGTCTGCCTCGTGTTGCCGATCACTTCGAGACCGGTGACAGGCTCGCCGACATGCTCCTTGCCTTCACGATCGACCCAATATTCGAACCGCATCTTATGGACCTTGCCGTCGCGGCAAATCTCGACCTCGAGCCATTCCGACAACGCGTTCGTGACCGAAGCGCCGACGCCGTGCAGGCCGCCGGACTTCTTGTAGCCCCCGCCGCCGAACTTGCCCCCCGCATGCAGGATCGTATAGACGACCTGCGGCGTCGGGATGCCGGTCTTATGCATGCCCGTCGGAATGCCGCGGCCGTTGTCGCGCACCGTAATCGAATGGTCTTTATGTATGGTGACTTCGATTGCCGTGCAGAACTTCGCTAAGTGCTCGTCAACCGCGTTGTCGACGATTTCCCATACCAGATGATGAAGGCCGGACGCCGACGTGCTGCCGATATACATGCCCGGCCGCTTGCGTACCGCCGTCAGTCCCTCCAATACCTGAATGTCATCCGCTTCGTAGCCTCGATCCGCGATTGCCGCATCGTTAGTGAACAAATCTATTTGCTCGGCCATACGCGCCCCCCTTATCTCGTACCGTTCCCCATACCGAAACAAACATACATTCGGCAAACAAAACCTATTTTAATTCATTATGTCCTGTTTCGTAAAGACAACAAACGAAACGGCCAGCGCGAGAGCCGCCCAAACCCCTAGCACCGCAAGCGAAAAAGGCAGCGTCATCCCCTCCACCGGCGGCGGCGATCCTTCGAGATAATTCGTCAATTCGAGGTTTACCGCGAACAAATATTTGGCGCTCTTCCAAGAGGATGCCATCGCAGACAGCAGGGTGCCGGCAATGATCGCGGCCATCATCGTGACGATGCTGGCGGCCGTGCTTCGCACGAGCACGGATACCATGAGCGCCAAGAGCGCCACCGTCATGGCGGCTGCCCACGTCAAGCCGCCCTGCATGAGCAGGTAGAGCCACTGCGGCACGACATGCACGCTCGCCGTGTCGAGCGTCGAGCCGTGCACGGCGAAACCCGTGAAGATCGGCGCATTCCAGCCTCCGTAGCCGAACGCCAAGCCGGAGATCGCGTAACACAGCAATGCCGTAACCGCCAGCATCAGGGATACGTAGAGCGTCAAGGCGATGATCTTGGACAATAGAATCCGCCATCTTCGCACCGGTCTCGTCAGCAGCATCTTGATCGTGCCGGCCGAACGTTCGCCGGAGACGAGATCCGAGGCGATCGCGAGCACCATGAGCGGGATGAACAGCGTGATCGCGCCGTCCAGAAAGCTCCGCGTGAACGTGACGGCGTTCGGACTATTCGGGTTCACGTCATGGTCGAGGTAATATTGCAGCTGCTGGACGGCGATGCGCCGGAACGTCTTCCATTCCTCCGGGATGCGGTCGCTGGCCAGCGCGTTCTGATAGTCGGTGATCCGCTGCAGCAGCTGGCTCCGCCAATCTCTGTCCCGGCCCGCCTCCGCCACCTTCATCTGCGCGTAGGTGAATACCGGGATGAGGACGAGCAGTATCAACACGATCACGTAGAACCGCTTCTTCTTCCAAATCTTGATCGTCTCGTTCTCGATGAGCGGCAGCAAGCTACGCAATGGTCTCACCCTCCGTCATGCCCAGGAATAATTGCTCGAGCGACGGCATGATGCGCTGAACCGCAGACACGCTGACGCCCTTCTGCACAAGCAGCCGCACCGCGTCCGGAATGCTCGTCTCCGGCATCGATGCGACGATAGCGCCGGGCATGCCCGCCAGCACGGTCTCGTCGATTCGATGCTCGCCGTCTTCGAGCAGCGTCACATTCGGCATGGCCCCTAACAAGCGCTTGCCGAGCACCGGCTGGTCCAACTGCCAAGCCACGCAGAAGCCGGCTTGCCGGACGAGCTCATCTACCGAGCCGACCGCGATCGAACGTCCGGACGAGATGATCGCGACGCGATCGCACATGAGCTGGATCTCGCCGAGCAGGTGGCTGCTGATGAATAGGCTCATGCCTTGGTCCGCCAAGGTCCGCACGAACGCTCGAAGTTCCTTGATGCCGAGCGGATCGAGGCCGTTCGTCGGTTCGTCGAGAATGAGCAGCTTCGGCCTGCCGAGCAGCGCCTGCGCGATGCCGAGCCGCTGCCGCATGCCGAGCGAATACGTCTTGACCTTGTCCTCGATGCGCTGGGACAGGCCGACGGTCTCGACGACTTCGCGGATGCGCATGCTGTCTATTCCTGCCTGCATGCGGGCGAACTGCTCCAGATTCTCGCGGCCGGTCAAGTACGGATAGACCTCCGGATTCTCGACGATGCAGCCGACCTGCGCGAGCGCCTTCTCGGGTTGCCGCTGCACGTCGCAGCCGCAGATCGCGACGCTGCCCGACGACGGCTTGACGAGTCCGACCAGCATGCGGATCGTCGTCGTCTTGCCGGCGCCGTTCGGGCCGAGGAAGCCGAAAATTTCGCCGGGCATCACATCGAAGCTCATATCCTGCACGATCGTCTTGTCCTTGATTCGCTTGGACAACCCCTTAACGGACAGTACCGGCAGGGGAATCGGTTCGTCATGGCCTTGCTGCTTATTCGGTTGTTGCGCCGTCATGCTGCACCCTCCCTATTCGATCGATTGAACGACTCGCTGCGCGATCGCGGCATATCCGGAGCCGTTCGGGTGGAAGCGGTCGCCGGACAGATAGCGCTCGATCGTCTGCTCGAACAAGTCGTATGTCGGCACCAGCGTCGCGCTCGGATATCGGCTGAGCAGCCGGTAGGCGCCGGCATTCCATGCTTGTACCGTCTCGCTTCCCGCCCGCAGCCCGGGCACGCCGTAGAACGGATTGTAGAGCCCTACGTAGATGATCCGCGCCTCCGGATTGACCGCATGGAGCTGCGTCAGGATGTGGTCCAGGCGATCCAGCCCTTCGCTTACGAATTCGTCCGCGAGCTCGGTCTGAATGCCTTGCGGCGTATGCAGCGCCCCTTGCGCGGAACGGAACAGATCGTTGCCGCCGATCGTGAGCAGAATCAAGTTCGCTTGCCGGATCGCGTCCGCGTAGCTCCGATTATCGGCCAGCGTATCCGCCAGCTGATCGGCTCGCAGACCGCCGATACCCAGATTGTTGACGAGCGTGACCGGCTTGCCGGACTTGTCCTTGAGCAGCTTCACGGTCTTCTTCACGTAGCCTTCGCCGGCATCGTCGCCCGTGCCTTGGGTGAGCGAATCGCCGAGCGCAACGATGCGATAGCCGTCCTTCGTCGGGTTGGACGTCGCATCGTCGCCTGTTCGCTCAGGCGCGGCGATACCGTTCCTAGGGTACAGCATGTCGCTGACCGCATAGCCGAATCCTGCGAGGAACAGCAGCGTCGCGAGCAGCGAAACCGCCCCCGCGATGCGCCAGATTGCTTTGGTTCCCATTGAAAGCTGTGCCTCCTTCGTAGAAGAGATCGTAGACTATGCAATTCATTCTCCCTCGACTGACTGAAATAACTGCAAATCGTGCCACTACCCCCCCCAAAAAAACGCCCGAAATTGTGAATTAATGTAAAATCTAGACCTAGAATAAAAAGTGGACACCTCGTTAAGAGAATTCGATAATGAATCCATTAGGAGGTGTTCACATGGGTGAACAACGGCAACGGTACAACGAAGAATTTAAGAAGCAAGCGGTAAAGCTAC
>JAEZCJ010000020.1 GCA_023433615.1 Bacillota bacterium | reverse complement strand
TCGGAGAAGACGAGCATCGTCTTCCCCAAGAAGAGCGGACTTGCCGTGAAGCTAAGCTTCATGTTGAACTTATACGGCAGATTCAGCTCGCTGTTATGCTCGAGCAAGAACCTCATATAAGCTTCGTGGTCCATCTCGAACTCGCAGGTGCGGAATTCGAATAGCATTACTTCACGACCGTTTGCGCACGCAGGTTATCGTTCGCGATGACGATTCTGCCGAAGCCGCTGCCCTTCTTCTGGTCCTTGAGTGTTGGTGGCACTGGGAACATGTAGTTCGCCTCCTCCCAATTGGAAAATTAAGTGTATCTATCAATCACTATACATGATAGTACTTTGTAAGAAAAGCGCTAATTTCATCGATTCCTGTACGGAACACCTTCTCTTCTCCCGATAACCCCTCTCTCATATGGGAGAATCTGGCAAACTTTGCGTAGAGCCTGCAATTGTATTCATTCTCCGCGAGTGCGGCTAACCGCATCTCCCGAACGTCGGGATGGTCCGATCGGATACAAGATACCATATAGGTCAAACCCGTCAGGAAGACCTTCGTCCCCCGATACTCCGGGTGCGCAATCGCCACATCCACGAACGCGACTTCCTTGTCTGCGAAGTCCTGCTCGGGCGTGCCTACATAATAAGCGCCCAACCCGACGATGCGGCGGTTCTCGTCCGTCACCTGAACGAGGTGCCCGTCCGTAATATACGAATACAGCAGTTGGACGACATCCATCGTCGAGAAGGACGGATGCAGGCTTCTCCTGTTCGCGAGCAGGAACAGCGATGCCGCCGCATAATCGTCATCGCTTATACAGCGTGATGTATAGAGCATCGTTGCCGCTCCTTCCGATGGTCATATTAGCTAATCCGCCCTAGCAGCGTGCGCTCCAGCGCTTGCAGCAGCTGCGGATACTGGGTCGTCAATCGATGGAAGGCTTCGCGCCTCACCGACAACAGCACCGACGGCCCGACCGCTCGCACGGTCGCGGTACGCGGAATGTCGCGCAGCAGGGCGATCTCGCCAAAATGGTCCCCGTCCTGCAGCACCGCGACGCGCTTCTCCCCATTCTCCGTCTGCTTCAGCACGTCGAACTTCCCGCGAACGATGATGTAGAATTTGTGGCCCTCCTCGCCTTCGCGCACGATCGCCTCGCCCGCTTGGCAGGTCTCGGTCGCGAACAACCCGGCTATCTCGCGGAGAACCGGCAGCTCCAGCCCTTCGAAGAACGGGAATTGCGCCAAGCGCTCGACATCCACCGTCGCATGCAGTCCGTCATTGGAGAGATGGAAGCCATGCTGCTTCTGCCAGAGGTCATAGTAGAGACCGCTGCCGTGCAGCAGTTCGTCGTGCGTGCCTGACTCTGCGATGCGGCCGTCCTTGAACACGTAGATCCGATCGGCTTGAACGACCGAAGCCAGTCTATGCGTGACGGAGACGATCGTGTGGCCGCGTCGGTACTGTTCGATCGCCGCGTTAATCTCGGCCTCCGTCGCCGGGTCCAGCGCAGACGTGACCTCGTCCAGCAGGAGCAGCTGCGGCTCCCGCAGCAGCGCCCTCGCGATCGCGATCCGCTGCCGTTCGCCGCCGGACAGCGACCCGCCTTCGTGGTGAATCCACGTATCGTAGCCGTCCGGCCATCCGGCGATCACATCGTGAATGCGCGCCGTTCGGGCGGCCTCGATCATGTCCGCCTCCGACTTGTCCGCGTGATCGAGCAGCAGATTGTCCCGCAGCGTCGTGTTGAACAGGAACGTATCCTGCGTCACGAGCGTCGCAAGCCTGCGAAGCGACGATTCGCTGACTTCGCGCAGGTCGATGCCGTCGATCGCGACGCTGCCTTGCTGCGGATCGTAGAAGCGCGACAGCAGCTGCAGCGCCGTGCTCTTGCCCGAGCCGCTCGGCCCGACGAAGGCGACGTAGCTGCCTGCCTCGATGCGGAGGCTGACCTCCCGCAACTGCAGCGCCGCGCCTTCACCCTCCGCGTAGCCGAACGTCGCGCCGTCCATCCGCAGCTCGCCGAAGGATGCCGGCAGCTCGTTCGGAGATCCCGCTTCAGGCGTCCCGGGCTCATGCGCGAAGATCTCGCCGATCCGCCGGAAGCTGATGCTCGACTCGATGACGCTCGGGATCAGGAACGCGAGATTGGAGCCGGATTGGCCGACCGCCATGAACAGCGTGAAGAACGCCATGAAATCGCCGACCGACATCTGATCTTGGAAGATAAGGTAGCCACCGAAGCCGATCATGACGGCGTTCAGGACAAGCAGCACCGTCAGCGGTACCCGCTCCATGAGCGCATTGGCGATATGGAGGCGGAAGCCCGTCGCGAACAGATGCCGAATCTGCTGCTCGGCACGCTCCCGGAATCGGCCCGTCAGGTGCAGACCGCGAATCGTGCGGTGCCCCTTGATCATCTCGTCGATCGTATTGGACAGCCGCTCTTGCGCTTCCTTATCCTGCTCGTTGGCCGCTTCCGTACGGCGCTGCAGCAGCCTGGGACCCACGAACATCAGCGCTGAGCCCGCTACCATGGCCAGCGTCAACTTCCATTCGATGGCCAGCAGCATGCCGAGACCGAGCAGGACGCTGAGCAGTTCCCGGAGCGTGAAGGGACACGTGCTGCGAATGACGCGCTCGATCGACCCCATGTCGGACACGAATCGCGTGACCAGATCGCCGACGCGATAGCGCTGGTAGAACGGCAGCGCCTGCTTCTGCAGATGCGCGAACAGCTCCGTCCGCAGCCCTTGCGTGAGCATCCCGCTCAGCTTGCCGAGCGCGTAGTCGCCGCCGGCATTCGCGGCGATGCTGAGCGCGCCTCCCGCGATCAAGATGCTCAGGATCAGCGCGAATGCCCCTGCGTCCTTCGGCCCGAACGCCTCGTCCATCAAGTATTTAAGGCTTAACGGTGCGGCCACGGCATAGGCGACCTCTATTAGAATACCAAGCGCGAACAAGCCGGTGAGCAGCTTATGTCCCGCGAAATGTCGTAGAACCAATCGGATAAAGTTCATCTGAGATGCACCGCCCTCTAGTACAACTAGATTACAGCAGATGTAAGTAGCTGGCAATGCAAGATTCTCCAATTTTCGACTGGAACGATAAAGGTTCAAGTTCCCGCTAGCCTGAGCCGAGAACTTGAACCTGTTAATAGGGGGATACCTGCTATCGTGAATCGGAGATCGAGTATCATCCGCCTCTCGCTGCCCCGGCGCCTGTGCGCGGCCGACTATTCGATCAGTCCGAAAATTTGCGCGATGTCGTCGTCATGTATTGCCTCAGGAAGGAGCTGTACGACTTCGTCGTGATCGAACAGCTGCTGAAGGATCATGAGGTGCAGTCATTGCTCAATGTTCGGCGGGGGGCCTGGATTGCCTCTTATCTAGCAGATCGATAGCTCGATTAATGCGCGTCAGCGTTCCTCGGAAGCCCCAATCCCCGTTCTTGGTCTCCGGTTTATTGGGATCACGCTTAATGGATCGCTTCAGTCCCATATTTACCCTCCTCCCGCATCGTCATATTAGCTATGCTATACAATCGAAGGAGTTTTAGTCACACGCAAAAAAAAGAGCAAGGGGTGTTCACCCTCGCCCTGTCGTCTATTCAGGATCACTTATTATTGTAGAGAATCGTTACCGCTCTGTCATTGGCTTGGATGACCGACTTGAAGGCCTCGGATACGCGCACATGCGTCTCAGGCCGAACGGCCGAGGAGAATGGAGCCTTCCTCTTCCTGCGAATACCGGAGGGCTTCCGACTGGGGGTACGAACAACTTGCCCGTCATTCATCTGACATCCTCCTTCCGAATTCCTTGCCCTTATTCTACCACGGCAGGGATCAGATTGCATCATCGTCTGCATCGACAGACTCGGCGTCCGCCATATACCAATCGAAGATCACGAGCATATTGGAGATATGGGAGGCATCGATCGCGTCTACCGCGACATCCTTGGCCTCCAGCGTGACAAGCATGCTGTAGAACGCCCCATAATAGGGGATGACGATCAGCTTGTCTTCTTGAATCGGAGTCGTCTCGCCATCGGTCAGCTTGGCAATCAACTGCTCCTTCTCTTCCCCCGCGATCTGTCTGGCATGGCGAATGCTTACATTCCTCAATTGCAGCTGGAGACTCCCCTTGCTCGGACTCACGTCTTGCGTCAGGGCCGGGAAGAGGAAGAATGAGACCGCGAATCCGAACGTCGAACTGTAATACTTGATGTACTCCTCCAGCTGCACTTGATATTCTTCCTGCGTTGTCGGGACGGGAAGCGCCGCAAGATGAAAATCCGTCCACTTGATAACCTCGGTGAATTTCTCGACCTTCTTCGCATTGCGAACAATCGTGTGCTTGCTCTCCACCAACGCTTCCCGAATCTCGTCTTCATGCTTGAATTCCGCGCTCCAGATCTTCAAGATGTTCGGCGTCTGGAACACGGCGAGGTCCACGAACACCGCCAATGCCGATAATTGCGCCATCAGCGCCCAATCGGTATAGTCCAGCTTGTCCATGATGAAGCCGACTGCCATCAGCAGCAGGAACGCGACATAGAATGTCCTGCGCGTGCGGCCGAGATTGCCCCAATAATTCTTGCTGTTCATCCAATAGTAAGCGAGAATGACTAGCAAGATTAAGGCAAACCCGCCGAAAAACATGTCCATGAACTCGAACTGGAACACATCCATGCACAACCAGGTCGCCACGGCCAATAACGCGAGAATGATCCCATATGCAGTCAGAAAAGAGATGCCGTTCTTCTTCTCATAGACAACCTTCAATCCATCATTTCCTCCTTCGTCAGTGAATGGTATGCTGAAGATGTATTCTCCATAACCTCCATCTTATTCCAATCTGTCATGATGCGAGTATACCTCATATTAAGGGGGAATGAACAGCATGCACAATGGCCGTACGGCATTCATCGTCATCGTGAGCACCGCCCTCGCGCTCTTGATCGGCTGCACGAACAATCCGAGTGCTAAGGAAGTCATCGTGGAGTCGTATACCGACTACAAGCCGAATCCGGACGACTTCGCGCTGATCCGCACTCTTCGAGCCAATCGGGGTTCAGCGCAGTTGTTGCAAGAGCTCTATCAGGAGCTACCGCTCATCGACATTCACAACCATGACGTCGAGAATCCGATTGCCGTCCAGACTTGGGGACAATACGGGATCGACCGCATCGTGCTGTTCGGCAGCATCTCCGAGCCTTACGCACAAGTAACGGATAATGAGGCGTGGGTGCAGTATCAAGCGGAGCCGGATCACGTCTATCCGTCCTTCGCAGGCTTCCCGATCTATGAAGAAGCAGGTGTCACGTATGTGAAGGAGCGATTAGAGCAGGGGTACCTCAATATTGGGGAGATCGCCGCTGCCTCGACTTATTCGCCTGTCGTCTCCAAGCTCGAATGGAAGGCTGAACACCCGAACGACGGCTATTTGCCGCAGATCTACGAGCTTGCGGCCGAGTATCGCACGCCGATCCTGCTGCATATCGACCCGCCTAACGGCTTGCCGATCCTCCACCTGGAGGAAGCGCTGGAGCAGCATCGGGAGACAAACATGATTTTCGGCCATGCCAATGCGTATAATCCACCGTCGAATATCGGGGCCTTGCTTGCCAAGCATCCGAACTTGTACATCGACTTCTTCGCGGGGTTCACGGCCTATAGCCGCGACAGCACCAATACGCTCCAGGACTTCGTGCCTGTCATCGAGCAGTACCCGGACCGATTCATGCTCTCGACGGACTCTGGCTATGGACTGTCACGATACGAGGCTGCACAAGGCTTGTATGAGATCATTGATCTGCTGACGCCAGAGACTGCGGTTAAAGTCGCCTACCAGAATTACGAGCGGCTCGTAGAGCAGCAACCGCCGACTGCTTCGCAGATCGAGCAGATTAAGAAGCTGTCCACGGAGGCTGGCAGGTTCGAGACGTATCGCTTGAACAAGCGGATGGCGAATGAGTTGATTCTGGAGCTGGAGTGGGAGATTGAGGGGGAAAATTAAAATGGCCATGACTATACAAACCTATAAACAAACACTTGTTCCCATAGCTGCATAGAGGTAGAATATAAAAGTACAATTGAATCTTGGGTGGGCATGGTTATCCTTCGAAAGGAGGTGAGCCATGGAAGTTAAAGATGCGATAATCATCATGATCACATTTGCAACCTTTGTCATTGCACTTTTAACATACATCGGGAATAACTACAAGAGAAAGTAAAATCCCACCCCAAGGTTTCTTCGGCCAAAGGTGGGTTTACTTGGTTATAATGACCTGAAGGGAAACCCATTCAAGCCAATTGTGCTGGCCAAGCGTTCCCGCGCTTGGTCATTTATTATTAATCTTAACATGGATTATGCTATTGAACAATGTAAATCAAAGATAATACGCACTATCCTATGCATGAACAAGGCTCCGGCAGCGATTTCAATCTGTCAAACACTTCAGTCTCAATCGTCTCCGAGGAGGTAACTGTAACAAGCGGGATCGACAGCGCCACGGAGCCTCGGATCCCCCAGTAGTTCTTCCTAGCCTTCTCCGTTGGGACGCTTCTCCATAGATCACCTATTTCCGTTATCGAGAAGAGACCAGGATCGTCGTACAACGGGTAGGAGAGTAACCAATGCTCCGACGTAGACGGTAACCGCGTCCAGCCGCTGTAATCGAAGCGATGACGGCTGAGCCAGATCTGCGGGTAATCGTTCTCGAGATCGATATCCACCGCATGGAGATCGCCGGCCCTCAAATCTTTCACCCTATCCGAGTAGTTATCTCCTTCGGGCTGATAGATCTTAATAAAACTCTTCACTAACCATCCATTGTAGTCGACATCGGACTTCCAGCGCATGAACCGTGACGTATGCGCAACGAATCCAGCCTTCTCCGCTACCTTATCCATCTCGACCAACAACAGATCGATATTCGCATAAGTCTCCAGCAAGACGCTCAGCGCCTTCGTAATATTCTCACCATTATTCCGTTCTCCCGTAGACATACACGTCATCTCCGATCACTTGATTAACAGCCCAACTATAACCAGCGCCACCGTAAGCCTTACTCATGGTGAATCGATACACATCGTTCGATAGCTCTGTATGGATCAACGATTCTGGCAGGCCAGCATATCGAGTCAAGCGCTTCTTCTGCAAGAGATCAATGAGATCCGTAATAATCAGCGTCTGCCAGTGAGGCAGTATGCTTCGATCGATCCGGAACAAGGCTGCCTGTGCATCCTGCCAGCCCAGGAATCCAACCTTAACACTGCTGACAATGACTGGATTCTCCCGAATGCCAGCCTCGACAGGGAATAGAATGTCATACGGCGCGAGGAAGACCAGGTACTTGTCCCGTGTCCCGGCGACATCGGCTAGCATACGTGCATAGCGGGCGAGTTGATTCTTACTGTTCTCAGGCGTGATGCTGGGAGCGAGCTCTCCGGTGTCCTCATCAACTGAAGACAGTGAGCTGCGATATTTCACTTCGACACCGATATAAGCATCCGTATGCTTAAGCAAAAGGTCGATCTCGCCTTCATCATGATTAGGCCAGAATACATAATCGACCGCATAAGCTTCTAGCCCGTCCAATGTCCGCAGCCATTCTGCCCGGTCCGCTTCGTTGTGGAATCGAACCGCCTCCAGAATAGGCTTCAGCCCGCACTCATAAGGCAGATACCTCAGCGCCCCGAAGAAATCGCCAGTCAGTTTATCCTCCAGCCGGTCAGTCAGATTGCTTCCACTGCTCGAAATTTTGTTATAGATCTCTGCGATCAATGGCTGCCCTCCTGTTCATTCGGTGATTAGCGTTAAACGGCAATTCTCGTTGTTTGAGCTGACACAAATACGTTCACAATGTAGGGCGAGCAACGTTATTTTAACTTCCCTTTATATCCAAACGGAATGAAACTTACGATGTATCGATAAGGTACACCTGTTGAATAAAACTCAATATACTCTGCTTGTCCATCTGGTAGTCTAAAGAATTGACGTTTTCCAATCTCATTCGAACCGGCGCGTGCATTTTGCAAATATGAATAGCTGTGGTGAAATACTTGAGTCAGCAATTCCCTATACTCTTTATTTCCGGAGTAACGGATATGTAATGCAGATCTTTTGCTCGATATCATATTGAGCTGGATCAGAGTGGCTTCGTACTCTATATCATTTACAATTAGAACCAATTTCCTTTTTTCACCAATTTCAATCTCATCACCATTGTTCGCCTCTATAAATTCAACGTGAAATTCAAAAGGAATGTTAGTCCCATTATGAAACACAGACCAGTCAACTTCTTTTCGTGCTATGAAATTTGGAATACCTACGTCTTTCGACCAAGTCCTAATATGCTTTATCACACGATCCCCCAATTATTAAGTAAATGCCCGGTGACAATTCGAGTCACGCGGGCATTTATTGGAATGATTCCGCCTTATCGGTAAAACACACGGCGTTCTTCACAAATAGCAAGATCAGCACAAGTTAATGATTCATTCGTGTTTCTATTAATAAACATTAAAGTAGTATATGGATTATAGTACGCTTCTGAATTTATACCATGTTTCTTGCGGGAAAGTTGTTGTATGTTCGGCTCATAGGTACCAATCATAAAAGCATGGACATGCTTTTCGCGATCCCGTAAAACTCTGTTCCTCCCTGCTTGGGAAACGATAAAGGAGACATCACGTAGTACGATGCGATTCGTATATCCAATAACCTTTCTAGTTTTTAAGTGTCTTATTGAAAAACATTTCTTCACAGCATGATAGGCAATACGCACAATCTGTCCTGATTCTAAAGTGAACTCGTCCATCCCACTCCCCTGCCTTTTGACTGGTCATATTACTAACCAGTATGCAAGGAAGAAGTAATTTTAGACGCTCTCTATTCAAAAACCTTTAAATTGTACACACACAAGGAACGGTATCATCCGGCTGTCCTAAATAACGCGCTGTTCCATCACGTTCTAACTCTTCTCGGAACTGCATTAACGTAAATGGTCCACCGTTTCGTTTCAGGATAGATACATCCTTTTCAAAATGGAGGCGGAACTGTTCTTCCATTTCTTCTTGTTCCTTATAGACATCTGGCCATGTCTGATAG
The DNA here is from genome assembly GCA_023433615.1 of Bacillota bacterium. Classification (GTDB taxonomy): domain Bacteria; phylum Bacillota; class Bacilli; order Paenibacillales; family Paenibacillaceae; genus Paenibacillus_I. The sequence continues at coordinate 55,068 of JAEZCJ010000020.1, read as the reverse complement.
AGATGTGCGTAATGTTGATATCCTCCTCTTACGCAGCGCCCACCACAATTGGCATGCGAGAAGCCGAGTTCGTACATGATTGGAAGCTTTATCCCCCACTCATTCACAATAATTGACTTCGCATCAATCTCATCGCGGAATAGTGTAATCAGTGGAAATCGAGTCTCTACCGGCTCGACAGGACGGTGCGCATAAAACTCACGAAGATTCTCTGCACGATGCTGCTCATGACGTCCAATTCCAAAGTAAAGAATTGGTTCGAGCCCATGTTCATCTCGAAGTTCCTCGAGAAAGATGATGGTCTGACGAACCTTTAATTCCTCAGAACACTTCGCTAGGCGAGAATTCCCCATAAAACGCTCGTCATAAAATACTTGCTCCGGTGTACGACCATCAGTACGGTAGGTTATATCAAGTCCTAGATAATCAGCGACTTCGTGCATAAATCTGTAGTTGTCCTCATGCTCCCAAAGTGTATTAGTAAAGAACAAAATACAATTTTCTTTGCCATATGTCTGCACCATGTGATGCGCAACGTACGCGGAGGAAGCTCCTCCACTATACATCGCGACGTGGACTGGTTTTCGTGCCATATAAGTCCTCCCCTTTGGTGTATCTTCTTCAATTAAACTTCCCGCATTAATTTACCGAGTAGGGCTCGCAATTCCGCTGTGGTGATATCTTTCCCCGCGTATTTAAGCATATTTTTTACATTAGTGTATAGTACGTTCGCTTTCTTGGATAGCTCAATTGTGGTAGGTATAGGTATATCTGCTAATGCGACTGCAGCTTCCTTCACATTCGGACTTAATAACTCCCATTCATATCGAAACTGCTGCAAGAATAAATTATGTGTTGCATCCGACCAATCACTTCGACTCACTCCAACAAGATGTTCAGCAAGACGGTCTATTGGAGATAGTGAAACACCATTATTTACTTCAGGCACACTAGTTGTTACCGTGAGCAACCTACTGTTTAGACCTATTAGTTCAACAGGCATCTTTGACAATTCCAATAGCAGCATATCCGTAGAATTCATATGAGTCCACTCACTTAGCTGTCTGTCTAGTTCTATTTTATTTGTGTTGAGGAATTCCTCTAGTTCAATCTTAGCAATTCCTGGAACATCCCCCATAGTAATGAGTGCCCCTATAAATTTATGCGGATCTACTTCCGAGGATCGAATAGCAGATCGAACGAGCATCGTCTGTTCAGAGACTTTATCTGTTGTGAGTGCAAACTTTGGCAATGTACGCAACCACTCAAGAAGAGCCTGTGACATTGGTAGAAAACCAGAACATGTCTCAGGGGACAGCGCGAACTGTTGTCCGAGAGCTAACAGTTGTACCTTTTCTTCAACGGTTAGATTATGATACCGGTATTCGTACTGTTCTGAATGTTCAAGCAGTTCTACGATTCCGGATCCAGAAAGATGCGAAGTCAGCATATCATGTGCATAGAAGCTAAGTTGTTCCCATACGTCCCGCAATAACGCAACAAACAGAACAGGTATAACGGCAGACCGGATACCGTATGGCTCAGAGCTGAACGGCTCAATAAGTTCCGAAAGGCGTCCAATAGGTCGTTCGCGCAACCGTTCAAGCACAAGTGTGCGTAACGTAAGCAAAGAATCGCAACAGTGAACTCTCTTGTCATTTGCGTAGTCATACTGGTTATTCTTTAACACGCTCGCATATATCAAATAGTTCGGTCCATAACCTTTAATGCCTAAATTGAGTTCAGAGGGGTTATTAATAAGTCGATCTATAACATCGATCATCGCTCTCCTTTGAACAGAAGAGATGCGATTGCGATTAAACGCCTCATTCCGAATCGAGGGAGTCAAATAAAACTTCCGTCCTAGGCGTTCACTTATTAGGTGCTCTAGTTCTCTTTCATTGTGAATCTCCAAACTTCCCTGTGCTGACCACCACTGTAAACTGCTGAAATCAAAATAACGTTGAACGAAATTACGAATGGTCATGCCGATCTCTTCTTGCATGTAATGTAACTCGCTCTTTAACCGATTATCTTGCGAGACAAATATGACATCCTTTTGAAGTTCCTCAACGACATGGTAGCGCCTAAGAATCTCTTTAATATCAATCATGGTAAACTTCGGGAGGGCAACCACCGAAGTCCAAAGGGCATGTTGTGCACCACTAAGAACATCTGTCATTGCTTCATTATCCGGAAAGAGGACGAGAAAGATACGATCATCAAAGGCAGTATCTGCTTGTACCTCCTCGAGCATAGAAGGAAAAGTAAATCGAACTTCTGCGTAGCGTAACATATCCATTCTGTCATTGTACTCATAAGGAATAACGTATGAGATAGGCAAATACCTGTTGAGAAGCTCAAGCTCGCGTGCCTGAGACAACACTACGGTACCTGTCCGTTCGCTAACCAAAGTACTAAGATCGATAGAACTCCCATCATAAATTTCCCAATGGCCCCGGATAGCGTTAAATCTCGCAACCTTAGCGCAGGCTAATTGTTCGAGTGATGTAGTCGCTTCCTTTTCAGATACTCCTAATGCGAATGCGAGAAACCCTGACGTCAGTGGCTGCTTACGGGTAAATCGTAAGGCTGCCCATAGTGTCATTAATTCTACTATACGACGTTGTAATAGGTCCCGCTCATCGATATACTGAACAACTACATGATAAAGTTGAAGCGTTGGTTGATCTCGCGTCTCAGCACTAGCAACGTTGAAAAAGTGAAATAAACGGTCTGCGTAGTAGTAACCACTACCCTTTCTTACATGTTCGTGCATGCCGAAGGTATCACTATCAGTAAAGAATGAAAATAATGTTCGTTCATTCTGCCCAAAAATATTTGATAACTCTGGTAAAAGAACGGCTCCTACTGGATGCAACGGGAAGAGCGACCGTAGTATGTTGATCTCTAGTTCATGCGTGGTATAACCTGAGAAAAGTTGATAATGCTGAAGTAACTCGACTGACTCAAGGATTTCGGCGTTCTGCAAAGCTTCTTCATTTAATTCAGCAGCCGCTTCGCTTGCTAACCTCAAATAAGTTGACTGGTCTGTCTCTAAGCTATATGTTCTAAACCTCTTCTCGATCTTTTCGAACTCTACCCGAAGTGATTCACGACTTAGTTCTGCATACTGACGAATTTGTTTGTGCCCAATAATAAGCAACTGCACATTATCCGTATGATTTACGAACTCAGCTAGGTCTTGAAGATCCTGCATATTACGCATAGAATCAGGTCCTTCGAGTGTTTGCAAGAATCGACCAAATTCATCGTATACAATAAAAATCCCCTTGCCTTGTGCCCTAAGCATATTTGAGATTTCTGATAGATTCTCGATAAACAACTCTTCATGGTCGACCATCCACCGTGTACCGGATGTGACAGACGGATAGAATCTAATAAAACGGCGAATTATATCTTCATCGAAGCTTTCAACTTTCTTGGTCCAATCTTCGATGGACAAACCAACATCCTCTACATGTTTGAGTAAGCCTTTATATGCTGCCCGATAAGCTATTTCCCATCGTTTTACTGTCTGGAGTATCATTTCCACTTCATTTGGAGTTGTAATTTCGATATTTCTCTCTTTCATTTCCCTATATACTGATCTGTTAATGATAGTCCTGATCGCCCCAATGCTCCCGTTAATGATAACAGGAATGTAAGTTCGCTCAAGATTTTCAAGACCACGTAGATGCTCCGCAAACAAAGTATCGATGCGCTCCGCTTGTCTCTGAAGCTTCGTTCTCCATTTCGTATCGAAGTAACGAGACAGCAATTGGCTTACTATCGTTGCAAGATATGATTTTCCTGTCCCATACGGTCCAATAAGTAAGTGTGCTCGTGTGCCACCATAGATAACACTATTTACAATGCCACGAAGCACTTCAGCATGTGGTGTTGACAAAACATATTGTGAGAGGAGTCTTTCGTCGGCAAGATCCAGTTGTAGGTTGATACTCGCACGAAAACGTGGTTTGTTGATTAACGACTGATGCTTGTCCATTGTTTGCATCAAAGGACCACCGACCTCCTTTCGAACGCTCGTGCGAGGAAATGAATAGGATCCTCGCACTGAAAATTTAGAACATGTAACTGATTGGTCCGAATAAACTTAACGTTATAATTTGGATCCATATGCATTAATTCGAGCACTTCAATAATCTGAGACGCGTTTAAGTGGAATAGACGTCCCCATAGCAATGGCTTTAATTGCAACTCTTCCCACGTCACGCTATTGACTCCATGCCGGTTTGCATAAATAAGTAATGAAAAGAATAAAGCGTCGACGTCAACATCAGCAGGAGAAGGACTGCGACGTGTAAGAGACTGTCTAGTCTCTTGCAACAAGTTAAGTTGCGAAAGAGGGCTGGCAACGACTTCTTCGGGGTCATCGCCGGAGTGCGAGCGAGCTGTATACAACTGACGTATACACTCTAAATCTCGACGCAGCGATTGTTCAGAGACAGGTTTGCCATGCTCTTGTTCTGCCCACTTTGATAGTAATGGGAGGAGCTCATCAACTGATGCCGATCTTTCTTTGCACACGTTAAAATACCAAAACCATGATGAGGCCTGCCCTTTTTCTGTGGCAAGCAAAATGTGAATAACAGCAGCCGTTAGTGGGAGACGTATAAAGCGGTCATGCTCTCGTACGAGCCGCCCAACATCAGAGAGTACGTGAATTGGTTTCTTGTCCTCATTCTTGATTTCACACATTACCCCAGTAGCTACCGACCAGAAACGAAGAGACTTTACCATGTTCCGTCCAAGACCGATCTTTTCAAACCCAAAATCGTCGTAGAAGAATCTTGGATCCTCTGCAACCATCTTAAACGCCTTAGCTAACCAATTCACTCGCAAGTAGAAGCTTTGATGATGTCCGAATCTCATGACGCGAGTTACTCCTTCCAGTCTCAATTTACTGTTGAGCCTTCTCTTTGACATGGAAATGTTCTAACAAAGCCTTCTTTGCTCTGATAGTTAAGAACGGGCTCTTTCCTCTCACAAACTCCGGACCATTCAACTTAGCTAGGAAATCGCCTTTACCACCGAGTTGCTCAGCCCCATCTTCATCGAGAACAATACGAGATGCATTGGCGTCGGCCGTACGTAGGGCAAGACGAGCCCCTAGGTTATTTCGAATGTTTGTCGGTACAATATCTGCACGCGGGCTTTGTGTACAAATTAACAAATGTATACCTGCTGCGCGAGCCATAGCACCTAGGCGCTTTATAGCTGTTTCAACACGTGAACTTAATGATTTCTCTTGTGTCATAAAATCGGCAAACTCATCGAATACAACAACTAGGCGGGGAAGAGGCTCACCCTCTAGCTCCATGTACTCGTTATAGTTAGTAGCGCCTTCTTGTGCAAACCGCTCATATCTTTTTTCCATCTCGATAACTACTTGGTCAAGTGCATCGATAGCTTCTTCAATATCTGTAATAACGAGCTGGGTGTGTTCTCGTTCCTTGTATACCATAAACTCAACCCGTTTAGGATCGATAAAGATAAATTTGACATCATTCGACGAATATAGACACATCATCGCAAGAATAATGCCGTTTATTGTAACGCTTTTACCACTGCCTGACTGTCCCCCTATCAGTAGATGTGGCGTATCAGGACTAGAGAAGTCCATCGTGATGATTTCACCTAGTTGTCCGACCCCAAGCGGAGCAATAAGCTTACCGTTTAAATTATCTTGTGAGATTTGTTCTCGAACACGAGCCATGAACCGCTCAAAATAGACTACTTCTGGGGTGTCGCGGTTAATGTCGATGTTGACTTTGCCAGCACGAATTGCAATTTGCGGAGGAGAATTTAACCCGAGCCACATCTGTAAGTCTTCGGATCGGTTTTTTATATGACTATAGGAGGTGTTTCCGATAAGCTCTATAATGACCCGAATAACACTTACTCCTACGATGGTATCAACGATTTTCAGCGGAACATTAATTTCATTCATACGGAGTCGAAGTCTACTCTCGTACGATCTCAGTAATGGCGCAAGATCCTCGCGTTGTTCAGCCGTTTGACTAGGAAGCTCGGCAAATGCTAGCTGTTCAGTGAATAGTTCGTTGACCTGACTAGCAGATTCCTGCTTACTAAATGGGTTAATGTCCGTCGTAGGTGCTGCCTTCTGAAGACTGTGAATTATCTCTTTTCGTGCAATCATTTGGCTTTGAATATGATCTACTGCAGAAAAATTACTACCGCCAACATCGGTTAACTCTTGTGACTTCTCATCATGTTCTTCATCATCTGGCATATAAGATTCTTTATCGAATTCAAAACCTAGTTTCTCCGTAATGTAGGCATCCATTGCTTGGATGCCTACTTCATAATTCGGCACCTCGGCCTCTACCATTGCCCCGAGCGCTCGAAGAATGAATGACCGATTATATATGTGATTGATTAATGCGTTGCCTAATTTTTCGGATTGGTAGCCATCCTGATGCCCATCCATAATAGAAAGCTCTAATAGGTTAGATGTGTATACAAACGTATCAATTGAACCATCTATTGAAACGTCGATATTTGATAGTGGCACTCCTTGGACCATTTTTAAAAGCTGAGCATCCTCTAGAGTGTATGTTCCATTTTCTATGAGATTATTAAGTAGTTCTTTCCTCCACATTTCAGCTGTCGTCGGGCGCTCTGAAAATAAGAACCTACTCCGATAAACATTGATGCCTGCGTTAACTTGTTTAATTGCGTCATGGCGCTCTTGTTCAAAGATAGTGGCTGAGATGAATTTCAATTCCACAATTTCAAACTTTAGAGTGACCCGATCGGCAATCTTACTAATCGATGTACGCACCAAATCCGGTCGACGTGAAGAACCACGGAACCACGGTAATTCATCGCAAATAGACCAAATAACGAGCTCATTATCTCCAACTGGTCTCGCTTCCATCGCTAAATGAATTGCCATAAGTTCATGTGCGAATTTACCGGGACCAATTGCACGCAGAACGACTCCCCCGGAGATTTCCTTAACCTTCTCTGTGGCTTGTGATATTGCTGTCTTCGATATATTGTTATTTTTGAGTAGTTGAACATACTTCTGGTGGAGACGGTCAAAATACTCATGATCTGCTTGCTCACTCGCGAGTTTCCGAATGTATTTCGATGACGACAACAATGTCTTATAGCTAGTTTGGTAAGTATTAGACTTATATTTTATAATTTGCGCCTTGGATGAAACATGCCGTAAGAGCGGTTTGTCTAAATAACGATCTATGAACAAAGACCAATTGAAATGCTCGTGCATATAATTAAGTAATGCCTGATCCGATAATTGGTTGACAGAAATAACTGTGCGTAATAGAAAGTGCTCATCTAATTGTACAGATTCATTGCTATTCAGTACCTGTTGTACTTGGTAGAAGCGTTGCAAGATTGATGGCATCTGCTCGCTTATACAACTAATTCTTTTAATTGCATCATCTTTTTTAAGAGGTTCACGATATATCTTTTCAAACCAATTGTCAGAGTCCTTCACTCTAACCTTCTCCAACTTATACTGTAGATGGGAAGACTGCCCGAAATAATTTACAAGCACGCCGATGTCAGCATCCTGCAATAGTTGAGACAAGTGTCGCATTGTCACATTTACATCCTGCTCAGCGACAACTTGGACCTCTACCCGTGGAAAATGCCCCATTCGTTCTGATAGCTGTTCTTCTTGGCTCATCCAAGCGTTCAATTGCTCATGAATGACCGCACCAGCATTTGAACTATGAATTATTGCCTTGATTTTTTGAACATTAGTCTGTTGGAACAGCAAGGAAATTGCACGAGTAATGAATGCAGCTTGTGGGCAATATAAGAAGACAAGATCAAGGCAGTCCTTAGCATACGGATATACCTCGAGATATGACTTAACTGTACCGAGTAACTCGTCAGCGAACATCTTCACCAGCTGGTCTTCCCCACTGCTAGCTCCGTTAATGGTGAATATGCCCTCACCCATTGACTCTTGCTGCTCAATTAAGAAGTGGTCTGATACCCCTTCGACCGCAAAATAAGAAGGAAACAAACGAGATAAATCCTCACTCAGTTGACCCAAGTAGACATTCATATCCTCTAAGGATTCCTCATTTAGATCAGACCTCCCGATCCACTTGCTGAGCTCGGCTTCGATGCTTCGGAGCCGGTTAGCGTACCCAAGTAGGCGCAATGGATTGAGCAACGTCAGAATACGAGATTGTACGTTAGCAACCTTGTCAGTAGATTTATTACTATAGCAATCGATGGTCCCCATCATTCCTATATATTGAATCACATGTCTTGCAATGAGAGCAGAGCCACAACCACGTTTAAACAGACCATCGAGGCGACTCTCCAGCTCTGAAAAATCTACGCTTCCTATGCCCTGGGCCCTTGCCCTATCGAGCTGCTTTATAAACCATTCAATGAAAAATGTAACTTCTGCAACTACCTCTGGCACCCCGGGCTGTCCTGTTGCCACAAATGCACTAACTCGATCATGCATCTCAGCTATAACATCTACTTGCAGCGTGTCAGAACCAGCATAGACTCGTATAGCGGGAACAAACCGTTCTTCCTCTAGCTTTTCAAGTAGGTCCGGTAATTTGCTTTCATGCAGCCCAATTAGCTTGAAATCCCTATGTCCGAGTTCCCTGTCACCTAAAAGCATAACAAGCCGAAATCCTACATAAGCATCTCTGGAACGATTTGTAATACGTTGAAGCGACTGATCATCGAAATGGATTCGTCCGGTTAAGCGTTCAAGCGACCCAAGGTGGAACATCAGTGTCGATTTCATATCTTCACCAACAGGTGCTTCCATGATGCGCAACTCGAAGCGTACTGCACTTAAAGGGACTACATCACTATCATCGTCGCATTGTTCCTTCAACAGATCAATTGATTCTTGCAGTAAAGCCTCAGTGAGCTCAGTGTACTCACTGAGTTGACGGAGCTTTTTAATTAAGCGCTCAATCTCCTTATAGAGCTTTTTATCCCCTACAAGTAACTGTCCTCCAAACTCCTCAAGGAACTCTTGCAACTTTTCTGGCTTGTCTCCAGCATTTATGGACTCAACTGCTCCGGTGATAATATCATCCTGCTCTTTAGCTAATGGGGAGTCGGTCTCAAGTCCTTCCTTAAATGTATTAATACGCTCATTCACAGTAGGTTTCTTATCCGTGAACATGAAGGCATCTTTAATTAGCGAATAATCGTATTCAAATAACTGTTCAGATTTTCCATGAATATAGTTTAAGGCATGATTTCGAAAAACGTCCTTGGACACCAATTCCCACAGTTCATGCGACTCGTTTTTCTCCAAAAAAGTGTAAAGATTATCGACTATTTTCTCCTTACCTATGGAACGATTATCTTTTTCAAGACGTGATAATTGGTAGTTATCTCTTAGTTGTTTTAATCCAGTTCCCGTAAATTTAAGTGTCCGGTCCCGGAATAGCTGTAAATGATCAAGGCTCTGTTGAATACGATCCGTCATCGTTCTCTCACTAGAACTCACTACAGCCGTAAGGAATGCAAGGACTGTACGCAATTGTGGTTCTACGATTCTACCGTACATCGTAAGGAACCGCTTTAACTGATCCAAGTCGTCTCCGAAGTATTGGTATCGGTCGGAAAAAATCTGATACAACACTTCTAATCCATTTGGACTAAGTAGTCGAGCTTCATCTATCGTAAAGATATTCTCCAGACTTTGTGCCTCTGCAGAAGATGCATTCAGTAAGATGAGCAATGCGTGTCCCTGTTGTGTATTGTTTCGCAACCAAGTACTTGTCTCATGAGCTTGACATTGGTATTTTTCATACGCGGGTACCGGTGCGAGAGTCCGTAATACTGGTCGATAATAGGTAGATAATTTCCCCTCTTCTTTCGCAAAGGCCTGCAGAATATCTTCCCAAGTATCGTCAGCTACTCCAACAATTTTTATAAATAACTTATCTGCATTAGTTTTTTTCTGCTCAAAAAAGTAGGTAGCCACAAGCTCAACCATCCACTGACCTAACAATTGCTTTGCACTGTTATACATGTAGACCCTCCATCGCTTGGACATACGGGTTTTGGATCATTGCTGTTGCATCGGAATATTCAATAAGTAACCCGTTCTGTCGGAGCTTATCTCGCAATGCCTTCTCGTTATCCTGAAAATATCGAGCATTTAAACGAGACCGTTCGTACAATCCCGACTTCTTAGCTTGGTTTTCTCCTATGATGATACCGAAATCACTATAAAGCACATCTAAGAAAGTGAAAAACTCCATCTTTTCCTTTGGTTTCACTTTCGTGAAGACAAGCATCTGCAGCAATGTATCGGACATCGTATACCGATAGTTTGCTGACCTACCACGTCTGTATGTGGCAAACCCACCGTCACGCGATAGCGTCCGGGTAATTGCAATTTTCTCTTTTTTGAGAGACTCAGAGACTATTTCTCGTACAACAACCTTTAGCTTTGACTTAACATCTTCAGGTGTCGTGCATTGTTCGAGTACTTGTACGATTAGTTTCTTTCGTGACTTGAGTGCACCAAGATTCATCATCTTAATGAAATGTGGGCTCTTGTCATCATCCAAACTCTTCCACTCGGGCATTTGTTTGAGTATGTTGGCATCGTCACCTATTTTTTCGTTATATCTTTCTTCAAACGCTATTTCTAATTTCGATTTGATCTCTAATTCATGCTCATCGAAGTTCATTGCCGAAAGTGAAGTTATATGTTGATTGCCACCTTCAAGACAATCGAAGAAATAATGTTTATTCTTATTCGTTCCCCCAGCACGCTCAAGAATATATCGGTGCAATTGGAAACAAATTAGCGCCATAAGTAAGCGGAACATCTCGTATATATCGATATCAATGTTCAACAGCTGCTCGAGTTCAGAAGCAAAGGATTCAAAAAGTCCCGAATTCTCGACATGGGCGCCCGCGGGTAGTATGGCGTCAACGGGTTGGCTCCGCCGCATATCCTCATCATTCTTTTTGGTATCCTCATTGAATGCTGATAATATCCGGCTTACTACTTTTTCGATGATCTTGTTTTTGGTCAGTAAGCTTCGAAACCGTTCTTGAATAAAAGCACGTCGTGCGAGGTTTTTCTCAGTGCCATGAGCAATCATCAAGAAGTAAAGTTCCCCACCGCGTGCAAAGAAATTACGTTCGAATGCTTCAGTGTTATCCTCTGATTTCTTTCGCAGCTCGAAAAAAAGCAATGATTCATGCAGAGGGTACAAGGACCTCGCATACCAAGACCTATCTGCTTCTTTTCCTGTCATGTCATATAAAACTACTTCTAGATTCCTCAAAAATTGCTTTAAGATGGGGATGTCATTCTCTTGCACCGCTTGCTGCAAACGTGCTTTCTCATCATCCTTCAATATGAGAATACTGCCCTTAGTACCAGCACCTTCCTTGACACCTTCGAATATGAAGCGACGCAGTCCGGTTGAACGCATTCGCACGTAGCTGTTATTACTAAACGCGTACCCTGTACCGAATAAAATATTGAGGAATTCTAGCACGTACTCCGCGCCTCGTTGACCATCTTTAAATCGATGACCCCAGATGTGTGCTGATATTTGTGAAGTAACTTTATCCAAGTATTGTTCTCCCTGCACCTTCGCCATGGGCTCGTCTCCTTTCTTAGACCTCGATGCTAATATTATGCATGTCGTAGACACCTTTATCGGCATTCAATGCGAGGACACTCAATGCAAACTCATCTAACTCACTATTATTGATAAGATCGTTTTTAAATGTACTTAGTAAAATTTCTACTTCCTGCCTCAAAGTCATAAATAGGCCACCACCAGCGAGTCGTAACAAATATTCAAAGACCGGTAGTCGAACCTCTAATTGAATTCCATTTTGGATTGACAAGTTCAGTCGTGATGGTAAATGATCAATATCGTTCCGCTGTAATTCCACCATTAACCTGACCATGGGACCCGGGTACACACCGTGAATGAGTAAATTTTCATTCACGGCATACAGCATTGATGCACTTGGGTGAGCAATCAACTTTTTCGCAAATGCCTGATTTAACCCTTGTATTAAATCTCTTCGTACACCTGCATGCGTTTGAGGTTTCTCAAGACACTCAATATACCGATAGAAGAACCTGTAAGGCAATAGAGCTTGGCGCATCTCGTTGCCCCGCTCACCACACTCGAAAAAGAACTTCCTTCTAAACCTCGGCATTTGTTCAAACAACTGGGCATGGTCTTGGTCTGGGTCAAGTGTTCGATATTGTTCGATTCGTCTTTGGTAGTAGCCAAATAACAAGTCGATATCTTCAGCAAACAGGCTACCATGCTGTGCCACGATCTCGGGATCGCCGCTGATGTCTCCGTTTAACAGAAAATCATCGATTGAAGAGATGGACAGTTGCCCTGGATTAATCCGAGAAAAATAACGAACCGCCCCCATCTCTCCAGCGCTTACTTCAGGCATATGTACTCCATAGAAATTGTTGTAATATGCTCGCTCTGCCTGCTGCTCAATAGAGCCATAACCAGCAAGAATTACATCGCCACAAGTTAGCCCCCCTGCGATGACATAACTGGCATGAATCAATATTTCTCTCATCGTTACATGGACTCCAAGAGAATCAAGTAAACGGTACTGCTCTATTAGGTTGTTACGAACGTTGGGCTGAACCATTTTTCGATGGTTAAAGGCAATAATGCATTTTTTCTGTGAGGGGCAGCTCTCGCACGCAGTCCAATATTTCTCTTGATTCCATTCCTCGAATATACGCTCGGCATAAATCGATGAAGTTACGTCCTGAAGATTTACTAGATGAAGGGTATCATCATTATGTACATGACTAACGAAACGAGAACTAACTGCATCCGCAAGATGCTCTAGTTCGGGATACTGTGAAAGAAATTTTGTTAGTTTGCCTTCATTAGCAGCTATTAAATAAAAGACACGATCGGCATGATTATTAGCCATGACACTCTGTAGTTGTGACAACTCTTTAAAAATAACTGATTCAGTAAGTTCAGATAAATCCTTTACAATTCGAACAGTACCTGAACTATATGCGACGTCTATTATTCCCTCTACAGGCCAGCCTTCTATTTGTTTATTCGTCAACTGTTCGTAGATTGACCGACATAGCCTTGTCTTCCCATCTCCTGCGTTGCCAGTCATAATGATGCTTCGCGGACTTTTGAGAAATACGTCAGCCAAATATTCTTCAACTCGAGTAGGAATAGAGAAGTGATAAGTATCCGAGTTTTGAGTGTATTCATCATAAATTTTCGAGTGATTTGGCGAAAGCACATTAAATTGATCTAAATATTCAATGAACGTATTCATTTTGCCCTCCCTATCTATGCTGTCATCTCGATATACCTAGAGACTCAGGACTATAGATCTATCAATTTCATATCTGGATTAATATTCTACGTAAATCGACAATTCCCTCCTAATATTTTTAATTCCAGGGGATAGATGGCTGAAAATCAATAGATGCAAGAGCATTTCGACGTGACTAATAAGCTGCTATTCCCTTTGTGAATTTTCAACATATCTTCCTACACTGTGCAAACTCTTTTCAAGAGTATAACGTAGTGATATGGCAACACACTGCCCACCGAACGATCGTTCTCATTCCGACGCCCCAACTCCTAATTTATTTAATCTGCATCGGGCGCTAGTCTAAAGTCTAAGCTCAATTGGTTCGCAAATTAGGCTCATTTATAGTAAACGAAAGTATCTCTAGCTTTCGCTACGATAGCAATGCAAAGAAAAAGAACAAAGGCGCTCGAGTTGACTCTCGCACAACTTTGTTCCTGAAATATTGGCTACATTGATTATTGCTTAACTTGTTCATCAAGGCTTTCTAACGGTTTGACCATGTTTCATCCAAAATGGAGCTGCGAGATTTCCCGTAATCAGCATTATAGAGACTGTCGAACTGTTCGCAAGCGATCTCAAACAATATATATGGCATCTAAATGGAGCGAAGCCCTTTGAATTAGCGCATGTGTGTACGTTCACAGCGCAGATGCTTCGCTATTCGTCTGCCTGCACACGTCCTCATTTATTCGACAGTCTCATTATACGGGCTTAGAATTACCCTCCCCTCAACATCTCCACAAATTTCACATCAGCAGGCGCAATGGAATAGCCGCTTAACCCCTCGATCTCCACCCATGCATAAGCATCATGGTCAACCAGTTCAATCGCTCCACTCACATATCGAGCCCGATAAGCGATCAATCGAATATGCACCTTGCCGTTGTCGAACTCATTCATCCCGAAATACGCAAACGGCTCGATGAGAATGCTCATTTCCTCCTGCAGTTCCCTGACTAAACAATCCGCTGCAGTCTCACCCGCTTCGATCTTGCCTCCGGGGAATTCCCAGAACCCCGCTAAGGGCTTCCCTTCCCTCTTCCTCGCGATAAGGATCCGACCCTCAGCATCCTCGATTATAGCTGCAGCGACCTCGATCATCCCTTTACTCACACCCTATACAATAACTTTATTCGCCGCTGGTACCAGCGCCGGCGGCATCTCTTGCTTCAACCGCCAGATGAAGCTCATCGGCTTGTCGCCCTCATGTCGCATATATTCGGCTTCGCCCAAGAACACGAATGGAGCCGTATAGTTGTTCTCATTCTTGTATTCCCTGACGAACAAGGCAATGCGATTGCCCCGCTTCTTATGGTGGATATAGCGCTGTGCCGTGTTCGACTCCTCCGTGGTTCGGCTCTGCGTCTGCCAATGAAACAGTCGTTCATTGATCGCATAATCCTCGTAGAGCGTAGATGGCGAGAAGTCCTTGTCCGACTTGTTGAGCGTAATGAAGAAGATATCCGTCGTCTTGTCCTCGAAGTATTTGACGCCTTCACGGAAGGTCGGTGCACTCTCTTCATTCCAATACCCGAAAGCCGCCAACACTTGATCTGTCGAGTATTGGCAGTGCAGATCCAGCGGGCAAGGATATGGGAATTCATTCGGCTGATCGACAAAATCGAGATGCGTCAACGTGTATTGCAGGATTGCAGCGAGTTCGTCTCGGAATTGCGGACAAGCGAGAACAGTTGCCACTCCTTCTGCTACACCTTCGAATCCATTCTTCTTCGGCTCGGAACGATAGAAGGTATAGTAGAACATATTGAGCATGAGCTGCTCTTCCTGGCTCACAGGAGCAGCACTACCCTCCAGGTAAGTGAGGATGTACTTGATCAGACGTCTTGAATTGATGTTCAAGATCGCAGGAATCCGCTTGATGAGTTGATCGCCATTCTTGAATTCATATGGCTCTTTCAATCCCGCTTCTACGAGCAAGCCCTGAAAGGAACGATTGCCCGTTCTCCCCCCGTAGAACTCATACAGCGACATGCCGTAATAGTTCAGGAAGTTCTCCAGCGTGAGTGGCAGATGCGTATCCGCTTCAAAATGCTTCATCTTATGGACCAAATTCCTGCGGTTATTGGTGGCTTGCTTCAGATTCTTGAGGATGTACTCTCTAGACTGCTTCTCTAATTGTATGAAGCTCCCTCTCGGCAAGCTTGAGAAGCCTTGCTCCACGTAATGCTGGATCGAATGCTTCGTCTTCCCGATCAATGCTCTGAACTTGTCATGGAAGTTATAGTCCTTATGCGCTTGTCCGATGAAGTCGAGCACGGTTAGACATTCTTTGCCTTCCGACAATCGCAATCCTCGGCCGAGCTGCTGCAGGAACACCGTTAAGCTCTCTGTCGGCCGTAGGAATAGGATGGTATTCACGGCCGGGATGTCCACGCCTTCATTATATAGGTCGACTACGAATATCATTTTGATCTGTCCGCTTGTTAGTCGGGTCTTCGCTGCGGCGCGGTCGGCATCGCTCGAATCGCCATGAAGCGCCAACGATGGGATGCCTGCTTCATCGAAAGCTTGTGCCATGTACAGCGCATGATTGACGCTGACGCAGAATCCCAGCCCCTTCAAGTCATCCAGTGACGTAACGTACTTCCTCAAGCTATTGAGAATCTGCGTGGTACGGATCTTGTTGTGCGTATATACGCCTTCGAGCTCTTGAAGATCATATCCGCGTCTGGACCATGTTAACTGCGATAGATCAACGTTATCCGTTACGCCGAAGTACTGGAACGGCGACAGCAGCTTCCGGTCAACCGCATCCGTCAGTCGGATCTCCGCTGCGATCGTGTCATCGAAGTAACGGAGCACATTTTTCCCGTCCATCCGCTCCGGCGTGGCGGTCAGTCCTAATAATATCTTTGGGTTAAAATGTGCCAGTAAACGCTGGTACGTTGGCGCTGCAGCATGATGAAATTCATCGACCACGATATAATCATAATAGTCCGGAGTGGTGATGTCGGCTAGACGCATCGAATTGAAGCTCTGAATGCTGATGAACAGATGCTCGATCGATTGCGCTTGCTCCTTGCCAACCTGCAATTCACCGAAGTTCAGATCCTTCAGAATGACTCGGAATGTATCCCTGCTCTGCTTCAAAATCTCTTCGCGATGCGCAACGAACAGCAACCTCGCTCGACCACTCGATTGCTGGAAACGCCTGTAGTCGAATGCCGATATGACCGTCTTACCCACGCCGGTAGCGGCTACGACTAGATTCCGATAGCGACCGTAGTGCTTGCGCTGCGCTTCTAATTTCTCCAGCACTTCCTTCTGATAATCGAATGGCGCGATGTCGAAGTTGAACTGCAGGGTTGCTTGGTCGCGGTCTTTTTTCTTCTCCAAGGCGGACCTCAGAAGCTCTTCATGCTCTTCGTTGCCGCTCTTGAACGGCTTGAACGAGCGATCGTTCCAATAGCTCTCGAAGGTCGCATCGATCTTCTTGAGCACATCGACGGAATCCTTCTCCGTAATCTTCAGGTTCCACTCCAGACCACTAGTAAGAGCCGGATTAGATAGGTTAGAAGAACCCACATAAGCAGTCGTGAAGCCTGAGTCACGCTTGAAGACGTAGGCCTTCGCATGAAGTCTCGTCCGTTCCGAGTCGTATGAGATTCGGATCTCCGTGTTAGGCAGCTTGCTCAATTCCATGATGGCCTTATAGTCGGTCGCTTCCATGTAAGTGGTCGTGATTACGCGCAGTCGGCCGCCGTTCGAGGTGAACTGCAACAATTGGTCAAGCATGCACCGCAGCCCGCTCCACTTGATGAACGACACCAGAAAATCGATCCGATCCGCCGACACGATCTCCAACTGGAGCTCATTGAGCATATTGGGTTCAGAATGGGCGCCTGTGAACAGCGAGCTCTGCGATAATGGCGTCGCTGGCCTTACGACACGTTCTGACTTGATGCCCCGAATGCTATTGATCTTCGAATATACGTATGTAAGTACCTCGCCTTGCTCTTCAAGCCGCAAATCATCGAACATCTCGTCAGACAAGTTGTTACGCAGCGCTTCGATGATCTCATTGCAGGTGCGAACCTGCGCAAGGACAGCCTCATCGTCGCTTGTCTGCTCTCTTACGAGCTTGAGCGCCCTGCGGGTGACGCTTGATATGTAGCTGGACAGCAGTTTCCTTGCCTCTTCTGCGTCCAGTGGTTCAGTCCCTATGTCGTAGGCAGCTTCATCAAGCTCCGCTAGTTCCTGTCGCGTGATGCGATTAATAATCTGCTCGTAGAGACCTTGCTTCATGGCTACACCTCGTTACTGAGTGTGGTTCAAGCGTATGGGAATTTAGGACTATTTTCACAGCTGCAATCCATCTATTACTTCGACGAGTTTCGACTCAACCCTCCTACCCTATCCTGAAATTCCACGAACAGGCAAGAATTGATTCACGAACGCTTCATCAAATATGCCGAAAGGAAATTTATACAGCGCGGCTAGAATTAGTAGGAGATAGTGCCATGTATGCACCATGATCGGAAGTAACATAAGATGGACATCCCTATTGCGCTCCGCCCTACCTTACTGTTCATCTTCCTCTTTCTTCTCATACAGCACCATACTACCTCACCGCTCTGACACTACTCTGTCAGCGAATGTACGTTCCTCCACAGTAATCGTCGTACGAAACAGATAGACTAAGAGCCGCCTCATGGCAGCCCTACTCGTTCACCCCACATCAACCCGCTCCGCCGCTTCCCGCACCACAACACGGCAATCCCCATACAGCTTCCTGTTCCACGCATACCCCAGCCCCCGCTCCTGGACGATCAGCCCTTCTAACTCTTCGTGCGGCAGCTTCCCCATAAGCACGCGCCGGAACCTCTCGCGCAAGCTCGACATCCCCTTGCGAATGGCGGTACTCTGCGATGGCATCGGTTCATTCTTAAGCCGCTGATAGATCGCCTCCGGACTGATCGGCACTTCCGATTCCATGAGGCAGCGCAGGAGGTCGGCCAATCCCGACGTCAATTCGACCGTACCGGCATCAAGATGCAGATAGCACTTGTCCAGGCTTGTATAATCGAGCACGGCCACGCCAGACTCGCGAGCGAACATGACTCGGTCGAGCTCTGCCTCCGCTATAGTTCTCCGCACGCCGTCCCTGTACACCACATACGGCTTACGCGCGTCCTGCAATAGCTGCAATTCAAGCTCCTCGGCCTGCGCAGCAATGCTGTGCTTCCATTCGCCTGCCGGCAGCTTCTTCAATTGATCGGTCAAGCCCTCTGCGGCTTGCATCGCCAGCTCGCGATAACAGCTTGCCTGCCACATTCTCGCCTTGAAGGCCTGCTCCTCGTTCACGCGATGCTCCGGATTCACAGCCTCGCGTCGCAGCGCCCTGCCGAAAGCATCCGCTGCTTCGAGATATCGCCTATTCGTCATCAAGATGATGCCCAGCCGATAATTGGCCAGGGAATGATCAGGCTGATCCCTGCGAATGTCGCGAAAATACTGGACAGCCCGCTCCCAAGCTCCCCCGCCTCTTGCCTTATGATAGCGCCCAAGCTGCAGCAGGCAGTGCACGAGCATATGCCGATAATACTCGATCGTTCCTTGCTGCTCTTCCTCAGGCGCGGACTTAGCAAGCTTGCCGAACAACTCGCTTCCTTCCTGCCAATAGGTCACGGCTTCCCAATCCTCACCATGCAATTCGAATCGATCATTCCACCGATCCAGCTCATCTTGCAGCTCATCATAGGTAAGTTCCGTCTCGTACGCATGCCGCCGATGCCGAATCGGCTGGTTCAAGACCGCATCCTCCCGCTTCGTCCGCCGAACCCTGTCCGCCATGCTGCCCGCCTCCTCTTGATGTTCATCCGCTTCTTCGCATAGTGTACCATAGCCTGTATGATGAATCGGCTCGTATCTTCCGCGTGACGGACGTTCACGTACTCCTCCTCGGTATGCTCATGGCAATAGCCTGCAGAGAGGTTGACCGACGGAATCCCATGCATCGCATAGGTCACTGCATCGCTGACGCCGCCCTGCACCGCTCGCCAGTCCGGCATGCCGCACGCCACGCCGATCTGCTCGAACCACTCAGCCACCTCCGCTCCGCAGAACGCCATACTCCGATTATGCGTCACGATATCCCTGCTCCCTCTACGATCGACGACGACGGCTAGATCAACATCACCGAGCCATATCTCATCAATCTCACGCGATCCGATGCATCCGATCTCCTCTTCTCTTGTAAAAGCCAGCTTCACCGTTCCGCCATACCCGGCAGCAGCCAATTGATCGACGGTATGCAGAATGATGGCGATACCGGCACGGTCATCCGCGCCGAGCGGCCCCGAGGTGCTGCGCCAGATGTCGCCCTCTTGCAGGACACTGCGCAGCGGATCGACGCTGACGGTATCCATGTGCGCCGATAATAGGATCGTTGGTCCACCACCCGTGCCGAACCTGCGCTCTGCAACCACGTTCCCATATCCATCTATGGACAATTCGTCCATCTTGCCTTGCAGCCTCTCCAAGAGGTAGGCCGCCACTGGCTGTTCCCTGCCGCTCGGCGCGGTAATGCTCAAGAGATGCAGCAGTTCTTCGCGCAGCTTAGACATGGCCGGCACCGCCCTTCACCAGCGCCGTCATCCACGCAAGCAATGCATCATGATCACCCTTGAGCGCTTCGGCCGTCGACCGCATGCTGCGATACTTGAACCGGTCCCGCCGCAGCTTGCGCAGCATCGGGGCCAGCTTGCGCAGCTGCTCGCCTATGACCACGCCGTCGGCTCGAACAGCGCCCGTCATCCAGCGCTGCCCCTCGCCCAGCACGGCCGTCAATTGCGGGCTGCCGTTCGCCATCGGCTTGATCTCCCAGCGATAATACAGCTCGTCCCGCTCTAAAAATTCCTCCATCACCACAGCCATCCAAGCTGCCGCCCAGTCGCTCGCCAGATATACTTTCGGCGCGTGCTTGCCATGACCGTCGCACCCGCCGGTGACGAGAATCCCAGCTTCGCTCATTGTCTTCGCTAGATAGGCGATGCCTCTATCCAGGGACAGGCTGTCCCAGCGAACGCCGTGGTTGCGTTTGGCGAACGCTTTCCATGTATGGAATCGCTCGGGAATATAAGCTCTACCGTATTCAACACGCTGCGACCGTACCCTCCGCAGAACTTCCATCGGCAGTACCGGGCTGAGAATTTGCATCCTGCTGGCCGCGTACAAGACCGGCATACCCGCTTCTTCGAGCAGTCGGCGCACATCGGCGTAGTCGCGTTCCCCGTTCCCTGCAGCGAACATCAACTGGTCGCCTTCGACCGATACGAGATATCCCCGCTCCTTCAGTGCCTCGCCCAGCTTCGCGGCTGATCTCATTCCTCTGGACAGATTCAAGTGGTTCATGCATCATCGCTCCCTTTCGGCTGATGATGCTATGGAACCATCCCTACGTTACCGGCCGGTAACGGAAGGGACTTGACAGCCTGGCATCTTCAACCGTAGATACAGCAGCTTCCCTCTCCGTCCCAATTCGCGTACGAAGTAGAATCGTTCCATAAGCAGGAACACCAAGAAGACGCTGACCGCACGGCCAGCGTCTTCCCTTCTTCATGCTATTCTCCAATAAGTCCGGCTGTATCCATTAACCTTCTGAGGATGACCGCCGTCTCCGCTCGAGTCGCTGATCGTTCAGGGTTTAAGCGACCCTCATCCGTTCCTTGGATGAGTTCGCTCGCTGCTGCCCATGCCATGGCGGACTGTGCCCATGCCGATATCGAAGCGCCGTCTTTATACGGTTGCAATGCTTGGGCGGCATTCGCCGGCAGAGCAGGGCTGCCCATCGCTCGGTAGAGGATGACCGCCAATTCCTCACGGCTGATCGCGCCATTGGGTCTGAATCGTCCCTGCTCGCCCTTGACGAGACCGGCCTTGGCTGCGGCCTCCACAACTGCGAAGTACCAGGCATCGGGAGCAACGTCTGCGAAAGTGCTCGCATCGGTTCCAGTAACATAGCCGCCTTGGCCGCCCGGCTGCTGCTTCATGCCCATGATCATCTTCACGGCTTCCGCTCGGCTAACCGGCTTCGCGGGAACGAAGATCTGCTCGTTCATGCCGTTGACCACATGCCTGGCCGCCAAGAGATGCACGTCAACCGCTGCCCAATGTCCAACCATGTCCTGGAATGCAGGTCGGTAATGGAATACAGCATAGGTCCCCATCGAATCGATGGATGCTGTCACGCTGTTCTCCGCAGAGCGGAGTATCCCGCCGCGGTATACCCATACGGACTTGACTGTATCCCACTTGTAGATACCGAGCTGACGCAACTCCGTACTCGACAACGAAGGGGCATCATAGCGAATGCTCATCTCGATCGGCAGCGCCGGATCGGACAGCGCGCCGTCCCAGTGGAATACTGCGCTTCTTAACGTCATTCGATCCTCGAACGCGAGATCGTCTGAACGCTTCTTGAACTGGAGAGTCTGCCCGGTTGTCCACGCATTCGCCGGAATGCTGAAGACAATTTCCCCGTCGAATCCGCTATAGGTCTTCGCATCTGTACCTACCGCAATGTTCCAAGCGTTACCCGGACTCGGGTCTTGGGCGGGGGACGGACCCCCGTCGCCATGGACAGGTCCTTGGCCTGGGCCTTGCTGCGGCGTCTCGGTCGAGGCATCGAGCTGCACCGTCTCTGAGCCTAGGAAGAACCGGTCTTCTGCCCGGAGACGAATCGTGTATGGCGTGTCCGCCTCCAAGTCGTTGATCGTCATGGTCTCGTTGCCCTTCTCCACATAGGCGCGTGACCATGCTTCCGTGACGTCCGAGCGCTTCCAGAATACGACGACATGCCGCAGGTCCGAATCGTCCGGATCTTCCCACGTCAGCTTCAGTTCTTGTCTGCCTGCTGCAATCGCTGCGTTCTTGATGGGCTCGGGTCCTGCGGTGTCGGCAATGAGCTCCTCGACTGGGAACGTCTTCGCCTCCCCCGTTATCCCGACGGACTCTACCCCCGCTTCATTCACCGTCGCAATCCGCACCTCGTAGGCGGTATCGCCCTTAAGGTCCGTGATGAGATACGAGGTGATTCCCCTGACCACTACGGCAGGGCCTTGGAATGCTTCCGTCCCCTTCTCCCGCCAATAGACGTTCATCGCAGCGGCTTCCGGCCGTTCAGTCTCCTCCCAATGCAGCTCAAGCATGCCGCTCGCCGGCACGAACTGCAGCGCATTCGCCCCTTCACCTGGCGCCGCGTCGCTGGCTGCTACGAAGACTTGACTGTCATAGTCCGCTTCCATCGCTACCCTCGCATAGCTGAGCACGGATTGCGAGATCTTCAGCCCGTAGGTCTGACCTGCTTGAATCGGCTGAGCGGGAATGAATCGGAACGTCATGGCAAGCTGCTCGCCGACCGTACCGTTCTCGCTGTTCAGCGGTTCGACTGTCCCCGCGACCCGATCCCCCTTCCCGTCAGCTACGTCTACCGCATCTGCCGTCAGCGAATCCACCCGGATCGGCTTGTCGAATGCGAAGTGGATCGCTTCGCCGCCGCGTACGCTATACGCGCCCTTCACCTTAGGCGGCTGGTAAGACACCATCGGAATGTTGACGTCGAAGTGCGGAGGCAGCACTTGAAGCTCGGCGCTTCTGGCTGCCTGATAGCCTTCCTTCTCGTACAGCACCTGCCACAGCCCCTCCGGCACATCCCAGCCGTAGCGTCCTTCCCGATTCGTCTTCTGCGGATTCACCTGTCCGAACCAATCTGCATCCCACTTATGCCAGAGACCGGTCTCCGTATCCTTATACGAGACCGTAGCGACAACGCCTTCCAGCCGATTGGACGGCATGCCCTCATAGACGTATCCGCTCGGATCGTAGATCATGACAACCTCGATATCCGGCCGATCGTCTCGGCGCGGCTTCTCCTTGTCGCGTTCCTTCTCCTCTTCCTCCTCGTCGCAACGGGGCAGCACTCCGCTGTCTGCCATATCGTCCCGCCATTTTTTGTTCGCCTCGAATTCTCTCTTCATACGGTCGAAGTCCGCTTCCCATTGATCCTTAATCATATCGCCCAAGGCCGTATAGGCTGTGCCCAAGGCCAATTGGCCGGCGCCCGGCACGGCAAGGGTCAATCCGCCCGTTACGAGCCCGATTCCGGTCACCGCATATTTCAAGACCAGCCCTTCAGCGGCGTTATCATACGTATCATTGACCCAGTCCTTGAACAGTTCACGCGAGGGTCCATGGCATTCCGCATAGACCTGCTTGTTGAACTCCAGCAGCTTCTCCGAGAATTCGACAAAATCGCTGCCGTCCATCACATAGTCCTTCAGATTGTTCAATGTCCCGAGCGGTTCGAGCTTAGGGAAGGCGAACACGACACCATTGACGATATGGTCAGATGCTCCCTTCGGGATGCTCAGTCCTTGCGCCGCAAGTTCCTTGAGCTGTGCCGTGCTTAAGCTGCTGACCGGAACTGTCCCTTGCGCGTTTAATGTCCCCGCTGCTGGATCCATCCAGGCGCGATAATCGCGGTACGCCGGAACGCCCGTGAACGTCGAGTCCGGCAGCTTGCCGGCAGGCACGACCTTGTAGTAGCTCCTGCCGTAGAACACATTGCCCCCGATCTCGAGCCGGACGTATGGCGAATACGCGGCACCGCTCTCAGGCGCCAATGCACTCCTTATATCCTCGTCGGTTTCCGACTCCGATACGATCCGATACTCCCCTTCGCGAAAAGGTTCCGGCATGGCCTCCTTCATGTCGCTCCATTCTTGTTCATCCGGTTCGGTTCTGGGCGCCAGAGGTTCGGGGATAATATCGTAGTCGACCGACAATGCGCCGCTCG
This sequence comes from Bacillota bacterium, assembly GCA_023433615.1. GTDB lineage: Bacteria > Bacillota > Bacilli > Paenibacillales > Paenibacillaceae > Paenibacillus_I. The sequence goes on along the minus strand of JAEZCJ010000020.1, from coordinate 30,869 downwards.
GATACGTACCCTTGGCGTGCAGAGTGACTAGGAACTCCTCCTTCGACTCCAGATAATAACCCTGTCCGGTGACCGTGCCGAACTGCACGCGCACGTTCGTGACCCGCTTAGGCTTGTCGAACTTCAGCCGGATATGGAAGAAGTTCTGCAAGGGATCGGTTACGTAAGGGAAACGAAGGACGCCGTCCTTCAGATCGAACGTCTGCGGCTTGGATCGGCAGTTCCTGCTGTCCTTCATCCAGATACTTAACGAGCAAGCGAGGTTGAACGATCGACACGCCGCTGACCTGAATATCATAGACGTTGTTCGAATCGCCTACCATCATCTGATCCATGCCGCTCCCTGCATAATGAGGAGCCGATTCGGATTGCGCGAAAATCTGGTAGAATCCCGGGCTTCGGAGCATAATGGAGTATCGTCCTTCCGCATCCGATACCGTGCTGACATAAGGCAGCTTCTTCTTATTGAACAGAACGGTCGCATTCGGTACGGGCTCACCCTTCTCGTTCCGTACGAATCCCGTAACGACGGGGTTCCTCGACTGGTCCAGCATGAACGCCGCTTCGTTGCTCCCGGCTGCCAGCACAATCTTCTGCAGCCCGAATTCGTCAGAGTCGGACCCGTATCCCTGCTGCGCGGCGGAGACGTACAACGTCTCGCCTTCGAAGTAGGTCCCCTTCGTCTCCGCATAACCTTGCTCGTTCGTAAGCAGCTCCTCGGTCACCCTGATCTCCTCGTCGCGCACGATGATGCGAACGTCCGGTATTCCGATGCCTTTCTCATTCTTGAGCAACGAGGCGATCTTGCCCCTCTCCTTGATCGGCAGCGGAATCGTCCCCTTCTTCCCGCTGACGATGCCGATGCCGGAGACCTCCCCGATCAATCGGCTGTTCTCATCCATCAATTGCACGGAATAATCGCTCGCGGCGCTCAATGCAACTGAATATTGCAGGCTCTTGTCCACTGCGACCTGCGTTCCTTGCGACAGCGCGGCGCTCCAGATCAACAGCCGCCACTGGCCTGGCAAGTCGCTGACATCCGGAAGCACGACGGTCATCGTCCCCGTTGTGCGAACCGGGAGCAGCCCGGCGCTTCGCGTTCCGGTACGGCCTTCTCCATCCGTGATGACCGCGGTAATGGACGTGATCTCCGTTACGCCTTCATCCACCGGGAACGATCCGGCATATACGCCCGGCGCCGATTCCTGCTCCTTCAGCGCGATATCCGCCTGAACCATCTCCGTTGTAACAGAGCCGACCGCATGCTTCTGATACGTCACGGTCGCCTTCGCCATTCCGCCGGCAGCGCCGCTCGCCGTGATCGTAAGCGTCTCCCCCAGCTTCACCTGTCCGCGCAAGGAACCCGAGGCTTGCCATTCCACGCCGTCAATCGGCTCTCCCTGCCCATCCGGCGGCGCATCGTCGCAGGTCGTGACGCACTGCAGCATCGCCTGATTCCGGAAGAAGCCATACGCATCGCGAGCCCCCGTATAGTAGCCGCTGTATACGACCGTCGATCCGGATTCATTCAACCGGCCTACGGCATTAGAGGCAGGATGATTGATTCGGATCTGCTCGCCCGTCGACACATTAACCCATACTAATCCTTCTGAGGTATAGGTACTGTCCGGGCGCGGCAGCAGATCGTAATAGACCGCCAGCAAGGCGCTGCCGTCGCCGCTAATCCGAGGATCCGAATATCGGACAGTGCTATCCAACTGCAGCAGGGTGGTCGCAGTACCTGTCGCCCGTTCCCATAAGTGGATGCTCCCTTCCTTCTGGTATGCGATGCGCTTGCCGTCGTTGCTCATGCTTGGCCGACTCGCTTCCGGTTCGACCGTGATCGTATCCGCAGCAGATCGGGTCTCCAGGTCATACAACAGGACTCGTTCGGCATTGCCGTCCATGGGATATAAGGAATAAGCCGCATACCGTCCATCGCCGGATAGAATCGGTTCGCTGAGGAACAGTCCATCCGTCGGCACAGGCAGATGCTCGATGGCGTCAGTCTCCCGCTCGAACAGATAGAGGCCGCTGCCGGCTTCGCTGCCCGACGCGTTAAGATTGGTCGCAGATGAACGGAACAGGATCCGTTCGGCATCTCCGCTTAGGGTAGGACTGCTGCTGCCCCTATCGCCATTGGTCACATTCGTTAAGGCGTCCGGTTCGGATCGCCGATCCAACAGGTACACGTCTCGCTCGCCTGAAGGCGACTTGGCAGTGAATGCAATGAAGCTGCCGTTGCGGTCGATCGATAGCTCTCTGATGTCGGATATCGCATCCATCATCCCGGCTAGCGGGGCTTCGATCGTGCTTGTCGATAGATTGCGCACATAGAGCGTGCCGTTGTCAGGATGCCCGGTTCCTTCCACGAGATTCATCGACGTCGACGCGAATGCCGCAATAAGCCCGTCGCCGCTCACCGCCACCTGACCTTCGCTCACAAAGCCGTCGCCAGGAATGCCCGAGGCGCTCTTGCTGAGCAACCGCTCCTGCTCCCGAGGCGTCCCGGCAAAAACACGCAGCTGCTCAGACCTTCCTCCCGTGTCATCCACTGCAAAAATCTCATAGAAGACACGGCTCTGCGCGGGAGCGCCCCGATCGTGGAATTCCAACGTCTCCGAGCTGCCGATCCGTTCACCATCCCGATAGATTTCGTACGAATAACCTTCACCGATCAGTCCGCTCCAATAGAGCAGTATCTCATTATGGGCGGGAGAAACCCAGCTGCCATTCGACGGAGCCGCTAGCGCACTCTTCTCCCCTTGGTTCTCGGAGGGAATCACTTGGACGTCGCCTAGCGATTGATGCACGGTCATTGCCTCTGCCTCTGGCTCCGCCTCCACCTCTCCGGCCGCAACTGGGATGCTGATCTCCGCCTGTGCATATGCACTGCCGCTGTAGCCCATGCCGCCTGCAGGCCATAAGGATAGTAGCAATGCAGCCTGCAATAGGACCGCGATCCGCTTCCTCAACTTGTTATTTATCAATGTACACTCACCTCGTATCATGTTTATATCGCATGACGCTCTTATGAATGGTACACGCCGGTTATGAAGATTTCGCCGAATTTATGCCAATTTTGTGCGAAGATTTGATTGAACTGCGCTTACGTTCGGGAATCGCTGTTCATTGTCACCCTTTCACTCCCCACCCATTTCCGCTACAATCTACCTACATACACCTCAACAAGCGTGGTGACCCCAATTGTTCAAAATCCTGCTCATCGAAGACGATACGACCTTGTTCACCGAGGTCAAGAACCGGCTCTCCGACTGGTCGTACGACGTGCACGGCATCGAGGACTTCTCGAAGGTGATCCAGGAATTCGCGGCAATCAAGCCGGATCTCGTCATCATCGATATCCAGCTGCCCCGTTTCGACGGGTTCCACTGGTGCCGCATGATCCGGTCCGGCTCGAACGTGCCGATCCTCTTCCTGTCGTCGCGCGACCATCCGACCGACATGGTGATGTCGATGCAGCTCGGAGCGGACGACTTCATCCAGAAGCCGTTCCACTTCGAGGTGCTCATCGCGAAGGTGCAGGCGATTCTGCGGCGCGTCTACAATTACAACACGGAATCGATCACGCTGAAGACCTGGTGCGGCGCGACCGTCGACTACGAGAAGAATGCCGTCACGAACGACGCCGGCTCGATCGAGCTGACGAAGAATGAATTCTATATCTTGAAGCTGCTGATCGAGCAGAAGAATCGGATCGTCAGCCGAGAAGACATCATCAAGAGCCTCTGGGACGACGAGCGATTCGTCAGCGACAATACGCTGACGGTCAACGTGAACCGGCTGCGCAAGAAGCTCGAAGAGATCGGCCTCGGCAGCCAGATTGAGACCAAGGTCGGCCAAGGCTACATCGCCAGAGAAGAGGACGCATAGCCGATGATCCTTCGATACCTTACCGAGCGGCGCAGCTGGATCTTGTTCTTCCTGCTGCTGCAGCTCTTCATTGTCGCTGTCGCATACTTCGATACCGCGATTCCGCTCGAGCCGATCCTCTACATCGCGTTCCTGTCGTGGATCGCGTTCTTCCTGTTCCTCATGATGCGCTACAACCGCGAGACCCGATTCTACCGCGGCTTGGAGGCGTGGGAGCGCAATCTGGATCTGGCGAGCATGCCGCGTGCGGAGAGCCCCTATGAGCGCATCGTCGAAAATACAGTCACCACCCAGACCGAATGGCTGAAGCAGCAGTCCTCCCATAACCAGACCTCTCTCGAGCAGGAGAAGGACGAGCTGTTATCGTGGATTCACGAGGTGAAGACGCCGCTTACCGCGATGCGCCTCATGATCGATCGGCTCGATAACGGGCAGATGCGCACGCAGTTGACGTACGAATGGCTGCGCATCCATCTCCTGCTCGATCAGCAACTTCACCATAAGCGGATTCCCTCGATGAAGAACGATCTGTATATTGAACAGTTGAATATCCAATCCTTAATCGTAAGCGAAATCAAGGATCTGCAATCCTGGTGCATGAGCAAGGGGATCGGAATCGAGCTGGAGCTTGGGGCGGAGAGCGTCTTCAGCGACGCGAAGTGGCTGTCCTATATCGTCAGGCAGCTGTTAACGAACGCCGTCAAGTATAGCGAGGCATCGGATATCGTCATCCGCAGCTATGAACGGGAGGAGCAGTTCGTGCTCGAGGTCGAAGACAGCGGACGAGGCATCGACCCGCGCGACCTGCCGCGCATCTTCGATCGCGGCTTCACGTCCACGAGGGAGCATCACGCCCATGCCTCTACCGGCATGGGCTTGTATCTGGCGAGACAAGCGGCAGAGCCGCTGGGCATCCGTATCGATGTTCGCTCGCAGCTTGGGGCCGGCACGACGTTCACGCTCTATTTTCCGAAGGGGAATGCATTCCACCGCATTGCGGGCATGTGACAACAATGTCACATGCTCTTGCTATTTGTGCGGCCGATCGAAGGCAAGCGGCGGCGATCCCTTCTATACTAGAGCTATCCTATTCACGCGGAGGTACCCATGAACATCCTGGAAGCATCGAAGATCCATAAGAGCTACGGCAATAAGTTCAATAGACAAGACGTCTTGAAGGGCATCGACATCGCGATCGCCAAGGGCGAATTCGTCAGCATCATGGGCGCATCGGGCTCCGGCAAGACGACGCTGCTCAATGTGCTCTCCTCGATCGATAAGGTCAGCAGCGGCACGATCGCGATCGAAGGCCAGGTCATGACTGGGATGAAAGAGAAGCAGCTGGCGGAATTCCGCAAGAACCATCTCGGGTTCATCTTCCAAGAATACAATCTGCTCGATACGCTGACGGTGAAGGAGAACATTCTCCTCCCCCTCTCCATTACGAATACGTCGAAGCGGGATGCCGACGAGAAGTTTCGCGTGCTGGCGCAGGAGCTCGGCATCTATGAGATGAAGGATAAGTATCCGAATGAGATCTCCGGCGGGCAAAAGCAGCGTACATCAGCGGCGCGTGCGTTCATCCACGAGCCGAGCATCATTTTCGCCGATGAGCCGACAGGGGCGCTCGACTCGAAGTCCGCTTCCGATCTGCTGAACAAGCTGAGCGATCTGAACGAGCGCCGCCGCGCGACGATCCTGATGGTCACGCATGACGCGGTCGCCGCCAGCTATTGTCATCGCGTTATTTTCATCCGGGACGGGCAGGTCTATACGCAGCTGACGAAGGGCGACGAGTCCCGGCAGAGCTTCTTCCAAGACATCATGAAGACGCAGGGCGTGTTAGGCGGGGTGCAATATGAGCATTAATCGCCTCATCCTCCAGAACTTGAAGAAGAACCTGAAGAATTACTACTTGTACATCTTCGCGCTCGTCTTCACGGTCGGCCTGTACTTCGCTTTCGTCACGCTGCAGTATGACCCGGCACTCGACGCGACGGAAGGGTCTGTCAAGGGCGGCGCATCGATTCGGGCCGCCTCCGTTCTGCTGCTCGCGATCGTCACGATCTTCATCCTGTACGCCAACACGATCTTCATCAAGCGCCGCAGCACCGAGATCGGGCTGTATCAATTGATCGGAATGACGAAGGGCAGAATCCACCGCATTCTCTCGTTGGAGAACCTGATGCTCTACAGCGGCTCGCTGGTGATGGGCATCTTCCTCGGATTCGCGGTATCGAAGCTGATCATGATGATCCTGTTCCGGATCACCGGCATCGACGCAGAGGCCGTATTGCGGTTCTCGACGGAGGCGCTGATTCAGACAGTTGTCGTGTTCGGCGTCATCTATGCGCTCATCCTGCTCATGAACTATGCGTTCATTAAGCGGCAGACGATTCTCTCGCTATTCCGCGTGCTCTCCTCGACGGAAGAGACGGTCAAGAAGGTATCGATCTTCGAGATGATCGTCGGGATCCTCGGCATCGGGCTGATCCTGTTCGGCTACTATGTCTCCACGCTGCTGTTCAGCGGCGACTTCACTGAGATGATGGAGCTGTTCATCGCCATGCTCGCCATTCTGGGCTCCGTCATCATCGGTACTTACTTGTTCTACAAGGGCTCCGTGCGGTTTATTTTCTACATCTTACGCAAGCGTAAAGGCGGCTATCTCAACGTCAATGAGGTGCTCTCCCTGTCGTCGATCATGTTCCGGATGAAGTCCAACGCGATGCTGCTCACGATCATTACGACCGTGTCGGCTCTAGCGATCGGGCTGCTGTCGCTCAGCTATATTTCGTACTATTCGGCTGAGCAGTCTGCCCAGAACAGCGTCGCTGCCGATTATGCGTTCACGAGTCCGGAGGATGCCGAGCGGTTCACGACGGCATTGGATGAGCAGGGCATCGCGTACGGGAAGACGGAGATCGAGGTCATACAGGTCGATGTCAACCTCGAGCATATCTCGACCACCGGCGGCGACCTGATGGATGTCGATCTGACCACCTTAGGCCTGCCCATTGTCAGCGATGAAGATATCGACGGCATCGACGTTTCGGCCGAGGAGGCTTATCTGGCCGGCTACAGCGATTTGTTGAATCAATTCATGCCGCTTGAGCGCTCCGGCAAGATCGAGCTCTTAGGCGCCAACGAGACGATTCCGCAGCAGGTTAGGGGCTTGAAGCGGGAATATGTCATCTCGTACTACTACTCCAGCGGGGGGATGCCGGTCGTCATCGTGGATGCCAGCGTCTTCGAGCGGTTGAAGCAGGATCTCGACCCGGAGCTGCAACGATCCTACTCGTTCCATATCGGGATCGATCTGAAGGATCCTGCGGTTAACGAAGCGGCCGAAGGCATCTTCAAGCGCTTGGACTTCGAAGGCGAGAGCTTCTCGCGCCTCGCGATGAGCGATCGCCAGAAGGCGAATATGGGACTCATCATGTTCATCGTCGGCTTCCTGGGACTGAGCTTCCTCGTAACGTCCGGATGCATCCTGTACTTCAAGCAGATGGGCGAGAGCGAGGATGAGAAACCGAACTACACGATCCTGCGCAAGCTAGGGTTCACGCAGGGCGATCTGCTGCGCGGCATCCGATCGAAGCAACTGTTCAATTTCGGCATTCCGCTGGTCGTCGGCCTGTGTCATAGTTACTTCGCGGTGCAATCGGGCTGGTTCTTGTTCGGCACCGAGGTGTGGACGCCGATGATCCTGGTCATGCTCCTCTACACCGCGCTGTACTCGATCTTCGGTCTGCTGTCGGTTCGTTATTACAAGAAGGTCATCAAGGAAGCCTTGTAGAAACTGCACGCGTTAAGAGCCCCGGTCCGTAACATGGACCGGGGCTCTTGCCGTTGACTTTTTCGACTACATTGTCGTACACCTAGTTAGCCCTGCGCGAGGTGAAACACGCTGTAATTCGCTTCGATCCGCGCCGCGATTTAGCCACCTCTGCATGGGAGAATGAGCAGCCTTCGGTTTCCCGACGTTAGTCATTATCCTTAATGCGAACTTTGGCTTGATCGACATGATGATGTCCCGTTAGCTTTAAGTAGAATTGCTCCGTCTTCTCTCTCTTTTTGTCATTAATGATCTTGATCGTGATCGTCTTCTTCGTTTCGCCCGGCTTGAACTTGACGACGCCGGATGCATGAACGTAATCTTGGCCGCTCTTCGCGATGCCGCTAACCGTCTGATAATGCGCGTAGGCTTCGCCTTGCGCGCTGCCCACTCGCTTAACCGTCACTTTCAAATCGCGGCTGCTCTCGGATACAGTATAACTGTCCTTATCGATGACGAGCTTCGACCGCATGGGCGGGCGGGCATCGTCATCTTCGATCTGCACCGTTATCCGCGTCACTGCGCCCAGCTTGCCGCCCCTCGGATCGCTGATCTCGACCACGAAATGCTCGGTCCCCTCGCTGTTCCCGTCTTCTAAGAGAGGCACGCGAATCTCGCCGTTCCAGTCGCCGCCCGGCCCCCCGACATGTACCGTCCCTTCGCTATGGACATAATCCACGTCTGCTTGCGCAGATTGAGCGACGGTTCGATACGATACCTCAGCCATGGCAATACCGCCTTCGTAAGCAGCTTCGTTATTCACGGTGATGCTAGCCATGCCGTCCGACTCCTGGACGATTAGCGGCTTATCGTCGAACGAGAACACCGAGCGGTTGCTGTCCTCGATCGTCACGCGGAGCAGACTCGGCTCTCCCAGCACGACCTCCGGATCATCCGTAACCCAGCGGAGCAGCACCGTCTCTACCGGTTCGATCTCATAATCTTGATAATTCAGCACGATTGCCACTTGGTCATGCAGGTCTTTCCACAGATAGTAGTCCTCGCCTTCGACGGCCGTCCCGCCTACAACCTCAAGCCTGGCGGAGGAAGGCATTCTCCCTTCCACCTTGTATGGAATGTCGACATAGTCCCCTTGAATCTCTTGCGTGGCCAGCTCGCTCACGCCGAATGACAGCACGCTCGTCTCCGATTCTGCCGCGCCTGCTGCACCTGCCTGCCCAGGGATGATCAGGGCAAGCATCGCAGCCAGCGCAAGCAGTCGAACTCGTATTTTCAAAATCATTTTCCTCCTTCATTCTTGCGGCTTTATATTCCATTTTTTTATATTTATGCGTTGGCGTTTCCACTTATGAAAGTAGCTTATGGAGTAGAAGAGAGGAGATGGATCGGTATTGTCGAATCCCTATTATTGGAGTTGAACGGTGTTCGGAACAGATACTCCTGACTTTGTAAATTTTGAATGTAAGCTTTCTTCCTTATTCGGCATCTATGTTAGGGCAGGAAATCTGCTTGCGGACATGGGAAAACCAAGCGAACAGGAGAATGCATTACCTTCCGGGAGGGACGCAACGTGGAGAATGCGCCAATGACGCCGATTTCGCACAACCATCGTAAGCTCTACCCTCAAATTTATGGGCTTAAGCCAGGACCCGTGCAAGTGCTGCATATGCCCAAGCTGCAGTACGTTGCGCAGGACATGGTGACCGATTTTCATATGGACTGGGCAGGACATCCCGAACCGCTCGATGAACCCTGGCTGGGTCATTGCCAAGGTCGTGAATCAGCTAAAACAACTAGCCAAGGCGTCAATTCGCTACAAGTTCAAGTTAATGCCGCGCGAAATCATCTGGCATGGCCGCCATGACAATGGAAAATATTCCGTTACCCACATGATGCAAGTTCCTGACTGCATGACTTGGGATCTATTCGATGAAGCGATATACCGCGCAGCGAATAACTTACGCGGCACGAACGTTCCCGTAACGCGATTGGTCGGAGCGGAATCCGTCCTCTGCGCACAGAAGCTTCATGTCGGGCATTATCGCGATACCCATTCCACTTACGAACAAATCGCGACTTACGTCGAACAACTGGGTTACCGGGTCGCAGGGGAACGCCGAGAAATATACCTCACGCCCGCGATGCAAAGTCATGCACCCGAGACCTGGAGAACGATCGTCCAAGTAGCGATCGAAACCCGAGAAAGGTAGTCTGCCATGGAATTCAGCCAACGCAAGTTGCCAAGTTCGGATGAAGCGTTAGCCTCACGCGCGCAAGAGGGAGACCTGCTCGCGTTCGAGCATTTGATTCTTCGCCATCGGAGCGCCGCGCTTCGGTGGGCGACGGCGGTATCCCGCGATAATCATCTTGCGGAAGATATCGTGCAAGACGCCAGCCTGCTAGCGTTGACCAAGCTGCATACGTTAGTCGATTGCCGCCGATTCGTGCCATGGCTGAGGCGAATCGTCCGGAATGAGGCGCTTATGCATGTGCGGCGAGGCGGACTGTACCGCAAGGAGAGCCCTCTCAACCGGATGGATGAGGCTTCCGCAGGAATTGCCGGCAGTCCGGAGCATGAGACGCTGCTTCAGGAAGAATCGATGCTCGCGACGCGGCTCATACAGAGCTTGAATCAGAAGGAACGGGCAGTCTGCGAAGCTTACTATCTAGCCCAACTATCGCCGCAGTCCATCGCGGCCGCATTCGGGATGACGACCGCGCATGTGTATACCGCGTTGTCGCGCGGAAGGTCAAGAATGCAGCAGCTCCATTATCAGGAGCTGCTCACTCGCTACCTGAACGAACGCAGGCAAGACGCCGCCCTTCCGGCATGGAATGAACTTCCGGATCTCGGCACTTATCTTGAGGAGTCTTGGGACACTTTCTCGCTGTATGTGCTGCACGCCGTACACGCAGCGGGGCGGACGGATCTGTCCATGGCAGACGTTATGGGAATGACCGGTCAAGCGTTCCGTCTGATCATCGACGAACGCGACGCAGATCGTTACTGGTTCAACCAGCACAAGTGGGCTCGGTCCTTCGCGACGGGCCTGCGTCATCTAGGCATTCACGCGAGGTGGTTCGGCGAGAATAACCGGGACCCGGTCCGGCAGCATTTTCGGCTGGAGGCGCTGTCGTTCATCCAGCACACGATAGACCGCGGTTATCCCGCTCTGATCTGGGGGGTGCAAGAGCCGTTCTTCGGGTGGATCAGCGGCTATGACGATCATAAGCGAACCTTGCTCCTGTCCGGCGTGTTCGGGCACGCGGAGATGCCTTACGAGCAGTTGGGCATGGACTCGGGATCAGGCAGCGAACTATTCCTGCTTACGGTCGGATCGACGTTCAAGCCGAATCCGCTAGAGGCGCTTCGAGAAGCGCTGACCGACATCACCCGGCATGCGCGAGGACTAGAGCCTATGCCTTACGAAGGAATCCGTATCGGATTGTCCGCCTATGACGTGTGGCGCGATCTGCTGAAGGAAGGGCAAGGCGATACGCCGGGCATGCGTCTTCTCGCTTGGAGCATCTCGAGCAATCGGCATTATGCGGCCTTGTTCCTGCAGCGCACGGCGGATCGTCTATCCAAGCTGCATGGCGCGTATGGCGAAGCAATGGCTCAGCAGGCTCGGCAAGCGTCGGACCGCTATACGCAGGTCGCCGATGCGACGCGGCAGCTGCGCCCGCTGTTCCCGTTCAATCTGCTCGCGCCGCCTTATTCGGAGCAGGAACGAACGAATCAAGCCATCCAGTTGCTTGAGCATGCCAAGCAACTGGAGATCGAAGCGATAGCCGATCTTGAAGCGCTGCTTGCTCTACTGCAGCGCGTAGATCGTACCGTCCATGCCAGCAACATAAGCGATGCCGTCCTTGATAAGCGGTGAGGACAGAATCGGCGCCCGAGTGCCTTCGAAACGCCACAGTTCGCGGCCTGTGGCAAGCTCCACGGCATGGAAGCCATCGATTCGGGCTTCCGGGTCATCTGTATAGGCCGATCCGAAATACACGATGTCACCTACGATCACAACGGATGCGAATACGCGGCTCCCGAGCTCGAGATCTCTCAGATGCTCGCCGCTTGCCCGATCGAAAACATGGACGACCTTGGAATCGGATGCCCCGATCGCAACGAAGGATTCGCTGACGGCAGCCGAGGATCCGACCCATGAGCCGCCCGGCGATACGTGCTCCCACAGCTGCTTGCCGGTCGCCGCATCGATGGCGTGGACTTTCGTATCCCGCGAGCCAAAGTATAGCGTCTGATCCCGATAGGCAAGCGACGATTGTACGACTCCGGCATCTTCATTCCGCCATTGCTCCTCGCCAGTCGCTTGGTCCAGCGCATAGACGACACCCAACCGATCCGCGACATAGACGAGTCCGTCGGCTAATACGGCTTTCCCGTGAACGGGCGAGCCGGTCTTGACCGACCATCGTTCCGTGCCGTCCGCACGATTCAAGGCATAGAAGTAGATGCCCTCGCTGCCGATATAGATCGTATCCTCGGTTACGGCCGGGGAGGCGATGTAGTAGTCCCACTGATCGATCAGCGAGGTACCGACGAAGACATCGTTCAGTTTCACGGACCATAGCTGCTCGCCGGAAGCGCGAGACAATGCGTACAAGGTGGACGTGTCGTCCAGATAGTATAACTCTTCACCGTATACGGCCGCAGTCGACCGAATGCGACCGCCGGTGTTCGTCTGCCAGACGATTCCTCCGTTGTCGGCATTGATCGCATAGAAGCTGCCCTCCTCGCTGCCGATATAGATCGTGTTATCCGCCATAACAGGCGAACTGTGCAGCGTGGCATTGTTCAATGTCACCTTCCATTTCTCCCCCGCAAGCACCGGCAAACCTACCGTATCGAATACGCCCGAGTTATAGGCATCTCCTCGAAACTCCGCATTCACGGAAGGTTTCTTCGTCCCCGCGCCCGAATCGGAGCATCCTCCCGATAGGAAAGCGAACCCCGCCATTACTACCAGCCATTTTCTGCTCATCTCTACTTCCTCCATTCACAAGATCGGATTGCAGTGCGATAGTAGATGACATAGCAAGCATGAACCTTACAAGAAATTCGAGGCATAGATGCAGCAATCCCCGCTCCTTATGGGGCGGGGATTGCTGCCTTGCGCTTGCGGCTCATTCGATATTCTGATCCTGATCGTTGCCTTCGAACGTGTTGCCGAGCCCGGTTCTGAAGTCGGTCTGTCCTTCTTCGTAGAGCGGCATGAAGACGCCTATGCCGTTGTTCTTGAAGCTCGTGTCCTGCACGATCGGCCCTAAGTCCTCATACATCGTAACGCCGTTCGACGCGTACGAGATTGCCGCATGCTGCAGTTGAATGGAGTCGCCCACCGTGCGATGGCCGAATACGATGCCCATCCAGCCGGACTTTTTCTTCACGCTGCCCGTGAATACGATCGGCTTCTCCCTCGTGCCGACGGCCTCCAATCTGCCTTGATACGAATTCGCGATCTCCAGGAACGTATCCGGACCCCACACCGTCGTGATGCCCGGCTCGATCGTCAGCACGGGATTCGCCGGCCCCTCGACCGTTATCGTAATGTCCGAGTCATACGGCACGCCCACATTGCGCCAAGTCGTCGACTTGGTCAGAATGTCGTACGTCGCCTTGCTGCTGGTAATGCGAACGGCATCGATGTCGTTGCCCGTATACGTGCCTTGCGGGAGCAAGTTGCTGCCCGGCAGGTCCGTGATGATCGGGAATCCGCCGCCGTAAGTCCCGGCTGCCGTGCCGCTGATCTTAATGTTGCCGCTCTTCTCGGACAACCGCGCATCGCCGGCCATCTGGATGCCTGCGAACAGGCTGTTCTTGATTTCCGTATCCTTGAGAGTCAACGTCAGCTCCATGTCGGCAGCATTAAGATGCAATGCGCCGTAGTCGCCGCCGGCGTATTCGATGCGCGCGCCGTTGATCGATGCCCGGTCCAGCATGGCAGCTTCGCCGAAGTGAATGCCCTTCCAGTAGCCGGGCTTCGGCCCGGCGCTGTCCGCTGTCAGGACGACCGGCTTGGCGGCAGTCCCTTGAATGACCAGTCCGCCAGGCTCGTATTCGCCTACGCGCAGAGAAGCATCCTTCTCGAATCGAACGACCGCGCCTGCTTCGATCGTAAGGACGGGACTATTCAGCCCGCCGACGATGAAGTCGTCCTTCACGAAGTGCGGGCTCCCGCATGCCGTCCAAGTCTCGCCTGCCGGGTTGATCGTCCCGCTATGCACTATACCCCCATTGCAGACATTCCCCGACGTCTGAATCGTGATGACGTTGCGCGCGGTATCGATGCCCACAGTCGCGCCAAGCGCTTCCGATACGAAGCGCAGCGGCACGAAGACCGCTTGGTCAATGACCATCGGCGGCACGTCGAGCGTGACGCCCTTCTGATTCACGCTGGCCGACACGTCGTTCACTCGGAGCACGATAACCGTGGTCCCTTTCGTAGCCGTGACAGTCTGCGTCTTCGATGCCCAATCCACCTTGGCTTGCAGCTTCTCAAAAATCGCCCGCAAAGGAACCAGCGTACGGCCTCCAACAACATAGGCGTCTTCGCCCAGCTTCTGGCCGCCGATCTCGACCGCGATTCTGGCGTTCGAGCTTGCCGCCGACAGCGGCAGGCTTGCAACGCCGGAGAGCACGATAGCGAGCAGCAGCACCAACATTCTCTTCATGATTCGTTAACCTCCCGATATGGTCTATGGAATTGCGACCTTAATCGCAACCCGCTTCGTCGTGCCGTAGATATCGTCCCAATCCGCCGTCGTCACGGATTCCGCGTACCGATTCTCGCCCCATGCCGAGACGAGCAGCGGCATCGGCTCCATGCCTCTCGGCGCCCATTTCGCCGTAATCGCATACTTGGCGATCGGCACCTCATCCAGACCGGGACCGTCCGGCGAGAATCGGCTCATGGCCTGAATGACTTCCCCTTCGCTGCCGTCGATGAGACGCGACACCGGAGTCAGCGTCAGCTCGACTTCGTCGAGGGAGAATTCCGGCAGATTCTCGTCATCCGGATAATCGTCGATATCGATGATGACCTTGCCATGAATGTCTTCCCAGACAAAATCCCGCACCGCTCCCTTATTCGCCCCGAACGGCCGATCGACGACGGACGTCAGATTGAAGGCATGCACATTGCCCTCGAATTTCCGTTCGTAATAGCTGATCATATTATAGGTCGTGCTCAGCTCCGGCAGATCGATCCGATAATAGCCGTCCTCATCGGTGTAGGCGGTCAGGTAGCTGTCGCGGGCCAATTGATTGTCCGCGATGATCTCCACGCCTTCCATCGGCTTCCCCAGCCGGTCCGTTACCCGTCCTTGCACCACATAAGCCTCCGCCGCGGCCGGCTTCGACTGGACAGGCGCATCCGTCGCGGTGCCGGGGTTCGGATTGGAGGCGTCGGGCTTCACGCCGCCCGTGCCGCCGATCGTCCTGACGGATACGACTTGGCGCTTGCCGTCATAGCCGACCTCCGCCCCGAGCGCCTCCGACACGAAGCGCAGCGGCACGAATGTCCGGCCTTGGGTATCCATCGGCGGGACCTCGAGCTTCACGTTCATGCCGTTCACGCGAGCGGCCTGCGAACCGTAGGTGAGCTTCACGGTCGTCGAGCCCTTAACGGCCGTTACCGTGCGCGTGCTCGCATCCCAATCCACTTCTGCCTGCAATCGTTCGAATATCGCCCGCATGGGCACCATCGTTCTGCCGTCTATCGCATAGGCGTCGGCATCCAGGACGCGGCCGTCCACTTCGACGCCGATCCGATTGCTCGCGCTGCCGGCCGTTGCCGGAACGCTAACCGCACCCGCGAGCAGCAACGCTGCCAGGATGAGCAGCATTCTTCTCATCATTCATCCTCCCCTCGCTGCTAGCTCTAGGCTATTCCAAGACGATGCTGCCGCCCGCGATCCGATCGCCGGAATTGCCGGACGGATCCGTCATGCCGTCGTCTTCCTTCGCATGAATGACCAGCGATCTGCCCCATACGGAAGTCGCTGAGCCTCTCTCCATCGTCGCGCCTTCCACGAAGAAATGCGCGCTTGCCGAACCGTCTGCTTGCGCTTCTAGGTTGCTCAAGTCGCCCAAGTGATGGCCTTCCGCA
Source organism: Bacillota bacterium (assembly GCA_023433615.1). Lineage (GTDB taxonomy): Bacteria > Bacillota > Bacilli > Paenibacillales > Paenibacillaceae > Paenibacillus_I. The sequence continues at coordinate 15,047 of JAEZCJ010000020.1, read as the reverse complement.
TGATGGTGCCCGTGTTTTTTGCCATGCGGATTGAAGTGCCCTCCTGCCGAAGCCAGATCATTGCCTTGGATCGGCTTCTCGTGCAGATGGAACCCATGCTTGCCCGGCGTCAGGCCGGATGCCTCGACATGAACATTCACGCCGTTCTCGCCTTGCGACAGCGTTGCATGACCGATCTCGGCTCCGTTCACGTCCTTCAGTGCGACCTTAACTTCGCCGATCCATATCGTCTTCGTCTCGCCTTCCCACTGCAGCGGCATGTTCAGCAGCTCGCCTACTCTGCGGACCGGCACATAAGTCGTCCCTTGATACAGAATCGACTCCGGCACCAGCGTGCCTTGGTTGTTGTACTGGCCGTCCTTCGAGGAGCGGTCTTCGCCCAACACCATGAATCGAAGCTTATCGAACCCTGCCGTGATCGTCTTCGTCTCCGGCTGCGCCATCGCGATGCCCGAGAATAATAAGGAACCGCATACGAACCCTGCCGCCATCTGTTTCAACCCATAATGCTTCTTCGCCATAACTTCCTCACACATCCATTCTTGATCGGTTATTGGGATACTTGAGAACGTATATTACAGGAACAATCCGAAGATCTTATCAAGAACCTGTCAATATATTGCGAAGATCATGCGATGATTGCGAAGACGCGTCCCGGCCGCGACGGCTTAGCGAAATCTTCGCATCATCTCCATCAAATCTCCGTTTCCATCCGATAGGATGAGAGCAATAGGAGGGATTCGATGTATAGCGCTATGAAAATCTTCTGCGCGTGGATAGGCTTAATAGGCGGGGTGCTCTGGGCGTTCAAGTCGGGGTACGATTGGCTGGGGCTCGGGCGGGTCGTTCATAGGGGGTACTCCCCTTCGGATCCGACGGATTACGTCGTCTTCTTGTGTCCGCTGTTATGTATCGGGTCGGTATTAGCAACGGCGTTGTACAACCGGACACGCCACGGTGTCTCGCAGATGCTGTTAGCGGCAGGATTGCTGTTGAACGGGGCGTTCTATTATGCAGAGGCGTACCTGGGGGGATCGGACATTCCGTTCGGGCTACTATTCCTGTCCGGCGGCAGCCTGCTGAGCTTGACGGGATTAACCATGCTGGTGTACCGATTATGGCGATCAAATGCTGCACCGCGCTCCCTGCGAGGGGTTGCCGGCGCGCTGCTCATCCTAACCATCCTCTTCCTCCTGTCCCCGTTCCTCACCGAATCATTGCATGCTGGGACAGCCACCGCGATCACAGTCATTCTAGCATGCTTGATCGGATTATCCTGGTCCGGAATCGGGGTGGTCATGATCTCGCTGAGGTCTGAATTTGGCGAGCGCTCAACGCACCCACAAGCCAATACGCGTGAATAACCCGCCCTTACCGGGGCGGGTTGGCTGCTCTATGGTCAGCGAGCGTATATTTCTGATCGAGATAGCAAGTCCGATCGGCAATTTCGTAACGTCATTCTATACATCTATTTTCTCATGAATTCGTCAACTCGGATCAATATCGGCATTTCATGCATCTAATCTGGTGAATATTTCAACATTGCCCGTATCCATGGATAATAGTTGCATGTTTCTGCACTATTCCGGATAACTCCGCAACATAGCTAGATTAATTGTACTTTTCTACGCTATTTCAACCACCTCACGCAAATCCATCCCCACGTCCGCGTCCGTGCCGGCACTCTCGCTCTCGCCGTCTCCGCTCTGCTGCCTATACAGCTCCCGATAATACCCGCCGCGCTGCAGCAGCTCCGCATGGCTGCCGCTCTCCACGACCACGCCGCCCCGCAGGACGAAAATCCGATCCGCATGCACCACCGTCGACAGCCGATGCGCGATCATGATGACCGTCTTGCCCAGTCCCGCCGCTTCGATCGAAGCCAAGACGAGCTTCTCGCTCTCGTTATCGAGCGCGCTCGTCGCCTCGTCCAGCAGCAGCACGGCGGGATCCTTCAGGAAGACGCGCGCCAGCGCGATCCGCTGCCGCTGCCCGCCGGACAGCTTGACGCCGCGCTCCCCGACCGCGGTGTCGTAGCCGTCCGGCAGCGCCATGATCATGTCATGCGCATGCGCCTTGCGCGCCGCTTCCTCGATTTCCCCGTCCGTCGCGTCCAGCTTCGCGAGCCGAATGTTGTCCCGTATCGACGAGCTGTACAGGAAATTGTCCTGCGTCACGACGCCCATGTGCTGCCGCACGCTCGCCGTCGTGAGCTCGCGAATATCCACGCCATCGACCAGTACCGCGCCGCTCGTCGCATCGTATTGCCGCAGCAGGAGGCGCATGATCGTGCTTTTGCCCCCGCCGCTCTCGCCGACGAACGCGTACGTCTTGCCTTTATCCAGCGACAGCGACAGCTCTCTGATAATCAAGCCGCTGCCGTAGCCGAATGAGACCTGCTCGAACCGAATGCCGCTCGCGAACGATCGCAGCTCCGTTGCGTCTCCCCGCTCGACCACAGCCGGCGACACCTCCAAGAAGCCGAAAATCCGCTCCAGCGCAGCCCTGCCCTCCGCGATCGCCGGCATCGCTTGGACGAGCGCCGCTACCGGACCGCGCATCCGGTCCACGTAGGCGAAGAAAGCGAGCAGGCTGCCCAGCGTCAAGCCGCCGCCCAACACCTGCAGGCTGCCGACGGCGACGACCGCGAACGGCGTCAAGTCGCTCAGCGTGTTGACCGTTGCAAGCATGGTCGCCTGAAGCCTCGTCTGCCGATCCGTCAGCTGCTCGTAACGCCCGAGATGCCCGTTCAGCTCCTCCATGTCGCGCCGCTCGGCGGCGAACAGCTTGGTGACGGCAGCGCCCTGGATCCGCTCCAGCACGAATCCGCTCAGCACAGACCGGTACTGCATCATCGCGGCAGTCGACTGCTTGAACCGCTTCGCGAGCAGATGCGCCAGCAGGAACTGCCCGCCTACCAGCGCCGCCGCGAGCAGCGTCAGCCCCGGATTCATGCCGAGCATGAGTGCCGTAACCGCGCCTAGCACGATGATCTCGATCCAGACGTTGGCGTACACCGCCGTCATATAACCGCGCACCTTCTCGACGTCGTCGAAGAACCGCGTGCCGATCTCCCCGCTCTGGTGCTCGCTGTAATAGCCCGCGTCCAGCTCATGCACCTTGCGCATCGCATCGACCCGCAGCGCCTTAATCACGTTATGGTTCGCCTTATGCATGCACGCCTGTCGGACGTACTCCATCGGCATCCGTACGAGGAAGAATACGCCCAGCATGACACCTGCGATCAACAGCAGCTCCTCCAGCTTGGCGGCCGCGCCGAGTCCTTCGTTGCCGAGCACGTTGTCATAGACATGCTTCAGCACGAGCGGCACGGACAGCGGGATCAGGAAGCGGAACAAGCTCCCGACGAATGCCCATAGATACAGCCTGCTCTCTCGCTTCACATACGGCCGGAACGCTTGCATCCCGCTCACCTCTCCCTCATCCTCGCATCATTCCGCAACATCCAGCACATACGGCACCGTGAATACCTCGCCGTCCCGCTGGAACTGCCCCCATACCTTGTACACGCCGCTCCCCGGCAGCGTCGCCTCGAACGCGGCCGTCGGTCCGGTGCCTTGCCCTTCCTCGGCATGCACGTGGACATACTTCTCGCCGTCAGCCGACAGGAGGACGACATGCCCGATCGCGCCCAGATACGGCTCGAGATCGGTGACCGGCTCCCCGCTCGCCTCCTCCGTCAGCGTGAACGTGAGCGACAGCTCGTCCTCCGCCCCGCCGTCAGCCGCAGCAAGCGCCACGCGAGTCCCGTTCGCGACCCGCTCCACGACCCCGTCCGGAGCGACAGGCATCTGCTCTGCAGGCTCGCCGGAAACATCCACCCACGCCATCTTCGTCATCGAATCGCCGCCCGTCGGCTTGAAGTCGGCAATGAGCCGGTACGCCCCGCCAGCGGGAAAATCATTCGCAACTTCGAACACGCCCTCCCCCAGATGCTCCGGATGGATGTGCGCGAAGTACGAGAGGTCCTGGCTGACGACGATCAGATGCAGCAGCTTCTCATGCGTGATGTCGAAGCCGTCGATCGAGCGCCCGTCCGTTCGCGAGAGCGTCAACCGAATCGTCTCGCCCGCTCCCGCAGCGGCTTCAGGCTCCACGGTCCAGGCCGCCTCGACGTTGTCCGCGAGAATGCGGTCGCTAGCGACGACCGCCTCCTCGTCCCAAGATTTCGCCGAGCCGCCGCATGCGGAGAGAATCAGCATCGCCGCCGTCACGAGCAGCAGGATCAGATGAAGTTTATTCATAGCGCAACGCCTCGCTTAATGGAGTCTTGGCCGCGCGCGACGCCGGCGTGAAGCTGGCGATCAGGCTGACCAGAATGCCGAATAGGCCGATGTACAGCAGGATGTTCCAAGCGATCGAGAATCGATATGTCAGCGCGTTCACCTCAAGGAATGTCGACGTCAGGAAGATGAGCAGCACGCCGAACGCGATGCCGATCGCGGTTGCAGCCAGCCCGATTCCGAAGCCCTCAAGCAGCACCATCCGCACGACCTGCCTGCGCGTCACCCCGACGGCGCGCATCATCGCCAGCTCGCGAATCCGCTCCATGATGTTCATGAGCAGCGTGTTCGTGATGCCGATGCCCGAGATGACGATCGACAGGACGATCAGCGCGTTGATGATCGAGAACGAGCCGGTATACGACGCGCCGATGACCGACACCCAATCCTCCGGACCGAACATCTCCTCGATGCGCTCCCCGAATTGGCCGAAAATATTTTCGCGAAGCTGCACCGGACTCGTCACGTCATCCTTGATGATGAGCGCATTGCGTTCATACTTGAGCCCGAAGCTGTCCCGGAACGCGTCATCGCGCATGAAGGCTCCGTAGCCGCTGTTCTTCATCGTGTCGACGATGCCCGCGACGGCGAACTGCCGCACGCCCTCCAATGTCTCGAGCTGGATTGTCCCCCCTACTTCGCCGCCCCATACGTTGAACGCGACGCGGTCGAGCAGCACCTCGTCGTCGCCGAGCGATGCCACGAGCGCGCTGTGCGCCGTCGCATCTTCCCCGGTCATCGTGAACAGCGGGAACCGGTCGATCCACGTCTCGCCGACGCCGTATACCGGCAGCTTGCGATCCTGCTCTTCCGTTCGCCAGACCGCGGATTGCATCGCATAAGTCTGCGCGTCGGCTACGCCCGGCGTTGCCTTCAGCTGGGCCAGATCGGTCTTCTCGATATGATGCAGGTGCACGTCCAGATTGCCGCCGTACGAGGCATAGATGATCCGTTCGTACGTCGTCATGAGCGCCGCATTGAGCGAGCTCATGAGCACGATCATCGCGATGCCCATGCACAGGATGACAGACGTCATCGCGGTGCGGCCCGGATTCCGTTCCAGATTGCGCGCGGCCATGCCGCCATTGAACCCGGAGATTGCCGTATAAATCGGACGCAGCACGTACAGGAACAGGCGGAATAAGGTCGGGAACACGAGCGCGATGCCGATCATGAGCGGCAGCAGAAGCAGCAGATGCTTGATCGCGAATGCGGATCCGATCAGCAGCACGCCGAATGCTAACTGCCAGTTGGAGCGATAGCCCGCAGCCGGTGCGCGATGCTCCTTCAGCACGCCGATGACGCTGACCTTGCCGGCCTGGCGGATCGGGTAGAGCGATGCGAGCAGCGGCACGAGCAAGCCGGCCAGCACGGAGACGATGAAGCCTGTCGTCATGACGGTGCTGCCTTCGTCCAAGATGCCGAACAGCATGAAGATCAGCGATTTCAGGCCGAGCGCCAATCCGTAGCCGAACAGCAGACCGACTAACGTGCCGATCAGCGACAGCAGCATGACCTCGATGAGGACATGGCCGCGCAGCTGCTCCGGCGTGTACCCGATCGTCTTGAGCGCCGCGAATTCATGGCGCCGCTCCTTGATGCTCACATAGAGCGAGTTGTAGATAATGAATGCGCTCAGCGCAATGCCGAGGAAGCCGGCCAGGTACAGCGCCATGAAGAACGTATTCACCGTCTGCATCGAGGCGTCCATGTCGAGCACGACCGGCTGCAGATAGATGCCCTCGTGCCGGTCGACGAGCTGTCTAAGCGGTTGCTCCAGGGCTGCTGGATCGACGCCCTGGGCTGCCTTGAGCTGGATGCCGTCGATCTTGCCTGCGAGATTGTACCAATCCTGCACGAGCGGCAATGGAACTGCGACCGTCCAAGGGTGATACTTGGCCATATTCCATGACGACGGTCCCATCAGTTCGCCGGTATACTTCACGATCGCCGATACGCGGACCTGCTGGATGCCGTTGTCCGTGTCGAATGCGATCATGTCTCCGATGCTCGATTGCCAGACGCGTGCCGTCCGGTCTGTGATGACCGCGCCGCCTTCCGAGAGACTGCCTTCGATAAGCTTGAATCCGGTCAGCGGCGTGTCGAGCCCGGAATATCCGGAGAGATCGACGCGCTTCTGAATTGCGGAGATCCCCTCCTGCTCGAGCACGAGCTTCGTGTTCTCCTTCAGAACCGCGACGGCGGTGGCGTTGTCGAGCCGCTCTGCGTCGTGGAGCACCTCGTCTGCGATATACGCCTCCGTGCCGTAGAGGCCGTAGTCCGCCTTGCCGAACGCGGACTTCAAGTAGAGCGGGAAGGTCGTCTTGGCGGAGTCGACGGCCGCGATGACCGCGAACGTCGAGCCGACGCCGATGACGATCGACAGAATCGTCAAGAAGGTGCGAAGCTTGCGGCGCATCAGGTTGCGCCATGCGACAGCCCAGACGTTCATGCGCGCATCCCTCCTGCCGCGGCCGCGTTATGCTCCACGATCTCGCCGTCGCGCAGCTCGATGATCCGGTCCGCCGTCTGAGCGGCTTGCGGATCATGCGTCACCATAACGACCGTGATGCCTTCTTGCCGATTCAGCCTGGCGAGCAGCTGCAGCACGCTCTCGCCGTTCCTGCGGTCGAGGTTGCCGGTCGGTTCATCCGCCAGGATGAGCGGCGGCTTCATCGCGAGCGCCCTTGCGATTGCCACCCGCTGCTGCTGGCCGCCGCTTAGTTGAGAGGGGAAGCTCGCGGCCTTATCCGCGAGACCGACCTCCTCGAGCAGCTGCTTCACGATCTTCTGCGTCTCGGCCTTCGGCGTCTTGTTCGCCGCGAGCGCCAGCCCGACGTTCTCGGCCACGGTCATCATCGGCAGCAGCTGATAGTTCTGGAACACGAAGCCGACGCGCGTGCGGCGGAACAGCGTGCGTTCCTTCTCATTGAGGCGCTGCAGCTCCACGCCGTCCACCGTAATCATGCCCGAGGTCGGCAGGTCGAGCCCGCCGATGAGCTGGAGCAGCGTGCTTTTGCCCGAGCCGCTCGGCCCCATAATGGCGATGAACTCGCCCTTGGCGATCGCTGCGTCCGTCGCCTTGAGCGCGTGGAAATCGCCCGCTTCCAACCGGTACGTCTTGGTCAATCCTCTCGCTTGAATCATCTTCATTCGCCCCTTCGATATTGGATGGTCATCCGGTATGAACCCATCTTATCCCAGGGCTGCTTCCCTCAAGACGCAAAGGTTGGACCGCACCCGCGCAAACGATGCACCGCCTCCACGCAAAAAAATGCGCTCCCCGCGCAAAATGGCGCGGGAAGCGAAGGTGACAGAATTTATCAACCTTATTGAGCTATCGTGTCGAGGGAAGCGATTCTCCAAACACCGAGTTGCCCTCGGCCGCGGTCTGACGAATATGTGCGATCAATTCTTCTTTCTCCATCTGCATATTTTCAACCCATGCAAAATTAGCTGCGGTCTTTGGTTCATTTCTTGCTCCCCAAGCCGACAATTCCAGCAAGAGAGGAATGAGATCCAATCCTTTGTCCGACAACGAATAAATTTCTTTTCGCCTGTCGGTGGGATGAGGACCCTTCACGATAATTCCGTTCTGCACCAAATTGGAAAGCCGGTTAGTCAGGATATTGCGCGCGATTCCTTCGTCCGATGAGAGAAATTCGCCGAATGTTTTTTTGCCGGCAAATAGAATATCCCGGATAATCAGCAGCGACCATGAGTCGCCCAGCATTTGAAGAGAATAATTAATGGGACAATCGGAGCGCAGTATTTTCGAAGTTTCTGACATAAACAATCCCCCTTGACGAGTTGACTTGATTAAATTATACTGTGTTCAGTTTCAAAATGCAACTGAAAATAAGGAGAGGAGAATCAGCTTATGCGATTTATGTTTATCTACCATGGAGGGAATGTACCTCCGGAGAAGTATCAAGAGAATGTCGACGATTTGTGGAAATGGATCGGCAATCTACAATCACAGGGATATGAGAAACAAGGATTCGCCGGTTATGGGCGGCACACTGTAACTTCGGAGGGCATTCTCGGCAACTCTGGGGATATATTCGGAATATCCATCATTGAGGCTGATTCCATGGAAGCGGCTCTCGCGTTAACGGATAACTGGCCGGAATTACAATATGGCGGGAAAATCGAGGTTTTTGAATCTCTGTAAAAGACTTCTTGCAGCATTGGTCTGCTGCCGTGAATATGAAAGAGGAGAGTCTACAAGGTATGGAATCGATACAAGGGTTGGACAATATGTCCTCCGGACAACCGGAACGAGCCGGACGGAGAGAATGGATCGGGCTTGCTGTTCTGGCACTGCCTACACTGATTCTGGCTTTGGATATGAGCGTGCTTTACCTCGCCATTCCTCATCTTAGCGCAGACCTTTCGCCGAGCGGCGTGCAGCTGCTATGGATCATGGACATCTACGGCTTCATGATTGCCGGTTGTCTGATTACGATGGGGATGATCGGCGACCGTATCGGGCGCCGCAAACTGTTGATGATCGGCGCTGCCGCATTCGGTGCCGCTTCGGCAGCAGCAGCTTTTTCGAACAGCGCGGAAATGCTGATCACGGCTCGCGCATTCCTCGGGGTTGCTGGCGCTACGTTAATGCCGTCGACGCTTGCTTTGATCAGCAACATGTTTAAGGATCCCAAACAGCGGGGCTTGGCGGTAGGCGTCTGGATGAGCTGTTTCTCTGGCGGAATGGCGCTCGGTCCGCTTGCCGGCGGGCTGCTGCTCGAATACTTCCATTGGGGCGCAGTGTTTCTATTAGGTGTACCGGTTATGATCGTCTTGTTGATTACCGCACCGATTTTGTTACCCGAGTATCGTGATGCCGGAGCCGGTCGATTGGACTTGTCAAGCGTTTGCCTGTATTTGGCGGCGGTTATGCCTTTCATTTATGGGCTGAAGGAGTGGGCACAGGACGGATTACATGGCGTACCGATGCTGGCAATGCTGGCAGGTGCAGCATTCGGCGCTGCTTTCTTCGTCCGGCAGCGCCGATTGGACCATCCGCTGCTCGACTTGAACCTATTGAAAGACCGTCGTATCAGCGTTTCCTTGGGGATGATGCTATTATGTACTGCCGCAATGGGCGGAATCGGATTAATGGTCAGCCAGTATCTCCAATTGGTTGAAGGTCTGTCCCCGCTGCGAGCAGGAATTTGGACACTGCCGTCAATGTTGGCGGTAACAGTAGGATCTATGCTCGCGTCTTCTATTGTCAGCCGAATTAGCCCAGGTCATGTGGTAAGCGCGTGTCTGGTGATCATAGCCATGGGGAGCCTCATGTTGACTCAAGTTGCAGGCTCGTCCGGATTTGCGCTGCTTATTGCTGGATACGTGGTTATCGCCATCGGGTTGGGGCCAATCGGTGTGCTCGCAACAGATTTTATTATCGGTTCAGCCCCACCGGAAAGGGCAGGGTCTGCATCGGCCATGTCGGAAACGAGCAGTGAGCTGGGCATGGCGCTTGGAGTCGCCATTCTCGGAAGTGTCGGAGCCGCTGTATACAGCCGCCAGTTGGACGTTCCGAACACGGCTGGAATACCCGCCGATGCCGCTGACGCCAGCCGGGATACGATTGCCGGGGCTGTTTCCGCAGCTAACAAGCTATCTCCCGATCTCGCGGACCGATTAATGGCCATCGCTCACGCCGCATTCACAGACGCCCTCAACGCCATTGCCGCAATCAGTGCCGGCTTAGTCCTAATCATGGCGGTGCTGGCTTTCATCGTCCTGCGCCGTGTACGAACGATTGAATAATGCTCTTCAGATAGAAAGGGTCACCGGGCAGGAAGCATACGGTGACCCTTTCTACAGTTCCTTTTCTATTTCACAAGCTTCATCCGAATGGCTGTAACCACAGCTTGAGTGCGGTCCTGCGCCCCGAGTTTTTGCATAATATGGTGGATGTGCGTTTTGATTGTTCCTTCAGAAATACATAGAATCGCAGATATCTCGTGATTTCTCTTCCCGTAAGCAAGCAGCTGCAGCACTTCTGTTTCACGCTCCGTCAAGGCGCCAAGCAGTCGGTCTATTCCGGGTGGATCCGGCTCCTGCATGCCTGAAGTTAATATTTGGTCTAAGGCGCGTTTGGCCGTGCTGCTATTGAACAGGGTAGCCCCCCGGTACATGGCCCGTATGCCGCTTAGCAGTTCATCGGTATCCGTATCTTTCAATAAATAACCGGAAGCCCCGGCACGAATCCCGTCATACACGTATTGCTCCACATCGAAAGTCGTTAAGAGGACGACTTTTGTATCGGGCAAAGCTTCCACGATAGCCTTTGTTGCCATTATTCCGGTTCCGCCCGGCATGCGGATATCCATCAGGACGATATCTGGCACGCTCCGCAATGCAACGTCGACCGCTTCTTCTCCGGTCGAGGCCTCTCCGACCACCTGCATGTCTATTTGAATGTCCACGATGTAGCGCAATCCTTTGCGAATGTAAGGCTGGTCATCCGCCAATACGATTCGAATCATTTTCCCGGTATGCATGCAGCGTCTCCTTATCAGCCGTACTGGGAGTCATATGGAGCGGAATAACGGCTAGCATCTTTAAGCCATGCGGTGAATTTGCGGAGAAAGTGATGCTCCCTCCGGCTGATTCGCATCTATCGACCATGCCGTTAAGCCCAAATCCGAAATTCAATGGTTTCTCGTTGCTGAAATTACCGTCATCCGTAACGAGCAGCTTTACTTGTTCGTTCTCTTCTTCCACTTCAATGTTGACCTGTACCGCATCAGCGTGCTTGAGAATATTGGTTAACGCTTCTTGCAAGATTCTGTAGAGAACGACGCTGCATGCAACCGGCCACTCACTGATCGGGCCGATTTCTTGGTATTGTATCCGTACCGTAGAATTGGCTTCGACCTGAGAGACAAGTCCTTTCAGCGCGATCGGCCCCATGCCTTTCTCATCGTCCGACCATTCCTTCACTGCAAGCCTTACCTCATCCATCCCTTTCCTAGCTACCTTCAGAATTTCGTCTACGTTGTCTGCCGCCCCTGCTGGATCTAAAGGAATCATCAGCTTCAACGCTTGAAGCTGTACAATAAGCGAGGTCATCTGATGCCCGAACCCGTCATGAATGTCGCGTGCCAATCTCGTACGCTCTGTCAGCGCAGCATAACCCATTGCCTGAACAGATGTTTGCTGCAATTCAGAATACGCCGTATTCAGTTGTTCCAGCTGCTTGCGGTTCGTTCGATGCGCTTCGCGAAGCAGGCTTTGATTTCGGACCGCGACATACAGGAGGACAGCTGCTATAAGAGCGCCGTATGACACGCCGTCGAACGCCATCAATGCTGCAATTAGGCAGACCGTGACGACGGCGAGCACAACGGTCGAACGGTTCCACTTCGTATCGGCTACCCCCAGCATATACAACAGCGGCCAGAAAATGCGGTGATCAGGGTAATCGGAATGTACGGTGCGAATGATGAGGGTTATGCCGGCAAGAATGCAGACCGCAAGGACATACCGCTTAGCATTCCACCATCCTGCAGGCGCTGCCGCCATCCCTATGTAACAAGCCGCGAAGGCAGCGTACACGATAAGTACGCGGATATGCAGTAAAGGATACTCTGGCATGATCAATATGAAAAAAGCAGCGATAAAGATCGTATGTGCGGCGCGGGCGTTAAAGCGTTGAAATATATTTTTATTCATCTTTAATCCTTTATTAGGGCGGTTTACTTCATCATAACAGATGAATCCGTCTTGCTCATCAATCGATCGATATAGACGCGAAATAAAGATCAACTGTAGATAGACGTAAAAGGATTCGCAATGTGTTAATTTTGGGGTGCAAAAGAAAACGAGGAGTGATTGCCATGGAATTGGCCAGAAAAGACGAAGATGTCAAAGAGAGAGGAAGATTGAAGTTTGCAGGCATACAATTGCTGAAACGATGGCCCTCATTGTTGGCGTTAGCTATGGCCGCGACAGGGCTCCCTGCTTCGACGGATCCCATGTCGTTTATCTTGATTCTTATCGCGCTTGTCTACCCGATTGCAGGCGCAATTCGCGGGCATCTCCGCGGGGTTCGTAACATCTTGATCCAGGCGGCCGCATTGCTGTTCTTCAGTATTATCGCGGTAGTGTCTCTGTATGTCGACAGAGAAACAGGACTGATCCTGCTTGCGGCAGGATATATCGGCCATGCGATCTGGGACTTTGTTCATTTTCGGAGCAACAAGATCGTCTGGCGGTGGTACTCGGAATGGTGCACGGTTTTGGATTTCTTTATTGCAGCCTTTCTGCTCGCTCCGATATTCATGTAACAAGCGGGGGAAATATTCAGCACAGTGACTAATAAACTTGAAACAGAAAGGGATTGAATCCAGTTGGAATTGAAACGCTCGATGTACTTGCTGCCGTGTCTGCTGTTGCTCCTTGCCGTGACAGCCTGCGGTCAAGATCGACATCAAACAGCTCTACATGCTTCTACGCCTGTCGAATCCGAATTCACGCTCGAACCGAGTCAACCTGCTGCCGGCGACAACGTTACTTTTGCGGTAACCGTTACCCAGGAGGGTCAACCAGTGGATGACGCGAGCGAAGTCATATTCGAATGGTGGAAAGAGGGGCAAGAACCTCATATGATGCTGCCTGCCACTCACCAAGAGGATGGACGCTACATCGCTAAGCTGTCCATTACCGAACCGGGATCGTACTTCGTCTATTATCATGTGTCGGCACGTAATTTCCACGCCATGAAGAAGATCCCTTTCACGGTTACTGCCGAGAAAATCTGATCCGCATGCCACGCCGTCGACCGCCGATGCGCGATCATGATGACGTCTTGTCGCGCCCCGCGCATCCATCGACGCCTGGACGAATATCGCGCGCTCGTTGCCGTGCCTGCTCAACGACGTGACCTATGGCTTCTACAACATACTCCGGGCGCGGCATCTGCAGGCTGTGTCCCTTGCGATCGCTCGTGCGGTGCGTATGGTTCGTTGAACGGGAAGCCAATTCCTTCTGCATCGCTGTCCAGTTGTCGCCGAATCCCGGATTGTTAAGGACTGCAATCGGGAGATCGGCGAATTGAGGCGTACGATCACTGCTATCTAACCGATGCGACGCAGCTGCAATAAGGTCCCATGCGCCCTTAAATTCTGCCCCTGCTGCATCCCCTGCAAAGATCCGGTACACCATCGCCTTCCACATCTTATATTCCTCGGCGCTAAGCTGGCGCTTGTAATAAGGCCGTTCGCTGCCGAACATCGGGATGATCCCGAAGACATTGCCCACGAATCTCGGAATGCCGAACGCGGATAAGAACTTCAAGACCCGGATCATCACGCCGATAGCTGCGAAGCCTTGCTTGAATTTCGCGTCATCCTTCAGATATTCATGCGTCGAGTCTAGGAAGACTAATCCCGCAACCTGGTCGGGATGTTCCAAGGCATAGAGCCTGGCTACGAGGCCGCCTAGGGAATGGCCTGCCAGGACATAGGGTCCAGGGATATCGGCCTTGCCAAGCATCGTATGCAGCTCATGGACCGTGTGGACGGCAGTCGGCGCGGGACCCGGTTCGCTTGCCCCCATGCCTGCGCGGTCATAGGTGACCACTCGCGTAAACTTAGCTACTTCTCTACTAACGTGCATCCACGAATAGGAACAATCCCCTGCGCCATGCAGAATGACGACTGCAGGGCCCCCATGCCCCCGGTCCGTTACGTGGATGCGATATTCGCCGACATCGATGAGTTCGCCTGTACGGGGTCTTGCGGCATCCGTACGCCGTGCGGCTTGTTCGTAGGCATAACCCGCTAGCAGCAAAGCTGCCGCCATAATAATGATATAGACCAATAGCACTGCATCACCGCTCCTGCTGATTCGTATGTAACCCACTTATGCCGTAATCCGTAGTTGTCCTAAGCTCGAAATGCTAGATTACCCGCGATGCTCGGCCCCTCCGCCCCACAGCTCGCGCCCGCCCAAGTGGCCGGTCTGCGCATGAATCTGTCCATCCACCAGCTCCATTCGGCCCGGCACCTCCGAGTGATGCCACGTATAGCCGTCAGGCGTCTGCCCGGCCGCGATCTGCGCCTGCTGATCCACCGTGAACTGCTCGGCCAACTGTGGGTCAGCCTGGATCTGTTCGGCTAATTGCATATTGCATGCGTGAAAATGCACCGCATCCGACTCCATATACAGCGACTCCGGCAGCTGCGCGGCATACGCCTCCTCAAAATCCGGGAATACGCCCTCCACGACCTTGCCGTCCGGCATGATGACTTCCTTGGACTCGAACGGCACGCCTGTCTCGGGATGCGTATCGCCTGCGAGGCCATCGTTCGGCGTATCAATAGGCTCGGCCGCAGCCGTGTCCGCGCCTTCGATGAAGTCGACGACGCCGATTGCGATCGTCGCAACAGCAGCCGTCTTCACGATGCCGGCCGCGCCGGATTTCAACTGCGAGTAGTTGCCGTCCTTCAATCCTTCATAGACATCCTTGCCATTGACGTAGACGCCTTTGCCGGTCTGCACGACGCCCCTCGCGGTCCGGCCGATCGCTTCTCCGATCTCGCCGAGCCCCTGATTGCGCTGATGTTCATCCTTCCCGATCAAGCCTGCCGCCGTGTCGAACACGCCGCCCGCCACTTGGCCGACCGTGTCGCCTGCGAACGTCGAAGCTTTTTTCACGCCATCGCCAATGTCGGTAACGAGCTCGCTTCCGAGCTTCTTGCCTACGAACTTGATCGGCTCGCC